>NZ_JBFAUP010000007.1:266319-367537 GCF_040679335.1 Streptomyces sp. NPDC052299 | reverse complement strand
CTTTTTGTGTTATGTTCGTTTCTGCGAAATCGGCTATTCGCTGGCCTCTACTGAATGACACGACTGTCTCCCGCTCCCTGATCGGGGGGGGGGGGGGGGGGGGCCGCGGGTGCGGCCCGCCCCGAGCAGTGATCGGTCAGGAGCCCGAGGGCGGCCGGCCGGAGCCCATCCAATTCGACGGCTCTGGGGAACCGGCTGCCGAAGGATCGGTCGAAGCTGACGGCCCGGTGGAGTCGGGCGCCCTGCTGCCGGCACTGGACGTGCTGCCCGGAACCGAGGGTGCGGTGAACTGGCCGCCGGGAGATTCATCCGGGCCGCCTTCCTGTCCGCCCCCATCGGGGCGGGTGATCAGCGGCGGGATCCCGGGGCGCTGGATCAGGGCCCGGCCCTTGTCACCGGGGGCGTTGGGGTCCTCGCCGTAGCGGAAGGTGGTCTGCGCCTTGGGCGGACCGGCGTCGATGCCTTCCTTGCTGAGGTTGCCGCCGACGGGGTTGATGGTGGAGACGACACCGTCGCTGTCCGCGCCGGGCACCTGGCCGGGCCCCTGTGGCGCGGCCGAGCCGGTGCCGGCCCGCATCGCGAGGCTGCCCGCGGTCTTCACCGCTCCGGCGGCGACCGCCATACCGGCCACACCGGTGCGGTGCAGATCGTCGTGGCCCCCGCCGTCGCTCGCCCAGTGCACGAACTTGTACGTGGCGTACGGGCACAGCAGCACCAGGACCATCACGACGATGCCGGCCATCGCGTCCGAGAGCGCGGTCATGCCATCGTGCGCGTCCGACTTCCCGATCGCCGAGACGCCGATCAGGAAGACGACCGTCATCAGCAGCTTCGACACGATCAGGGTGGCGGTCGCCTCGATCCAGCCGCGCCGCCACCGCTTGGCGACCTCCCAGCCGCCGCCGGCCCCGGCGAACACCGCGAGCGTGACCAGGACCAGGATCCCGATCTTCCGGGCGACCATCACGCCCCAGTACATGAACGCGCCGATCGCGCACCCCAGCGCGACCAGGGACGGAACACCCCATCCCAGGCCGTACTCGCCCCGAGCTCACTGATCTTGATCACGCGGCGTACGGCGTCGTCCACGGAGCTGTTGGCGGCTTGGAACAGGCCGTCGGACAGGGCGTCGACGACGGTGATGGCGACGGAGGTGAAGGCGATGGCGCAGAAGCTGAACAGCACGCCGGTCATGGTGCCGATGGCGGCCTGGGCCAGGGCGCGTTCGTCGCGTCGCCAGGCCGCGGACATCAGCTGGAGGCAGAAGGTGCCCACGGTCAGAGCGAGGCCGATCGGCAGCAGGAGTTCGTAGTTCTCCCTGAACCAGCCGGCGTTCAGATCGATTGCGGTGGTGGTGTTGACGGCGCGCGCGGCGAGATCGGCTGCGCTGGCAGCTAGTTCACCCATCGACTTCGCGATCCACGCGCCGAGGCCGTCGGTCACGGCGCCGCCGGGGTTGGTGGCGAACTCGACCGTGCCGCAGATTTTGTCCATCACGGGGATGTCGCAGACTCCCATGGAGGTGCCTCCTTTCTAAGATCGGGGGTCAGGGGGCGACGGACGGCATCACGCCGACCAGCGCGCAGGACTGGGACGGCGGGCACTGCACCGCCAGCGTGGTGACACGGCTCTCGGCACCCCCGGCCCGGGAGCCCTTCCACGCGATCGACTGCTTGCCGGAGACCGTCACGGCGTAGACGTACGCCTGCGTGATCGCCCCCGGATCGGCCTGCAGCGCCTGAACGAAGGCGTTCGGGAAGTGGCCCTCGTTGACCTTGGCGGTGGCGAACTGGCCGTTGGCGGCCATCTCCTTCCACAGCGCGGGCGAGGGCACAACCGCGTCGAGCGAGTCGGGATCCGCGTACTTGGTCTCGCTGGTCAGCCATCCGCGCAGCGCCGTCACCAGCTCCGGCTGGGAGTAGGCGCGGGTGTCGTACGACCACAGTGCTGCGGCGGCGGCCTTCCCGAACGCGACCGGATCATGCGTCGCCGGCGGCGTCGGGAGACCGTGCCCTCCCCTGGCCGGCGGTGGCGAGCCCAAAGGTGAATTGGCAGCAGGGGACGGGGTATCGGTGCCCCGGCTGGTGTGGGGTGCCGCGTGTGGGGCGGGGGCGCGGCTGTCGCGGGTGAGATAGGCGGTCAGGCCGGCGAGGGCGACGAGCGCGAGCAGGATTACGGTGCCGAGCAGGGTTCGGCGGCGCACGCTGGAGGTGCCGCTGGGGTTGGAGGAGGCGGCGGGCATCAGTGGACCTGCGATCCGAGCGTGCTGAAGAACGTGATCAGCCCGTTCGCCGCTCCGAGCAGGAGAGCCGCGCCCGCGCTCACCATGACGCCCTTCTTCCCGTTGGCCTCGGCCTGGTGGCCGCCCGAGTGATGCCCCCAGGCCCACACGCCCGCGCTGACGGCGAGCGCGCCGACCACGGCCACGAGACCGAAGAGGTTGAGCGAGCCCATCACCTGCTTGAGGACGGACAGCCCCGGAAGCCCGCCCTCGGAGGGCGTGATCCCGGGGTCGTAGGCGAGCTGGACGACCGTGTCGGAGAGAAACATGAAGAACTCCAGTTCGAGAAAGAGCATGCCGAAGCCCGTGAGGGCGGAACGGCGCGGGATGCAAGAAGGGGAAGGGGGTGGTCAGACGAGGCGGCGGGCCGCGAGGATCTGCGACTTCCACGACGCGAGCGTGACGATGCGGACCACGTCGCCGGTATGCGGGGCATGGATGATCAAGCTATGGCCGATGGCCATGCCGACATGCTCGGGAGCCTTCGCCGTCCCCTCGGTGAAGACCAGGTCACCGGGCCGCAGAGAACCGACCGAGACCGGCTTGCCGGCCTTGACCTGCCCGTACGTCGTCCGCGCCAGCGTGACGCCGCCGGCCTTGTACGCCTGCTGCATCAGGGAGGAGCAGTCACACCGGCCCATCAGCTCCAGGCCGTGGGCGGCGGTGCAACTGCCGCCCCACTGGTACGGGGTGCCGAGCTGGGCGAGCGCCCAGCGGATCGCCTTCCGCACCTTGGTCGGAGCATCGGCCGGGACCGAGTAGCCGTCGGGGACTCGTCCGGGTGGGAGGCCACCGAAGTCGTACCTGACCCCGTCCTCGTCCCCGGCAACCGGGCAGCCGTCCGTCGTGGAGACGGTGGCGTACGAGCCGAAGTCCCGCGATCCGTCACCGGACGCGGCCGGCAAGGGCTCGATCGCCTCCTGCAGGGCCGTCGCCAGCGGTTCCCACTTCGCGTACGCGTCCGGGAAACCCGAGTGCTGCACCGCCTGGGCGGCCTGAGCCACGGACAGCGACTCCCAGCCCGAGACCTTCTTGAGCCCCTCGTAGAACTTCGTCGAGGCATGCACCGGGTCAAGGATCTGCTCGGCGGTGCCCCAGCCCTGGGATGGGCGCTGCTGGAAGAGACCCAACGAATCACGGTCGCCGTACTCAAGGTTCCGCAGGCCGCTCTCCTGCAGAGCCGTTGCCAGGGCAACGACCTGCCCCCGTGCCGAGATGTGCAGCGCGACGCCCGTCGCCTGGATCGTCTTGGCGTTGGGCACCTGCTCGGCCGGAGCGGGCAGTCCCGGAACGGAGACCTTCTTCTTGTCGTTCCCGCCGTCCAGGATCGACTTCACCTGGGAGGCGACAGCGGCGGTATCCATACCCTGCGCATCGGTGGTGGCGCATGAGGAGGGGGGCGATGTCAGTCCCGCACCCATGGCGAGGACCGGCACGGCCAGGAGCAGCGGGCCGGTCGCGGCCAGGCCGACGAGCGCCTTGGCCGTCGTCTTCATCGGAGCTGTGGTTCGCCGCTGTGACGCGGCCGGCCGAGCGGCTGAGATCGAGTCGGGTACGGAGGGGGCAGGATGCCCGTCATTGCGGAGGCTCCTTGTGGAGGTTCGTAGGAGGCGCGGTGCCGATTCCCGTGCAAAGCCATCGGCACCGCGCCGATGTGAATCCGCCGCTCAGGGCGGACCCGGCGCGCGGGAGTTGGTAGCACCCGGGCGGCGGTCTCGAAGCGCGCGGCAGCCGGCCGCGCTCGTAATCTCAGGAAGTACACCCCGGTCTCCTTCGGTCGTCCGCAAGCTGGTCGTCAACGGGCCCCCGGCATGCCTCATTGGACGAGGCAACACGAAAAGGCACAGGTCAACGCAGGTGAAGCGAGACCTCACCGGTGCTGACGAGGCGAGACAGTAGGTCGCGAATCCGGCCGCACCAAACGGTGCTCAGCCGGACTCGTACGTCGTTGGGCGCGGCCGGAGTTCGCAGCTAACGTCCTGCGCACCCTGCTCACCGGACCGCCCGGCCCAGCGCCGTCCGGCCGGAGCAGGCTTCCCTTCCGCCGTGCCATCGAAAGAGGCCCCTGCGCATGAGCTACACGCTGCACCGAGGCGACGCCCTCACCGTGCTCAAGACCCTCCCGGACGAGAGCGTCAACGCCGTCGTCACCGACCCCCCGTACAACTCGGGTGGCCGGACCAGCGCCGACCGCACCGGACGCACCGCCCGTGCCAAGTACGTCACCAGCAACAGCGCCCACGACCTCGCCAACTTCCCCGGCGAGAACCGTGACCAGCGCTCCTACCGCTCCTGGCTCACCGAGCTGCTCACCGAGGCGTACCGGGCCTCGACCGAGCACGCGGTCGCGATGGTCTTCACCGACTGGCGACAGGAGCCGACCACCTCCGACGCCCTGCAGATGGCGGGGTGGACCTGGAGCGGCACCATCCCGTGGATCAAGCCCGCCAGCCGGCCCCGCAAGGGCGGACCGAAGCAGGACTCGGAGTTCATCATCTGGGGCGTCAAGGGCTCCCTCGACAACACCCGCGACCTCTACCTGCCGGGCCACTACATCGCCTCCCAGCCCCGCAAGGGCCGGGTTCACATCACCCAGAAGCCGGTCGAGGTCATGCAGCAGCTCGTCCAGGTCTGCCCCGAGGGCGGCACCGTCCTCGACCCGTTCACCGGCAGCGGCTCCACAGGGGTCGCGGCCCTGCGAGAGGGACGCCGCTTCGTGGGCGTCGAGCTGTCCGCGCACTACGCCGATGTCGCCGAGGAGCGGCTGCGCGCTGAACTGACGCAGGACGATGTCGAGCTGGCCGGACCGGAAGCATGAGCATGAGAGCGCAGAGCCCAGGGCCGCTGGCCCTCAGACGCCGAAGGGCGGTTGGCGCATCGAATAACGATGCCCCAGCCGCCCTTGCCGTTGTTCAGGCCGCCTCGAACGCCCGCCGGATGAGCGGCGCCGCCTTCTCCAGGCCAGCGGCCGAGCCGACGCGCACCTCCAGGTCCCCGGTCCCAAGGTGCCCGATACCGCGCATGTCCCGAGTAAAGCCCTCCTCCAGCTCGACCGAGTCCGGATCGAGTCTGAGATAGACCAGGATCACCTCGTGCTTCGGACGGAAGATCACCGACGCCACGTTCACCAACCGCCGGTACGCGATGTAATGCCGCAGCTGCGCCACCTCCACCTCACCCCACGCCGTGAGCGCCTCATCCAGCTCCGCGTACAGGTCCTGCAGACACCCGGGCACCAGGCCGGAGCCCGCCGCCGGAGCGGTCTCCGGCTCTGCAGCCACGGAACCAACTGCGGTCACGCGGCTTCGCCGCGGCGAAGCAGTGGTCGACAAACCGGGTGAGGAGTCGACGAGCAACAGGCCCAACAAGTCCCCTTCGAAAACCCGGTACCGCACCAGATCTATCCGCTCCGGCAACCGCTGCACCGCCACCCGGTCATGGTGTGAAAAGCCGGCGGCAATGCAGACCATCCGGGGACGACGCCAGTCGACGGACTCAGCAGCCTCCGCACCCAGCACGCTGCGCACGAGCGCCTCGAACTCATGGTGCGCCGACTCCAGCCAGGTCAGGTAGGAGACGGCCTGCGACAGCACCCCGCTGTCCGAGCCCCGCTTGAACTCGATCACCACGGGAGAATTGTTCTCGTCCAGCCCCAATGTATCGATCCGCCCCCGGTGCCACGGACCAGTCGGGTACTCCGATGCCAGAAACCGGATGCCCAGCATCCGCTCCAGCCCGGCCTCGACCCGCCGCTGCAGCACCACCTCCAACGCCACCGTCGAAGCCGACAGCTCGACGTCATGCCCGTCTGCGTCCCTCCGGAACAACATCATCTCGGCCATCCTCGGTCCCCTTCGCAGTCGATACGCGAAGAGGAAGCGCGAGGTGCGGAGGGATATTCCAGAAGGCGAGCGGGTTGCTGTTTCGCCTGCATGACTGCACCGGGCGATGCTCACAGATCACGATGCCAAGTACCCGCGCGCCGCGCAAAGGTGTTGAGATCCTTGGGCCGCCCTGGAGTGCGACCGCCACCCGCGCCTCAGCGGTGGCCATTCCGCTTGTACAAGCTGTTGTGATCCTCGGCCGCCCCGGAGGGCGACCGCCACGCCGTGGTCGGGGTCGATGTGGGGGCAGCGGCGGGCGTTGCGATCCTCGGCCGCCCCGGAGGGCGACCGCCACCAGGGGCACGCTCGCGCGCGCCTGGCCGGTCAGGTCGTTGCGATCCTCGGCCGCCCCGGAGGGCGACGGCCACGGCCGCCGTTGACACCGTGCATCACCTTCGCGGTGTTGCGATCCTCGGCCGTCCCGGAGGGCGACCGCCACCTGGCTGACCAGGGCTCTTACCCCGAATCCGCCTGGGTCCCTTCCACGAACTCCTCTGCAGGTCCGGAGTCTCGGACATTCTCCTTGGGTGCGACCCGCGTGTCACTTGTGTGCTTGGGGTTCCGAACCGCCAACGGCTTCCAGGTGGCTCCCAGAGCAGTGGGTGAGTTCGAGGATGCAGTAGCGGCGGGTCCATTTTCCCGTAAGCCCAGTTTTACCTCTGACTGTCAGTGGGCTCGTGTAGCTTCTGCCTACCAGGCGAATCGGGGAGGTTCGTGCTGGCAAGGGGGTTTCTATGTCTTCAGCATCTTCAATGCGGTTATATGCGCATAGTCGCAGTCCAGTCTCGGGTGTGCGGCACGAACTGACGGATCACCTTCGTGGATCGGCGGCTCTGGCGCGTAGGTTCGGTGAGGTCTTCGGGGCTGGCGACCTCGCGGAGTACCTGGCTCTTGTGCACGACGTCGGTAAGGGATGTTGCGCCTGGCAGGACGGTCTGCTGCAACGGGCCGAGCCGCAAGGTAAGCCGGTCGGGATCCCGCACAAGGAGGCCGGCACCCGCCTGGCCGCCGAGTACGCGGGCCTCCCGTTCGCCTCAGCGGTGCAAGGGCATCATGGTGGTCTTCCGGACCAGCAAAAGATCAAGGACGTGCTGACTGCGCTCCAAGGCGGTGAGCCGGACGCCGAGGCCGCGCGTGAGGCGACACGGCGGGTCGCCAAGCTGGTTCCGGAGATCATCCGCGCGGGACGGGTGACGTTGCCGCCGTGGGTATCACTTCTGCGGGGGGGCAGCTGCCCAGATTGAGTTGGACCTGCTGGTGCGCATGGTCTTCAGCTGCCTGGTGGACGCCGACTTTCTTGATACCAGCGCGCACTTTGCCGGTCGATCGGCGCCGCGGCTTGCCCCGGTGAGGGACATGGTGCTCCTGGCTGAGAGGTTTGAGGAGCGGCGCGCCGCCTTCCTGGCGAACCGGCCAACGTCCCCCGTGGACGCGATCCGTGGCCGGGTGTTCGCAGAGGCGGTAGCGGCTGCCGCGCGCGAGCCCGGGCTGTACGTCCTGCACGCGCCGACCGGAGGCGCAAAGACGATCGCCGCGGGGGGCTTCGCTCTCCGCCATGCTGCCAGACACGGAATGCGGCGTGTCATCTTCGCCGTCCCCTTCATCAGCATCACGCAGCAGAACGCTGCGGTGTACCGGTCGCTCCTCGATCCGATGGAGGAGGACGCAGACAGCGAGCCGGTGGTTTTGGAGCACCACAGTTCCGTCGGACTGGATGAAGACAGCGGTGGAGGTACGTGGGCGCGTCTGGCTGCCGAGAACTGGGACGCACCGATCGTCGTAACGACGATGGTTCAGCTCTTCCAGTCGTTGTTCTCCGCGAAGCCCTCGTCCATGCGCAAGCTGCACCGGGTGGCGGGATCGGTCATCGTGTTGGACGAGGTACAGGCGCTGCCCGATCGGTTGCTGAATCCGATCCTCAGTGTGTTGAGAGGTCTGGTCGAGCGGTACGGGGCAACGGTCGTCCTGGCCTCGGCGACGCAGCCGGACTTCTGGTCACTGTCGAAGCTGGACGGGGTGCCGCGCAACGGCATGGTGGAGGACGTCCCCGGCCTGTTCGACCAGCTCAGGCGTGTGAAGTACGAGTGGCAGCTTGGTGATGACGTCACCTGGCAGACCGTGGCGGAGGACATCGAGGAGCGAGCCGGCCAGCAAGTTCTTGCAGTGGTCAACACCACCCGTGACTCGGCGCACTTGCACCGCCTCCTCACCGAGCATGCCTCTGCCCCTGACTCCGTTCTGCACCTGTCGACACGCATGACCGCGGAGCACCGCCAGGAGGTGATCGGACAGATCCGCACCCGCTTGCAGAAGGGCCTTCCCCTGTGGGTCGTGTCGACCTCCTTGATCGAGGCCGGCGTCGATGTCGACTTCCCCTGGGTGTATCGCGCCTGGGCGCCAGCCGAGTCGCTACAGCAGGCTGCAGGGCGGTGCAACCGTGACGACCGGATGGGCGAACCCGGCACTGTGGTCGTGTTCCGGCCCGCAGAGGGCGGCACGCCCAAGGACCTGTCCTACCTTGCCGCGCTCGAAGCCACGGCCGAGTACTTCGGCCCGTATCCGCTGGCCGATCCCGACGACCTGGAAGCGTTGGCCCTCTACTACGCCAAGCGTTACGCGCTCCAGGGCGAAGACCACCCGATGGGGGAGCGCATCGAGGAACTGCGCAGGGCCTGGGACTTTCCCCAGGTCGCCCGAGAGTTTCGCATGATCGACGACGCCTACGGCCAGTCCGTCGTGGTGGTCAGACCCCAGAAGACGACTGAGGAGCAGGACGCGATCTGGGCGGACATCCACCGGATGCGCGCTCCCTACCCCAGCGGTCCCGAGTGTCTACGCCGCCTGCAGCCGCATACCGCGACCTTGCCACGCCACGAGGTCTCCGAGGCGCTGCGTACGGGCCTGGCGGAGCCCGTTGCGGGAGATCTCGTCGTATGGCGCGGCCACTACGACGACATCCGAGGCCTCGACCCCGAGGACCGTGAAGACAGCTCCGCCTTCCTCATCTGACACCACTGCCCGCCCTGCACTCCATCCCTACGGCACCAACGGGACTGGCTCACCGATGGACGGCGGCTTTGCTGTCGCCGATACCTGATTCCCGAACGGTGCCGGCCCTCGTTGTCCTCGGCCCGGAGCCGACAGCGTACTGAAGGAGCTACCCCTTGAGCAGTATGACCACCAGCCCACGCCGACAAGCCCGCCGGAACGACGGCTGGACCTTTCCCGACCTCGTCGTTGAGACCTGGGGCGATCTCGCCTGCTTCACCCGCCCCGAGCTGAAAGCGGAACGAGTCAGCTATCAGGTGATGACACCGTCTGCGGCGAACGGGCTGCTCCAGGCCATCTTCTGGAAGCCGGAATTCCAGTATGTGATCCGCCGCATCGAGGTTCTGGCACCGATCCGTTGGACACGGCTCCGACGAAACGAGGTCAGCTCCGTGATCACGGGTCCGGACTACCGCAGTCTCCGCGAAGGAAGGGGCCGCCGCTACGACGTTGAAGAGGACCGGGACCAGCGCAACACCATGTGCCTGCGTGACGTCCGCTACCGCATCCACGCCCAGATCGTGGTCGCGGCCCACGCACTCAAGGGGTCCGGGGACCACCCACCGGCCTCCGAGGAGAAGTACCGCGAGCAGCTGCGCCGACGAGTGGAGCGGGGTGCCTCCTTCTCCCAGCCGTTCTTCGGGTGCCGGGAGTTCACCGCCTTCTTCGGCCCCTCCAACCCCGACCACGATCACCTACGGCTCGACCACACCGAAGAGCTCGGCGTGATGCTCCATTCCATCGCGTACACCAATGCCGGCGAACGCTACCGGTGGTTTAGAGCCAGCCTCCTCGACGGCGTCCTGAACGTGCCCCTGCAGCCCTTGGGCGAAGAGTCCGTCGACATGCTCCACGGGCCGTGGCGCGCGGACGCGAAGGAGAGCTGACCGTGCTCCTGCAACGGCTCACCGAGTACGCCGACCGGCTCGGCGACGTCCTGCCGGCCGAGTACTACCGCACCAAACAGATCCACTGGGTCCTCGACCTCAACAACGAGGGCACCGCCACGCTCAGGGACCTGCGAGTCTCAGCGAAAAATCGCGACCAGGCCCGCACAATGCCGGTGCCCTACGTACAGCGGTCGGGTACCAAAGTGCCCCCTTACATGCTCGTCGACACCGCCGAGTTCGTCCTGGGCGTGCCCAAGGACAGGAAGAACCGGCCCACGGACAAGGCGCGTGACGAAGCGGCCCGCCGCCACGCCACCTACCGCGACCTGGCCCTTCGCTGGGCCGGAGAGAGGAAGGACGACCCCCGCGCCACAGCTCTGCGCTCGTACTTTGCAGGCGGAGGACCCGCCGGCCTGAACATCCCCAATGACGTCCAGGCCAAGGACACTGTCGCGGTGATGGTCGAAACACGCTGGTTGCATGAGGAACCCAGCGTCAAGACCACGTGGGCGTCCGTCGTACGGGAACGCAAGGGCGGCGACGACGACAAGCCCGGCCTATGCCTGGTCTGCGGCACCGTCGCCCCCTTGCTGGCCACCATTCCGGAGCCGGTGAAGAAGGGCGCAGTCCCCACCAGCGGCGGCAGCAACGAGGGCCAGCTCGTCAGCATCAACAAAGCCGCCCAGGGCCGCAACGGCAAAACCCAGCTGGTGAACACGCCCATCTGCCACCGCTGCGGCGGCCGAGCCATGGCCGTCCTCAATCACCTTCTCGCCTCGGAGGAGCACAAGCGGCCCTTCCGTGACGACGGCGTCATGGTGTGGTGGACCCGCCAAGCCAGCGACGACTCCGCAATGGCCCTCCTTTTCGGCAACGCTCCTGACCCGGCCGACATCGCCCACCTCATCGACTCCCTCGACAACCGCCCCACCCCTCACACCACACAACGGGTCGACGACGACGAGTTCCACGCACTGACCCTCGGCCTCAACAACGCCCGCCTAGTGGTCCGAGACTGGATCGACATCCCTCTCACCGACCTCAAGCACACCGTCGCCGCCTGGTACAAGGACCACGGCGTCTACGACGGATGGAACGGCACCACCCGCTACGTCCCCATCTGGCTCCTAGCCCTTTGCTGCGGACGTGCCCAGGACGGCCGCTACGCGAAGGGCAGTGAACCCCACGGACTGGAAGCCGAACTCGTTCACAGCGCCCTGCGCCGCACACCCCCACCCGCCCGGACACTGCCGCTGCTCCTGCAGCGCATCCATGCCGACCAACATCTCGACACCGCCCGGATCGCGCTGCTGCGACTCATCCTCAACCGCTCCAGCGACCCCAAGGACCACGTTATGACCACCCTGGACGCCGACTGCCGCGATGCCTCCTACTTGTGCGGACGTCTCTTCGCCGTCCTCGAGGACATCCAGACCACCGCCTTGCCCGACCTCAACACCACCCTGCGCGACAGGTACTTCCGCACCGCGGCCACCGCCCCGGGGGCCACGCTCACCAACCTCCGAGTCGACGCCAACGCCCACCTCAAGCGCCTGCGCCGGGACAAAAAGGGAGCTGCTGCCGCGCTGGAACGAAGGATCAGCGAACTCTTCGCCCTGTTCAGCGAGGACATGCCCCGCCATCTCAGTCCGCTCCAGCAGGGCCGTTTCGTCATGGGATACGAGCACGAACGAGCCGCCAAGTGGGACCGCATCCGGCGGGCGAAGGAAAACAGCGAGGACAACTCGCAGGCGTAGGCCCCCGCCCGCCACCGGCCCACAACACGTCACTGAACCCCTTACCTCAAGGAGTAGCGAGAACATGACCGCACCGCACCTGGACCCCGCCCGCAAGCACGACTTCGTCTTCCTGATTGAAGCCACCGACTCCAACCCGAACGGCGACCCGGACAACGGCGGCCTGCCCCGCACCGACCCCGTGACCGGCCAGGGCCTGATCACCGACGTCGCGATCAAGCGAAAGATCCGCAACACGGTCTCGCTGATCACCGAGATCGACAACAAGCCCGGCTACGACATTTACGTCGAGGCCGGAGTCGCACTCAACGCCCAGCACGAACGTGCCTACGCCAGCGGAGAGAAGGGCGGCAACGCCACCAACCAGGCAACCGCACAACAGTGGATGTGCCAGAACTTCTTCGACGTCCGAATGTTCGGCGCCGTCATGTCAACCGGCAAGGCTGACCGCAAGGCCGGCCGGGTCCAAGGACCGGTCCAGATCGGGTTCGCCCGCTCCATCGACCCCGTCACCCCCTTCGATATCGGCATCACCCGCGTAACGCCGACCCGGCAGGAAGACGTCGACGCCTGGAACAACCCGGAGCAGGGCAAAAGCAAGGGCAAAGAGACCGAAATGGGCTCCAAGCACATCGTCCCCTACGGCCTCTATAAAGGCGCCGGCCACTTCAGCGCCCCCCTCGCCGCGCGCACCGGAGTAACCTCGGACGACCTCACCGTCCTCTGGCGCGCCTTCACCAACATGCTCGAGCACGACCGCGCTGCAGCCCGCGCCGGCCTTGCCCTGCGAGGCCTCTACGTCTTCACCCACGCCGACGCCTTCGGCAGCGCCCCTTCCCACGAGCTCATCGACCGCATCACGGTGAAGCCCCTGGGCGAGGCCACCGCCCGCACCTTCACCGACTACGGGCACATCGACGTACGCGACGCCGACCTGCCCAACGGCGTCACCATCACAAGGCTCGTGGGGTGACCACGACGCACCCGCCCACGGCTGGAGAGGGTGACCTGACCCAGGTTTCCCTCTCCTCCCTGGAGCACTACGCCTACTGCCCTCGCCAGGCAGGACTCATCCTCCTCGAACAAACGTGGACAGACGACGCCGCAACCGTCCGCGGCACCCTCCTCCACCAGCGCGTCGATACACCCGGAAACCACGGGCGGGGCACCATACGCACCCTGCACGCACTCCCCGTTTGGAATGACCAACACGGGCTCACCGGCGTATGCGACACCGTCGAACTCCACGCGGACGGCCGCATCCTACCCATCGAACACAAATCCGGCCGCTACGTGCCAGAAGGGCCAGCGGATCTCCAAGCCGCAGCACAGGCCATGTGCCTCGAAGAGATGTTCAGCCGCCTCGTCCCTCAGGCCGTCATCTACTCAGGCACCGACCGCCGTCGCCACACCATCACCATCGACGAGACCCTGCGCTCCCGCGTCCTGCACACCGCCCAGCAAGTCCGCAACCTGCTCGACCGCGGCCAACTACCACACCCACCCGCAGACAGCCGCTGCAAACGCTGCTCACTGGCCACCGACTGCATGCCCAAGCTGCTCACCGGAACCGGCCGCTACCAGGACGCCCTCGCCCGCCTCTACTGCGCCGACGACCAGGACAACGCGTGACCACCGAACTCCTCAACACCCTTTACGTGCAAACGCAAGGAGCTGACCTCCGTCTCGAACAGGACAGCCTCCGAGTACACCTCCCCGAAACCCCCGGCCGAAAGATCCTTCCCCTGCGCCGCATCGACTCCATCGTCCTGTACGGACACGTCAACCTCTCCACGGAACTCATCACACGCTGCGCTCAGGACCGGCGTCCCGTCACCTGGATGACCCGAGGCGGCCGCTACCTCGCCCGCCTCGACGGAGCCGTGCAGGGCAACGTGCTTTTACGCCACGCCCAGCACCAACTCCACGACGATCCCGTCGCCCGTCTCGACATCGCGAAAAATATGGTCGCCGGGAAGATCCGTAATAGTCGCTGGATTCTCCTGCGCGCTGCCCGAGACGCCGAACCATCCGCTCGGCAGAGGATCAGAACACAAGCAGACGAGCTCGCCGCAGCCCTCATCGCAACCCGCGAGGCCGGATCACTCGACATCACCATGGGCATCGAAGGCAACGCCGCACGGGCCTACTTCACTGCCCTTGCCTGCGCCTTCCGCCCCTCAGACAGCATCCCGTCCTTTACTCACCGCAACCGTCGACCCCCCACAGACCCCGTCAACGCGCTGCTCTCCTTCACATACGGACTACTCAGGAGCCTCGTTCACGGGGCCGCCGAACAAGTCGGCCTCGACCCACACATCGGCTACCTGCACGGCCTGCGCCCCGGAAAGCCCGCACTCGCCCTGGACCTCATGGAGGAGTTCCGCCCGGTCCTGGCGGACCGGTTCCTCCTCACTCTGCTCAACCGCCGCCAGATCCGCAGCGAGCACTTCGAGGTTCTGAGCGGAGGAGCGGTACGACTCACCGACGACGGCCGCACCACAGTCCTCGGCGCCTGGCAGGAATGGAAAGCCCAACCCTGGGAACACACCATCGCCGGCCGAGACGTCCCGGCCGGACTCCTCCCCGTGGTTCAAGCCCGTATCCTCGCCCGGCACCTCCGCGGCGACCTACCCCAGTACCTCCCCTGGACGGCACCATGATGGACCTGCTCCTGACCTATGATGTCGACACCACCACCCCTGAAGGACGCCGCAGGCTCCGCCGTGTCGCGAAACTCTGCGAGGGCCACGGGCTTCGTGTCCAGAAATCTGTCTTCGAGATCATCGCCAGCGAAACCGACCTGCTCAGACTTACCGCGGCGGTGAACGACATCATCGACGCAGACACTGACAGTGTGCGTCTTTACCGACTCCCCGCCGCCGGCCTCGCCGACGTGTACACCCTGGGCACGGCCCAGGTCGAAGCACACCGTGAAGACTTGGTGCTCTGACTGCTTCGGAACCTCAAGCACACACACGACACGCAGATCGCACCGAAGCAAAGTGTCCCTTTTGGTGCTTTGGTCGGCCGCTCGTGATGCTGGTTCCAGGCGCCAGTACGCTGTTATCGCTGATCAAATGGCGTGGCGGTCGCCCTCCGGGGCGGCCGAGGATCGCAACAGCACAACAGGGCGGGCCACGGGGCGTGGGGCCCGGTGGCGGTCGCCCTCCGGGGCGGCCGAGGATCGCAACTTCCCGATCCGGACGGTGTCGGGCCCTTCGTCGCGCAGTGGCGGTCGCCCTCCGGGGCGGCCGAGGATCGCAACGCCGGAATGGTCCTCTGCGTCACCGCAGGCGTCGCCGGTGGCGGTCGCCCTCCGGGGCGGCCGAGGATCGCAACGTGCGCATCCCGGCCGACCCGGGCGCGGAGATCGACGTGGCGGTCGCCCTCCGGGGCGGCCGAGGATCGCAACATGCCCGCACGCGACCCCCAGCGTGCCGAGTCCGAGGTGGCGGTCGCCCTCCGGGGCGGCCGAGGATCGCAACCAGCACTCGGCCGAGACGGCGCAGGAGGCGGCCGAGGGTGGCGGTCGCCCTCCGGGGCGGCCGAGGATCGCAACGCGACACCGCAGCGCCTCTACGACAGCCGGCATCAGGTGGCGGTCGCCCTCCGGGGCGGCCGAGGATCGCAACGGCATGTGATCCGGGCCGGGTCGGGCCTGGACGGCAGTGGCGGTCGCCCTCCGGGGCGGCCGAGGATCGCAACAGTCAGGCAGCCAGCTGGTGGCGTACCGGGGTGGTGGTGGCGGTCGCCCTCCGGGGCGGCCGAGGATCGCAACCGCGGGTGCGTATGTCCCCAGCTCACGAAACATGAGGTGGCGGTCGCCCTCCGGGGCGGCCGAGAATCGCAACTTGTTGTAGACGGGGAGCTCCACCACGGCGCCCTCGTGGCGGTCGCCCTCCGGGGCGGCCGAGGATCGCAACTCCTGGACCTCGGCGAGCGAGCCGCCTGGACCGGCGGTGGCGGTCGCCCTCCGGGGCGGCCGAGGATCGCAACCAGTCCCCCGCTGCCGGGAAGTACCGGAAGTCGCTGTGGCGGTCGCCCTCCGGGGCAGCCGAGGATCGCAACAGCGGCACCATCGCGTGCCGTGCCAGCACCCAGGCGGTGGCGGTCGCCCTCCGGGGCGGCCAAGGATCGCAACACCGAGCGTCCCGCCGCGAGCATCGCACCATCCCGGTGGCGGTCGCCCTCCGGGGCGGCCGAGGATCGCAACTCCTCCAGCACCTCGTACGACACCTGCAACAACGGGGTTGGCGGTCGCCCTCTGGAGTGACCGAGGATCGCAACGGATATGGCAGAACCGTGGTCCCGGCGGCGTTGGCCCCAAAGGCGACCGAGGAACGCAACGGTGGGCACGCCGAACCTCGACCGACGCATCCGAGCCGCGAGCGTCGTTGTGTAGGTGAATGAATCTGGCGTCCGCCCGTCCGAACATACGAGATGACACCTTAGCGGAATTTCCCGGCCAATCCAAAGCGCAGGCCCCGTGGAGTATATGAACGTCTCGGAGACCTAGACGTTCCACTGGAAGGGCGGACAGTGATGGCTGTGCAGTTCATGGATGTAAGGCAGGTAGCTGAATACCTCAACATGTCCGTGCCTTGGGTGTACAGGGAGGCGGCAGCTGTGGGGCTGAAGGCTTACAAGTTCGGCAATGGAAGTAATGCCAAGATTCAATTCAAGTCTTCGGAAGTTCAGGCTTGGGTTCGGATGCGGCAGCTCTGAACGTCGTCACTCTAAGGAAGCGGCCCCGTGGGGCCCCTGTGCATGTATCGACAGGGGCCCCACCTGCGTTCTATGCAGCCAATCCCATATTGAGCATCTTCGCGGCCCTTCCGATTGAACCCGGCATTAGGTGACGATAGATCTTGAACGTGATATCCAGGCTCTTGTGGCCCATCCATTCTGCTACGTCGGTGATCGGAATTCCGTGACTCAAGCAGTTCGAGGCGAAGTAGTGCCGGAAGCTATAGATCACTAGCCCCTCTGGGATGTCCACGTTGTCGGAGGCTTTGATTCGCTTCCATTGATTGGAGAGGCTGTAGGCCGGGTACGTCTGGCTGGAATCCCGAGGATGACGCATCAAGTACCCCTCGGGGCTCGTCCCGTGCTTATCGGCGTACCAGAGGATCGTCTGCCTCGTATGGGCGGGGAGCGGTGTGTCGCGGTACTCGCCCAATTTTCGGTGCTTGAGGCGGTCATACAGCTTCGTCGTTTGGTTCACTTGCTCGGTTATTCGGTAGATGTCGTCGGCGACGATGTTGTTGATATTGACCGCTGCAGCTTCTCCGTTGCGCATTCCGCAACCGCTCATCAAGTCGGTGATCAGGAGGAAATCGTCATCGCCGGCAATCCGGAGCTTCTTGAGCTGTTCAGGAGAGGGAATTACCGCGCGCTTCGGATCGTACTGCGGTGGCTTGATTCCCTCCAGCGGGTTGTCGTCGTACAGGCCGAGGCGGTGGGCATCGAGGAGGATGGCCTTCAACTTGTCGAAGGCATTGGATTGGGTTGCCAGCTCGGCCCCCTGCCGTTCCATCGTTTGGATGAAGCCATCCACCACCTTGTGGTCGAAGCTGCTCATGCGACGGCTGCCAAGAGCGGGGATCAGGTGGTGCCTCATCAAGGACTCGAGGTGGCGCAACGAGCTCGCGGACAGGTCGCGTTGGCTCGACTTCCAATCCGCGGCGTACTCCTCGAAGCGCATCTGCCCGTACTTCTGAATCCGGGCTGCCCTGGTCTGACTCTGCGGAGCTGCCTTCTTCGCGGTGTAGATGGCCGTCAGCCGCTCGATGGCCTGGTCCTGGTTGGCAAAGCCAGATTCCTCGGTCTGTTTGCCTGCCGCGTTGCGGTACCTGATCTTGTAATCGTGGGGGCACTTCGACCACCTGCTGTCGCTGTGCTCGCAGTCCTTGAAGAAGGTGCCCATACCGCGGGCCAGGGTTTTGCTCGCCATCGTTCCGTCTCCGGGGTCGCTTGCTGACACTTTGCTGACCACGGATGGTGCGTCACGCCTCTGAGCTGGGATGAAACGCTGAGGGCGTGATATGTGGTGGAACTTCGTGGGCAGGACCCAGGACGAGATCGCCCGGGCCCGGGACGAGTGGATGAGCGGTCACCGGTTCGGCACCGTGCACGGCTACGACGGGCCGCCGATCCCGGCTCCGGCACTGCCCGACGTGGCGCTGAAGCCGCGGGGGCGGGTGCGTTGAGGTGGGCATTTTCCACCTGCTGGCGTCTTTTCGTCTGTAGCGAAGCCCTTTTCGGACTGGGCGTCGAGTCCTCCCAGCGGCACTGAGGGGGAGAGGCCCGAGGCCCACCACGTGTGCGTCGAGCGCGTGGCGTCCGGACCGTGCCGCGCACATAAGCTTGCACCGGTGGCAGCAGTGATGCGTCGCCGTTCGTGAGTGTGGTGCGGGACGGGAGTGGGCTGTGGTGGCAGGGGCTGGCGGTTCGGGACGGGGCGAGGATCCGTCCGCCGACGTGCTGGGACAGGCGGCCGAGACGTTCGCTCTGCTGGCTTCGCCGACTCGGCTGCACATGGTGTGGGCGCTGGCCCAGGGTGAGAGCGATGTGAGCGGACTTGCGGAGCGGGTCAGCGGAGCGCTGCCCGCGGTCAGTCAGCATCTGACCAAGCTGAAGCTGGCCGGATTGGTCCGCTCGCGCCGTGAAGGGCGTCGGCAGGTGTACTTCGTCGACGATCCGGACGTGGTGGCCGTCGTGCGGTCGATGGTCGGCGGGCTCGCCGAGCGCGCCGAGCAGAACCGGGCTCCGGTCCGCCGACTGCGTGGCAGCGGTGCCTGAGGTTGCGAGATGACCATGCCCGGCCCGGGCGAGTCCGTCGCGGTCCCCGGACCGGCAATCCGGACGGCGACTGCCGTCCGCCCCGTTCTCGGTGACCTGACCGCCCTGCAAATACTGCGTGCCCTTGACGTGGGCCCCCGCGGGCTGACCGACGCCGACGCCGAGGACCGGCTGGCGCGCTGGGGTCCGAACGTCCCGCCTGCCGCGCGGCGGGTCTCCTGGCCGGCGAGGTTCTGCCGCAGTCTGCGCGATCCCTTCACCGCCGTGCTGTTCTGCCTGGGGCTGGTCTCCGCGCTCGTCGCCGCATGGGGCACCTCGTGCGTCATCCTCGCGTTGGTCCTGGTCAGCTGTGCCCTGCGTGCGCACGGAGAGTTCCGTGCCGACCGGGCCGGGGCCGGGCTCCGGGACCTCGTCTCCGGAACCGCGAGCGTCAAGCGCAGACGTCATGAGGGCGCCGAACCGCGCATGCGTGAGGTTCCCGTCGACGACCTGGTGCCCGGCGATGTGGTGCACCTCGCGCCGGGCGACCTCGTCCCCGCGGACCTGCGGTTGCTGCGGGCGCGCGGCTTGATGGTCCAGCAGGCGGCCCTGTCCGGGGAGTCGGAGCCCGTGGCCAAGCTGCCCCTGGACGCGCCGGGAGCCTCGGACACCGCGCATCTGTGCTTCCAGGGGAGCAGCGTCGCCGCCGGCAGCGGGACCGGGGTCGTGGTCGCGACCGGGGCGGACACCCGGTTCGCCGCGGTGCGCGGACCCCGCCACGGGCGGGCGGAGAGTTCCTTCGACCGCTCGGTGCAGGGCATTTCCTGGCTGCTGATCCGGTTCATGCTCATCACCCCGCCGCTCGTGCTCATGGCGAACGCGGCCCTGCGCGGCCGGGGTCTGGAGACCCTGCCGTTCGCGGTCGCGGTCGCGGTGGGTCTGACCCCGGAGATGCTCCCGGTCATCGTCACCATCTGTCTGGCCCGGGGCGCCTCCTCTCTCGCCCGCACGCACGGCGTCATCGTGCGCCGCCTGCCGGCCCTGCACGACCTCGGGGCCGTCGACGTCCTGTGCGTCGACAAGACCGGCACACTCACCCAGGGGCGTCCGGTCGTTGATCGCGACCGCACGGATCCGGACGCTCTCCGCTGGGCAGGTGCCGCCGCCTGGTGGACGCTGCAGGCCGCCGACCTCACGGACCCCGACCCGCTGGACGAGGCCGTGCTCACGGCCACCGGACCCGAGGACTGGGAGAGGTACGACGGCGTCGACGTCCTGCCCTTCGACCCGGTACGCCGTCTCGCCACCGCGGTCCTACGGAGCCCCGGCCGTCTCGGCGCGCACACCCTCGCGGTCAAGGGCGCGGTCCAGGAGGTCCTGGAGCGCTGCGCGATCAGCGAGGACGAACGAGAAGGACTTTTCCGGCGGGCGGACGCACTCGCCGCCGAGGGAGTGCGGCTGCTGGCAGTGGCCACCGGACAGCGCACCGCGCGCACACGCGGTTACACACCGGCCGACGAACGCGGCCTGGAATTTCGCGGCTTCGTGGCATTCCACGACCCTCTGGCGGAGACCGCGCACGACGCCGTGCGCAGCCTGGCCGAGCAGGAAGTGACCATCAAGGTCCTCACCGGCGATCACCCGGAGACCGCCGCCCGTGCCTGCCGCGACCTCGGGATCGACCCCGGGTCCGTGATCACGGGAGATCGGCTGGCCGGTCTCAGCGGTGAGGAGCTGGCCCGGCTGGCCGCCGGCACCACGGTGTTCGCACGCTGCACCCCGGCCGACAAGGCCCGGGTGGTCACGGCCCTGCGCACCCACGGGCACACGACAGGCTTCCTGGGCGACGGCGTCAACGACCTGCCGGCCCTGCGCGCCGCGGATGTCGGCGTGTGCCCGCGTGACGGTGCCGACACGGTCCGCGAGAGCGCCGACGTCGTACTGGCGCGCAAGGACCTGACCGCCATTGGGCACGCTGTCCTCGCGGGCCGGCATTCCAGCGCCAACATCGCCTCGTATCTGCGCATCACGCTGTCCTCGAACATGGGAAACGTGATCGCGATGCTCGTGGCGGGACTGCTGGTGCCGTTCCTGCCGATGCTTCCGGCCCAGGTCCTTGTGCAGAACCTCTGCTTCGACGCCGCCCAACTGGCCCTGGCCCACGACCGGCCGGACGCGGCCGAGTTGAGACGCCCCACGAAGCTGAGTCGCAGCGTCTTCCTGCGCTCCCTCACCGGGTTCGGTGTCCTGGGGGCGCTCGCCGACCTCGCCACGTTCGCCGTACTGGCCGCATGTCTGCCGGGCGCTCTCGGACCGGAGGACCAAGCCGGCTTTCACGCCGGATGGTTCACCGAGAACCTGCTGACGCAGGCACTCGTCATGCTTCTGCTGCGGACCGGGCGCCGTGCCGCCGGGGGACGGGCTCCGGGGGCCGTCCGCTGGGCGGCGACGGGGCTCGCGGTGACCGGTGTGGTTCTGCCGCTCTCCCCCATGGGGCCGTGGCTGGACCTGATGCCACTGCCCGCCGTCTACTACCCGGTGTTGGGGGCGCTGCTGGTGCTGTACGCGGCGGCGCTACTCGTCCTGCACCGCCGGACGCGATGAAGCAGGCCGGGAGCCGGCAGTCGCACGCTGCATCGTGGGCTGTGCGGGGGCGGCGGTGCTCGTGGGTGACGTGCTCGCCGCAGGCGTCGCGTCACTCTTCATTGCCTTCGCCTCGCTCTTCAGGATGCGGGCCGACTTACCCAGCGAGCGCGCCATGTCCGGCAGCTTCTTCGAGCCGAACACCAGGATGACCACGATGGCGACGACCAGCAGGTGCCACGGTTCCAGTCCATTGCGGAGCATGCGCCCACCCCTCTCTCGAATTCCCAGCGGTTTGAAATGACGGGCACTTCGGACGTGCTGAGGACGTTCGCGTCGTGACGCCCGTCATGGTTGCTGCATTGCGCAACTGTAGTACTAATCGGAGGGGCCTGCGAGCCGGTCATGCGGCTCGGATCAGGTGCCACCCTCCACCAGAAGGTGGATTCGATCGGGGTCGAACACGGTCCACCGTGCCGCCTTCGTCCCGAAGGTCCGGAGGCGGCACATCTCGATCCCGTCCGGGCGCGTCCACCATCCCAGGACGGCGCCCGGCTGCGGCCAGCTCGTCCCCTCGTCGTGAACAAGGGCGCGCCGATACGTCGTACGCACCTCGTGGTCCGCGGGCACCGAGCCGTTCGATCCGGGCATCCCCCGACCTCTCCTCCTCGCGACAGTCAATCACTTCAATTATTGCGCAATCGTCGAGGTGAATGAAGTGCCGCCTGGGGATCTGTACGATGTCGCCCCGGGAAACGGCAGCGGGTGGAGGGGAGACCGGACGTGGTGGACGGCCGGCGCCCCAGGCGGCGGGGGCAGGGCGAACTCGAAGCGCTGGTGTTGTCCGCGTTGCGAGAGGCCGGCGCACCGGCGACGGTCGGCCAGGTGCACGAACGTCTCGATGCGGACCTCGCCTACACGACGGTCATCACGATCCTGACTCGGCTGCTGGGCAAGGGTGTGGTCACGCGTGAGCGGGTGGGCCGTTCCTTCACTTGGGAGCCGGTCGCCGATCAGGCGGGACTGGCGGCACGCAGGATGCGGAAGGTCCTGGACGCCGAGAACGACAGAGAGGCCGTGTTGGCCAGCTTCCTCACCGCTCTCGACCCGGCGGACGAAGTCCTTCTGCGCGAGCTGCTGGCTCACCCCCGAAGCGAAGGGGGAGACTGACGCCGCATGGGTGTCTTCGTCTTCCTCCCCTTGATCCTGCCCCTGTCGGCATGGCCGATCGCCCGCCTCGCCGAACAGCATCTGCATCCGCGGACCACGACGAGGATGCTCACGGCTCTGGCCGTGGCGATGGCCTTGTGCAGCACGGTGTGCCTGGCGTTGGTGATGGTGGTCGGCACCGCCCAGCTTCCGGGCAACCCGTTGCCCGACGGATGGTCCGATCCGCACGTGCGCGCGGCGGTCCCGTTCGACGAGGTGGTCGGCAAGGCGGCGATTCCGGCGCTGGGTGTGGCGCTGCTGGCCTGCGGCCGGGTGTTGTGGCGTCACGGACGGGTTCGTCGCAGCGCCCACCGTGCGCTGGCCGGGCTCCCCGCCACGGCAGTGGCTGTGCTGCCGGACGGGGCGCCCTACGCGTACGCACTGCCCGGAAGGCGACGGGACCGGGTCGTGGTGACCACCGCGTTGTTGCGCTGCCTGGAGTCGGCGGAGCGCCGGGCCCTCTTCGCGCACGAGCGCGCCCACCTCGCCGGACGTCATCACCGGTTCCTGCTGGCCGTGCAACTCGCCTCGCACGCCAATCCGTTCCTGCGACCGCTGCGCACCACCGTGACGTACGCCACCGAGCGGTGGGCGGACGAGGAAGCGGCCGCGGCGGTGGGGGACCGGCGAGTCGTGGCCCGGGCGATCGGGAAGGCCGCTCTGGTCTCACGAGGTGTTCCGGTGCCGACTCTGGCCGGCATGGCCACACCGGGGCCGGTTCCGCGCAGGGTGGCCGCTCTGCTCGGCCCCGCCCCGGTGGCGCGCAGTTGGTCCTCGGTGTCCGGCTCGGTCGGCTGGGCGGCGTGGACGGCGGCGGCGGGAACCGCCGCATCGGCGATGGCCTCAGTGAATTCGGCCCTGACGATGTACTTCATCCTGTACACCGAGGCGCCGCTCTGATCAGCGAGCGTCGCGGGCCGACGTCGCGGCGGTCGTACGACACCCGCCTGGCCCGGACCGGCAGGCGGAACGCCGGGGCGGCGCATCGCTGGACCGCCCCGACGCCGGCAGTCGCCCAGGGGTCAGAGGTCGAACTCGTGCGGCGGCAGGTCCAGGGCGAAGCAGGCCTCGCGGACGACCGCCTGCTCGTCCTTGTCGAAGTCGCCGTCGGCGCCGCCGATCACGATGCCGATCTGCACCACGGCACGGGCCTCGGCGGGCTTCTTCCTGGCCTTGGCGATCTCCTGGAGAACGGTGACCTTGCCGAAGGCGAAGTCGGCGGTGAGCTTGTCGAGGTTGTCCTCGAAGCGGCGGTGCAGGTCCTCGGCGGGGAAGTTCTGCAGCACTTCGTTCGTCGAGATCAGCTGAGCGACGCGCTGCCGCTCCGAGAAGTCGACGGTGCCGTCGGCCGCGGCGACCAAGGCGCACATCGCCATGCTCGCGTCGCGGAAGGCACCGCTTTTGAGGTCGTTCTTCTTCGCCATGAGCTGCGTCTGCATCTGTGACGCGGACTCCTTGAAGCGATCCCACAGGGCCATGACTACTCCAAACGGTGAAAGGCGTGCCCCGGCCTCAGGGGCGGAGCATCGAATGCTTCTACGCATGTGCGGAGGGTGCGGGGAGGGTGAGCGGGCCCAGGGGCCCTGCCCCCTCGAACGGACGCGGGCTCTCAGCCCTCGTCGTCACCCTCGAAGAAATCGCCGACCTCGTCGACCGCTTCCGCGGCGACCACGCCACCGACCACGCCGACCGCGAGTCCGGCCGCTCCGGCCGCGACGGCGGTCCCCACGCCTGCGCCCGAGCGATGGTGGTCGTCGTGTTGATGGCCCCCATGGCTCGGTAGGTCGTGATGTCCGTGGCCGGCGTACGCATCGCTGTGTCCGTACGTGCTGTGCGCCCCGTACGTCGCGTGGTGCTCGACGAGCTGCCGCACCCAGCCGTCCACCTCGGCCGTCCAGTCGCGGACGTCGTGATGGCCGACGGTGAAGCGGGTGACCGCGTCGTGGCCCGAGGAGAAGAGCCCACCGCGTTTGTCGGCCTCCAGGACCACTTCGAGCCCACCAGGCCCGGCCAGGAAGGTCAGCTCGACCTCATTGAGCTGGTGGGCGTACTGGGGAGCCGGCAGGAGTTCGATCTCCTGGTAGAAGGGCAGTTGCTGACCCGTCCCGCCGATGTGCCCGTACTCCAGGTCGGCCGACCTGAAGCCGAAACCGAGCTGCCCGAAGGCTTCCAGGACGGCCTCCTGCACCGGCAGGGCCGTGACGCTCAGCGCGTCCAGGTCGCCCTTGTCCTTCGCGCCGGCGACCCCGAGCCCGGTGCGCACCCCGAGCACGATGCCCAGTGGCCGGCCGTGCAACTCGGTCACCGGTGTCTCCCAGGGCAACGCGACCTGGAAGGGCACGCTGCGCGTTTCCTCCGCCCCGAGCCGGAAGCCGCCACCGACGACGAACCGGTCGAAGACGACGACGCCCTCGCCCTCCCCGTCCTCGTGCTCCACCTCGACCCGGGCCACGAGCTCAAGTGTGATGTCCTCGATCTCGAAGTCGGCCTGCCCGCCCTTGAGGTGAACCTGGCCGGTGAGAGTGCCGCCGGGCAAGGCCGGAGCCGGATCGAGAATCGTGTCGACCGCGGGGGCACCTACGCCCAGCGAGCCGAGAAGTCGCTTGAACACCATTCCGGCGTTCACTCCTTATGCGTTCATGTGTTCCATGAGGCGGCGCCGTCCGGCCGGAAGAGTGTGTGCCGGCGGCACCGAGCCTCAGTGGCCGGGTGCTGCTCGGCTGCTTCGAGAGCGGCCGGCGCCTGGGCCCCATCGAAGCCATGTGTCCTCTCCACGGGCACGCGGCCAGGGTCGCCCCCGGTCCTGTTTCTACAAACAAGTAGAAGCATAGAGTTGCTCTGCCGGGCAGGACGCACGCTTCGGCCACCCGCCGGCAGAAAGGCCGAAATACGCTGCTGACCTGGCCATGGAGGCACGTTGAGTACCACCCGCAGGCCGCTGGCGAAGTGGTGCATGCGCGAGCAAGGCCCGGCGAGCCCGGCATGATCCAGACGAAGAGTCCTAGTCGCCCGCGGGAGCCTGAACGCGCGCGAGTTGCACCCTGGAGCGCAGACCGAGTTTCCGGTAGACGCGGGTGAGAGTCGCCTCGACCGTCTTCACGCTGACGGTGAGGGTGGTGGCTATGTCGCGGTTGCTCGCACCGGCGGCGGCGAGTTCGGCGCAGCGTCGTTCGGCCCGGGTCAGGCGGGGGCGCGCGCCGTTGTCCGTGGGGACGGCTTCCAGCCGGTCGAGGGTGTGGGCGGCGGTCCGGGCCCAGGGGTGTGCTTCGTGGCGGGTGAAGAGGTCGACCGCGCTCTGTGCTGCCGCGCGGGCGCTCGCGCGTCGCCGTCCGCGGCGTTCGGTGTGACTCAGCGCCAGCAGGGTCCTGCCGCGCTCGACGGGCAGGTGACGGAGGCGATCGGCCGCCTCGCCGAGGCGCCGGGCGGCGCTGTCGTAGTCACCGCGGGCGGCGTCCAGGAGCGCCTGGGCGCGGTCGAGCGAAGGGAGGGCCGCGCTCCTGCCGAGGCCGGTCGCGGTGCGGCGGGTGTCGTCCAGCAGGCCCTGCGCCTGATCGTGGCGGCCGAGGGCGATGAGGGTCTCGGCGAGTTCGGGATGCCAGCGGAGGACGGACGGGTCGCGCACCTGCTGGAGTTTCTCCAGCTCGCTCACCTCCTCCAGCGCCTCCAGGGCTTCCTTCGGGCGGCCCGTGGTCAGGAGCAGATGACCGAGGACGAAGAGGTTGCGGGAGAGGAAGACCTTGTTGTCCTCCTGCCGCGCGGTGTCGGCGCCGCGGCGGGCGTGGACGAGCGCGACGTCGGTGTCCCGGGCGGCGCCCTCGACGAGGGCGGACGTGTAGAGCGCGGGAGCGGACGACAGCGCGGTCCTGTCGGTCAGCGCCTGGGCGCGATGGGCATGGTGGAGCGCCCTGGCGCACCGCCCGGCGCGCAGTTCCGCCTCGGCGAGGCTGCGCAGGATGTCCACGGTCGCCTCGGCGTCCCCGGACCGCTCGGCCTCGACGAGCAGGGGCAGCAGCGCGGTGCGCGCCTCGTCCGGACGGTCGTCGAAGAGGATGTGCCGGGCGGCGAGATGCTGAGGTGTGCCGTTGAGGGGGACGGCGTCCGTGCGCGGCAGGGCCAGGGCGCGGCTGAGCGAGGCGTCGGCGTCCGGGTGGCCGAGGATGCGCTGGAAGCGGGCCTCCATCGTGCGCGCCATGACGAGGGCGGCGGCGTCGCCCGCGGACTCGGCGAGGACGGCGGCCCGACCGGCGAGGGCACAAGCCCGGTGCGGATCGCCTTCGTTGACGTTGGCCCAGAGGGACTGGCGGATGAGGACCTGGGCGACGAGGCCGGAATGTCCGGCTGCCGCGTGGAGCGCACCGGCGAACAGTTCGTCCACGCTGTTCAGGTGCTGCCCGCTCGCGTCGATCAGCGCGATGAGGGCGTCGACGCGTTGCGCGGGCGTGGTGTCGTGTCCCAGGACGAGGGCGGCGGCGGTCCGGGCGCGGGAGACGTCGCCATAGTGGCCGGCGTCGCGTACGGCAATCAGGGCGCGGTCGGTGAACAGGTCGCTGTCGTCCTGCGGGGTGCGCTGGGCGGCGACGAGGGACAGCTCCGCGGCGAGCGCGTGTTCGCCGCGAAGCCGGGCGCGGGCGGCCGCACGGGCGGCGGGCCGGGCCGCGCGCGGGTCGGCCGGATCGGTCGCGAGCACGGTGTGCCGGTCGCGCCGGACGCCGTCGCGGGACACCTGGGCCAGACGGGCGTGCAGCAGCCTGCGCGCGTGGCCGGGGAGCCGGGCCACGAGCTCGGTGCCGACCGCGGAGGCGGTGAACCGCAGGGGGTCGCCGGGCCGTGCGAGGTCGATGAGCCCGGCCGCCTCGGCCTCCGCGAGGAGGCTTTCGGCCGCCGGGCCGGCGATGCCGCCGAGCAGGTCGAGGTCCGGCCGGTCGTCGAGCGCGGCGAACGTCAGCAGCTCCTGGACCTCTCCCGGCACAGTGCCCAGCCATTCGCCCACCAACTGGCGGGCCGCGGCAGGGAGGGGGTGGCCGGCCTCGCTGTCCGGGGCGAACGGCGTCGCGGAGGTGCGACCGTGGCCCTGGGCGAGCGCAAGGGCCAGCGCAGGGTTCCCGCCGCTGTGGGTGTGGATGCGCGTCACCTCGCGAGGGGCAAGCCGGTACGGGACCAGCAGAGTCGCGACCTGAGGGCCGGTCAAGGGCGGGATGCGCACCGCGTACGCGTCTTCCCCGCACCAGTGTTCCGCGCCCCCCGGGCGCCAGGTTCGCTCGGCAGCGATGACGGCCAGGTCCGGAGTGAGGCGCAGCGCCCAGCCCAGGACCGCCGCGCTCGCCGCGTCCAGCCACTGGGCGTTGTCCACCACCAGCGTCATGGGGGGAACGTCCCGCAGCAGGCCGGCGGTCCGCCGTCTCAGCCGCAGGGCCGAACCGGCGTCGTCCGGAGGGCCCGGCTGATCAGCGGCGACGTCGAGATCGGCCGCCAGCTCCCGGGCGACGGGAAGTACGTGGAGTGCCAGGGCGAGTTCGAGCAGCCCGGCGTACGGAACTCGCGCGTCCTGCGGTCGCGGGGCAAGCCGCACGACGGGCAGGCCCAGGCGTCGTCCCAGGACTTCGGCGGCGTGGGTCTTGCCGCTTCCGGGCGGCCCGAACAGGACCGTCCGGCGGATGTGCTGCACGTCTTCGGGGACCACCGGCAGCGCGGGGCCGGCCTCGTGGAACGTGTTCATCCGCAGCGGAGAGTCTGGCATCGGGCCATGGTGCGCCCGCCGGGCCCTCTCGTCCAGATCAAGGGGTTACCCCGATGTCGGCCGCCCCCCGCATCCCTAGCCTCATGGCCACAGCCGGGCCAACCGCTGCCGAACACCCCCCGCACCCCAGATGGCGTTCTGCGGCATTTCCCCGACAAGGCCCGGTGGAAGGATGTCCGATGAACCCCAAGAACGCCCTGGCGGCCGCTGTCGCGGCCACCCTCGCCCTGGGCTCCCTGGCCCTGGTGTCCACCCAGTCCAACGCCGCCACCCACACCACCCCGGCCGTCGGCGAGTCCGCCGCACGACCCGGAGCCGGCTTCCGGTCGATGACCGCAGACGCACGCGACGAGGCGATACGCACGGCCGGGAGGAACGCCCCCGCCACCGCCCGCGAGCTCGGCCTCGGCCCGCACGAGCGCCTGGTGGCCAAGGACGTCCTGCTCGACGCCGACGGCACCCGGCACGTGCGCTACGACCGCACCTACAGAGGCATGGCCGTGATCGGCGGCGACCTCGTCGTCCACCTGGCCAAGAGCGGTGAGATCACCGGCTCGGACCTGGCGCACCAGGGCGCGATCGAGGTCGCCCGCACCACGCCGAAGCTGTCGGCGGCCGACGCCTCGGCCAAGGCCGTGAAGCACGCCAGGCACGTGAGGAAGGCGAAGGCCGACAGCAAGGACAGCACCCTGGTGGTGTACGCGGTCGGCAAGGTGCCCGTCCTCGCCTACCGTTCGACCGTCACCGGTGAGGGCGAGACCGGCCCGGCCTCGCGGGAGGCGGTGATCGTCGACGCGACCAGCGGCGCGGCACTGGACCAGTACGAGCTGCACCAGAGCGTCACGGGCACCGGGAACGGCGTCACCGTCGGTCAGGTCTCCATCGAGACGACGCAGTCCGGCAGCGGCTACACCCTCACCGACGCGGCACACGGCGGCACCATCGTCTACGACTCCTACAACAGCCCGCAGACGAACCCGAGGCAGAACGCCAGGGCCTTCTCCAAGACCTCCAACACCTGGGGCAACGGCACCAACTCCAGCCGCGAGAGCGCCGCGGTGGACGCCTCCTACGGCCTGGCGAAGACCTGGGACTACTACAAGAGCGCCTTCAACCGCAGCGGCATACGCAACGACGGCCGCGGCGCCCCCGCCTACGTACACGTCGACAGCGGCCTGCTGAACGCCTTCTACGACGACAGTTGCTTCTGCATGTCCTTCGGTGACGGCTCCTCGCAGAACAGCAACACACCCGTGACCGCGCTCGACGTGGCCGGCCACGAGATGAGCCACGGCGTCACCGCGGCCACCGCCGACCTCAACTACTCCGGCGAGTCCGGCGGCCTCAACGAGGCCACCAGCGACATCTTCGGCACCATGGTCGAGTTCTACGCCAACAACACCGCAGATCCCGGCGACTACTACATCGGCGAAAGGCTCAACATGTCCGGCGGCTACATGCGCCGCATGGACAACCCCGCCGCCGACGGGAACTCGCTCTCCTGCTGGACCTCGGGCGCCGGCTCGGTGGACGTCCACTACTCCTCCGGCATCGCCAACCACTTCTTCTACCTCGCCGCCGAAGGCACCGGCGCGAAGACCATCGGCGGCCGCTCGCACAACGGAACCACCTGCAACAACGACACCTTCAGCGGCATCGGCAAGGACAAGGCCGCCGCCGTCTGGTACCGCGCCCTGTCCGCCTACATGACCTCCACCACCAACTACGCCGGCGCCCGCACGGCCACCCTGCAGGCCGCCGCGGACCTGTACGGCACCAACTCCCAGGAGCGCTACCTCGTCTCCAAGGCGTGGGCCGCCGTCAGCGTCGGCACCGCCCTGCCCGACCCCGGCAACGGCAACCCCACCCCCGACCCGACCGATCCCCCCACCGGAAACGCGCTGACCAACGGCAGCTTCGAGCAGGGCACCAGCGGCTGGACCCAGAGCGACAACATCATCACCAACTCGTCCCTGCAGCCGGCCCGTGACGGGTCCTGGTACGCCTGGATGATGGGCTACGGTGCTGACGCCGTCGAGTCCGTGTCCCAGTCGAACATCGCCGTGCCCGCCACCGGCACCCCCAAGCTCACGTTCTGGCTGAAGGTCTCCACCCAGGAGTCCGGCGCCATCGCCTACGACACCCTCAAGGTCAAGATCAACGGAACCACCCTGGCCACCTACTCCAACGCCAACGCGAGTTCCGGATACGTTCAGAAGACCGTCGACCTGTCCGCCTACAAGGGCCAGTCGGTGAAGCTTGAATTCGCCGGCACCGAGGACACCTACCTGTCGACCATCTTCCTGGTCGACGACATCGCCATCGGCTGACGCAGTCCGCACGCCTCTGCTCGCGCGGCCGGAGTCCTTCTCGGGGCTCCGGCCGCGCGAGCCGCACACGCGCGCGGAACGTCAAGATCGAGGACGCGCGTCCCGGCGCCGTTCGGGTGGTCCACCGCCCCCGGACTCGGCCCGCCGCGCCGTGTCCGGGCGCCCGAACGACCGGCAACGCCCCTCACACCGCCCTTCGACAGCCGTCGGGCGAGCCCCCAAATCTCCATAGAGTGTGGTGAGGAGGGAATACGGGGCGGATGCCTCGGCCGGACCCGGTGCTCCCTCCTTCATCTCGTGGCCGCCAGAAGGACCTTGGCGCCTGCCGTCCACCGGATTGGGAGTTCGTACGTGACGCTTTACTGCTCCGACACGCGTCAGATCGCCGCGCAGCGCCGGGCGGACGACCGGGGCAGAACCGGCAGACACCTCCTGAACGGGCAGTCAGCGCTGCGCGCCGCGCTCGCCGCCGCGTCCGAGGACACCCTGGTGTACGACCTGGACGGCATCGGACGCCAGTACGCCGCCCTGCGCGCCGAACTCCCGGGCGTGGAGATCCGGTTCGCGATGAAGGCGTGCCCGGTGGACGAGGTCCTCGGTCACCTCGCCCGGCTCGGCTCGGGCTTCGACGCCGCCGGGCCGCAGGAGATCGCGCAGGCGCTGCGCGCGGGGGTGGCGCCGGGGCTCGTCCACTACGGCAACACCGTCAAGTCCGACCGCAACATCGCCGAGGCGTACCGGCTCGGCGTACGCGACTTCGCCACCGACAGCCGCGAGGACGTCGCCGCGATCGCCCGGCACGCCCCCCGGTCAAGGGTGTTCTGCCGGATCTCCACCACCGGGAACGGCGCGCTGTGGGGGCTCAGCCACAAGTTCGGCTGCTCGCCGGACGACGCCCTGCGCGTGCTCGGAGCCGCCCGGGCCGCCGGCCTCGTGCCGTCCGGGCTCTCGGTGCACGTCGGCTCCCAGCAGATGACGGCCGAGGCGTGGGGCGAGGCGATGGAGGCACTGGCCGCCCTGCTGAACGCGCTCAACCGCCAGGGCATCATCCCGGACCGGGTCAACCTCGGCGGAGGGCTCCCGGCGCTGGGCGTCCTCGACCGCTGCGGGCGACCGCTGGAACCGCCGATGGACAAGATGTTCCGGGTGATCCGCGACGGCATGGAACGGCTGGGCGCCGTCAGCGCGGGACCCCTGCGGTTCCTGCTGGAACCCGGCCGGCACCTGGTCGCCGACCACGGTGCCATCCGGGCCCACGTCGCGCGGCTGACCTCCCGCCGACGGCTCGACGGCACTCGCGAGGACTGGCTCTACCTCAGCTGCGGAAAGTTCAACGGACTCTACGAGATGGACCAGTTGCGGTACCGGCTGGAGTTCCCGTCCCATCCCGGCGGACGGTTCGTCGAGGCCCTGGTGGCCGGGCCGACCTGCGACAGCGACGACGCCTACGCGCGGGAGGGCGGCCCGGTCCGCGTTCCGCACGCCGTCGCCTCGGGCGACCCGGTCTGGATCCACTCCTGCGGCGCGTACGCCACCGCCTACACCACCCGGGGCTTCAACGGCTTCGCGCCCCTGCCGTACACCTGCGTCGGTGGCTCATGACGGACACCGTGACGATTCGCCCGCTCCGGGAAGAGGACTGGGAAGAGGTGGTCGCACTGGAGCGACGTGCCTACGCGGCGAGCGGCTTCTCGGAGGGAGAGGAAGCGCTGCGGTCCCGGCACCGCGCATCGCCGTCGACCTGCTTCGTGCTGGAGTACGAGGGCGCCTTCGGCGGCTACCTGCTCGCCCTGCCGTACCCGCTCGGCCGCTGTCCGGACCTGAGCTCGCTCGAACAAGGACCGGCCGCCCCCGGGACCAATCTGCACGCACACGACCTGGTGATCGCCGAGCGACTGCGCGGACGCGGCCTGGCCTCCCGGATGCTGCGGCACTTGGAGGAAGCCGGGCGGACGGCCGGACACCGGACCCTCTCACTGGTCGATGTCCACGGCGCGCCGGGAGCGTGGTCCGCGCTGGGGTACCGGCCCCGGCCCGGAACCCCGCTGCCCGCGAGCTACGGGCCCCACGCGGTCTACATGGCGCAGGAGCTGGACGCCCCGCACTGACCTGCCGTCAGTACCGCCAGCGGGTCGCCCCGATGACCTCCGCGTCCGGGCGGCCCGCGAACAGGTCCGCCTCCGCCCGCCGCACCGCCAGCACCGCCTCGTACAGCTCGCGGCCGAGCGCGCGGCGCAGCAGCGCGGACTTCTCGAACGCGTCGGCCGCCTCGGACAGGCTGACCGGGAGGCGTTCGGCGGGGGCCAGGGCGGCCGGGTCACCCCTGGTCTCGGGAGGGAGGGGCAGACCGGCGTCGAGACCGGCGAGCCCGGCCGCCAGGACGCCGCCCACCGCCAGGTACGGGTTGGCGGCGGCGTCGAAGCACTTGAACTCGGCGTTCGCCTGTCCGGCGGCGGAGCCCGTGATCAGGCGCAGCGCCGCCTCACGGTTCTCCAGACCCCAGCACCGGTATGCCCCCGCGAAGTGGGCCGGGACCAGCCGCAGATAGGAGGCGACGCCCGGTGCGCCGAGGGCGAGCAGCGCGGGCAGCTCGGCCAGCGCACCCGCCAGGAAGTGCTCCGCCTCGGGGTGCAGCCCGTGGGGGCCCGGGCCGCCATGGCCGAGATTGCGGCCCTCCCGCCAGAGGCTGATGTGGAGGTGGCCGCCATTGCCGAGCGCGCCCTCGGTGAAGACGGGGGCGTACGACACACGCAGGCCGTGCCGGGCGGAGACGGCGCGGATGGTGTGGCGCACCAGCATCGTCGTGTCGGCCGCCTCCACCGGGCCCTCGGCGGCCACCGAGACCTCGAACTGCCCGGCGGCGTACTCGGGATGGAGCTGCGAGACCGTGAGCCCCTGCGAGGTGAGGGCGCGCAGCACGTCGCGGAGGTAGTCGGAGTGCTCGACGAAGCGGGTCATGCCGTAGCCGGGCCCGGTCGCCGCCGGTTCGCCGGTGGCGTCGGCCACCGACCACTCGACCTCGATCCCGGCGCGCACCGTCAGGCCGCGCCCCTCGATGGCCTCCGCCGCCCGGCGTGCGAAGCCGCGCTGGCAGCCGGGGTGCGGGGAGCCGTCCTGGGCGCGGCGGTCGGCCGGAGCCCAGGCCCAGCCGGGCTGGGCCGCGAGGCGGGTCAGCCGGTCGAGATCGGGGACGAGGCGCAGGTCACCCACCGCGCCCGTGCTGGAGGGTGCGGAGGTGAAGGAGTCGTCCACCAGGGCGAAATCGAAACAGGGCGGAGCGCCGACGCCGAACTCGGCGGCATGGGCGAGCTGTCCGAGGGGAATCGATTTCACCCGGGTCAGCCCGGCGTTGTCGACCCAGCCGAACACCACCCCGTCGATTCCTTCGGTGGCGAGCTGGGCTTCGGCCGCCCGGGCCTGGGCCGCCCGTTCGGCCCCGGAGCGCATGGTGATCATGTGTCCATGCTGGTGGTCCCGGCGGAGGACGCGCCATGCGTCCGGCGGGAGTTCACCCATCCGTGAACGGCTGCTGCGGCAAGGTGACTTCGGCCTCGGCGAGGGGCCCCGGTCAGGCGTGACGGAGGCAGAGGCTGCCCCACTGGAAGCCCGCGCCGATGCCGGACAGCACATAGACGTCACCGGGGAGCAGGGCACCCGCGGCCACCGTGGTGTGCAGCGCGGTGAACACCCCGGCCGAACCGGTGTTGCCCAGCCGGTCGATGGTGACGGCGGCGCGCTCGCGGGGGACGTCGAGGGCCCTCAGGGTCTCGTCGAGGATGTTCAGGTTGGCCTGGTGCAGGAAGAAGTGGCGGACCTGGTCGACCGGCACACCGGCCCGGTGCGCGGCACTGCGGATGCTCTCGGGGAGCCGCGTCGTCGCGGTGTTCCACACGGCACGCCCGTCCATCCGCAGGTAGTGCTCCCCGGCGGCGACCGTGGCGCTGCTCGCGGGCAGCCGGGAGCCGCCGGCGGGGATCTGGACGTCGTACGAGAGCCGGGAGCCCAGGTCGTACGAGAGCAGACCGGCTCCTGGCGTCTCGCTGCGGGTGAGGACGACGGCCGCGGCCGCGTCCCCGAAGAAGACGCGCGTCGTGCGGTCGGCGGGGTCGGTGATCCTGGACGCGCAGTCGGCCGCGAGGACCAGGATCGTGCCGATGGAGGGGTTCTGGAGGAGGTGCGCGGCGATGAGCACGGCCTGGATGCCCGAGGCGCAGGCGGCCTGGGTGACGTCCAGCGACAGGGCGCGGTGGGCACCGAGGACGTCCTTGACGATCAGTGCGGTCGATACGAGCGGCTGGTCGCCGGTGTAGCTGGCGACGATGACCGCGTCCAGCCCGGCCGCGTCCACCCCGGCTGCCTCCAGCGCCGGACGCGCAGCCGCGACGCACATGTCGGATGTCGCCAAGTGCGGTGCCAGGCAACGGCGTTCGCGGATTCCGGTGCGGCTCGTGATCCACGCGTCGCTCGTGTCCAGGGTGCGTGTGAGCTCCTGGTTGGTGACGACCTCCGGCGGCAGATGCATCCCGGTCCCGGCGACGGCGAACGGCACGGAAAGCCCGGCGCCGGTCTGATGGGACAGGGGGTGGTCGGGCGCGAGAACTCCCATATTCCGTACCTTTCGAAAGCGGTTCGAGAAAGGCCCCGTCGCATTCCGAAGCCGCCGCATCGTCTCACGGAAAACCAGCGGGAATCCTGTGCGGTAATCCGTGAGCGTGAGTAATTACCCGACGGCTTGACTTCGGAATGGCGGAAATGCACCCCCGGCGGTCACGTGTTTTCCGTCATTCCGGGGCCGGTACGGAGGGACGGCACGGAGTCGAGCAGCTCCCGGGTGTACGGATGGGCCGGTGCACGCAGCAGCGTCCCGGTGGGTGCGGTCTCCACGATCCGTCCGTGCCGCATGACCGCCACCGCGTCGGAGACGTGGCAGACCGCCGGCAGGTTGTGGCCGATGAACAGCATGGACAGGCCGAGCTCCCGCTGAAGCCCGCGGACCGTGTTCAGGACGGAAGCCTGCACCGAGACGTCCAGCGCCGAGGTGATCTCGTCGGCGATCAGCAGACCCGGCCGGACGGCCAGCGCGCGGGCCAGGGCGACCCGCTGACGCTGCCCCCCGGACAGCTGCCGGGGCAGCCGGTCGGCGAGCCGGTCGTCCAGGCCGACGAGGTCCAGCAGTTCGGCGACGCGCGCCGCCCGGGCGGCCCGGGCGAGCCGCCCGTACACGGTGGCCGCCTCGGCCAGTGCCTGACGGACGGTCATACGGGGATCGAGCGCGGTGTCCGGGTCCTGGAGGACCACCTGCACCCGGCGGCCCAGCCTGCGCCGGTCCCGGACGGTACGGGTGCGGACCTCCTCCCCGTCGACCAGGATCCGGCCGGACCGCACCGGCACCAGACCCACGATCGCCCCCGCCAGCGTGGACTTCCCGGAGCCCGACTCCCCGACGAGGCCCAGCGTCGTGCCCGGCGCGATCTCCAGCGAGACCCCCTCCACGGCGGCGAACGAGCCGCGGGGGCCGGTGCGCCGGACGGTGAGCCCGTCCACCCGGAGGGCCGTCACGACGCGGTCACCGCCTCGGGGGCCGCCGTCACCGGCAACGGGTACCAGCAGGCGACCCGGTGGCCGGAGCCCAGGTCGTCCAGCGGCGGAGCCTGCTCGGCGCAGCGGTCCCGGCGGCGCGGGCAGCGGGCCTCGAACGCGCAGCCGGGGGAGGGCGCGTGCGGATCGGGCGGAGCGCCCCCGACCGTCGGCAGCGGGCGGTCGCGGTCGGCGGTGAGGTCCGGGACGGACGCGACGAGCGCCCGGGTGTAGGGGTGCCGGGCGCCCGCGGCGAGCCGGCCGACGGGCAGGGCCTCGACCAGCGTCCCCGCGTACATGACCAGCACCCGTTCGCAGAACTCGGAGACCAGCGCGACATCGTGGCTGATGAACAGGATCGCGGCGGAGGTGTCCCGCCGGATGTCCACGAGCAGCCGCGTGATCTGCCGCTGCACGGTGACATCGAGCGCGGTCGTCGGCTCGTCCGCGATGATCAGCCCCGGCCGCACCATCAGCGCGGCGGCGATCATCACCCGCTGGCGCTGCCCACCGGAGAGCTCGTACGGACGTGAGCGCAGCAGCGACGGGGACAGCCCGACGCGGTGCAGCGCCTCGGTGGCCCGTGCTTCGGCCTCGGCGCGGCTCGCCCCGCGATGGGCCCGGACCGCCTCGGTGAGCTGGGTGCCGATCCGCAGGGAGGGGTTGAGCGCCGATGCCGGGTTCTGGAAGATCACCGACAGGCCCGTCGCGAGATGCCGGTCCCGCTCCTTCCGCGTCAGCGCGCCGAGGTCGGTCCCGAGCAGCCGCAGCGTACGCCGGGACACCCGGGCGCCGTACGGGAGCAGGTCCGCGACGGCGAGTGCCGTCAGCGACTTGCCCGACCCCGACTCGCCGACGAGCCCGACGATCTCGCCCCGCCCCAGCGACAGGCTCACCCCGCGCACCGGGCGGACCGGGCCGGCCGGGGTCGGCAGCTCGACGGTGAGACCGTCGACCTGCAGGACCTGCCCGTCCTCGGCGGGGCCGCTCGGCGCGGACCGCTGCGCCGGGATGCGCACTGCCGGGACGCGCCTGGCCGCGCCCCCGGCCAGGACCTCGCCCAGCAGCTGGAACGTCAGCGCCGCGTACAGCAGGGCCAGTCCCGGGGCGAGCGCGGGCAGCGGCTCGGCGTAGATCCGGTCGAGCCCCTGGCTGAGCAGCTGCCCCCAGTCGTAGCCCGGGGGCTGGACGCCCAGACCGAGGAAGCTCAGCCCGGAGAGCGCGACCAGGGCGGTGCCCGCCGCCGTGGTGACACTCAGGAGCAGCGGCTCGGCGATGTTCGGCAGGACATGGCGCCACAGCAGCCGGAGCCGCCCCAGACCGAGGACCCGCGCGGCGGCCAGGTGGTCGGTGCCCGCCACGCCCGCCGCGAGGGTCTGGGCCAGTCGCGCGAACCCGGGCACACTCGCGGCGGCGAGGGCAAGGACCGCCCCGCTCGTGCCCGCGCCGAACACCACCGCGAGGAACATCGCGACCAGCAACGCCGGGAACGCGAGCAGCAGGCTGATCAGTCCGGCGGCCAGCCGGCCGGCGCGCCGGCCGACGACGGCGGTGCAGGCCCCGAGGAGCACGCCCGCGGTCGCACCGAGCAGGACCGACGCCAGCGCGAGCAGCAGCGAGGGCCGGGCGGCCGTCAGGATGCGGGCCAGCAGGTCCCGCCCGAGGCCGTCCGTACCGGCCGGGTGCGCCGCCGAAGGCCCCTGGAGCACCGCCGAGGGGTCCGGGCGGTCGGCCGCCGCGCCCCAGAACAGCGGGCCGACGACGGCGAGGACGACGAGCGACGCCAGCATGAGCCCGGTGACCCAGGCCATGGGGGAGCGCCGCAGACCGGCGGGAAGGCTCATGATCACATCTCCCGGATCGCCGAGCGGCGGTCGAGCAGCGCGAGCAGCACATCGACCAGGAGCCCGGCGAGCAGCACGGTGGTGCCGAGCACCAGCACCATGGCCTGGACCACCGGATAGTCCTGCGCGACGACGGACTGGGCCATCGCGGACCCGATGCCCGGCCAGGCGAACACCTTCTCGACCAGGACCGTGCCCGCGATCAGGGCGGGCAGCAGGCTTCCCGCGACGGTGAGCGCGGCGGACGCCATGTTCGGTGCCGCGTGCCGCAGATAGCGGCGTGCGGCGGACAGCCGCTTGCTCCGGGCGGTACGCAGATAGTCCTCGCTCAGCACCTTCAGCGCCTCCACCCTGACGATGCGCAGGAGCACCGCGGTGGGCGTGAGGGAGAGCGCGATGACGGGGAGGACGAGGGAGGCGACGCCCGCCGTGCCGGCCACCGGGAACACCTGGAGGCCGACGGCGAGCAGGGCGGTGAGCCCCGCGGCGAGCACGAAGTCGGGCACCCCGGTCAGACCGGCGGTGACCGTGGTGAACGCCAGCTCGGTGCGCGGGCGGCGGCCGTCGCGGGTGCGGACGGCGGCCAGCAGGCCGCCGGGCAGGGCGACGGCGAGCGCGGTGAGGAAGGCGAGGCCGGCGATCTCCAGCGTGGCCGGCAGCCGGGTGCGGACCAGCTCCGCGACCGGCGCCCCGGTGACCAGCGAGGTCCCGAGGTCGCCGTGCAGGAGGCCGCCGAGGTAGTGCCGGTACTGGGCCAGGAACGGCATGTCGAGCCCGAGCGCGTGCCGCCGGGCGGCGACCAGGTCGGGGGCGGCGTCGACCCCGAGCGCGGCCCGCACCGGGTCGCCGGGGATGAGGCGGATCATCGCGAATGACGCGGTGAGGACGATGCCGAGCGAGACGAGGAGCCGGAGGCCGCGGCGGCCCAGGAACACCGTCCAGGGGTGCCGCAGCAGTGCGGGAACGGTCATGTGGGTTCCGGGATCACTGGTGGAGGCGGATGCTCGTGGGGACGAGCTGACCGCCGAACGTGGTGGTGAACGTGGTGCGGTGCCCGTACACGCCGCTGCGGCCCTCGGCGATCGGCAGCGCGTCGGCCGAACGGAAAAGCGCGGCGGCGGCCCTGTTCCAGGTGGCGCAGCCCGTCGTGTCCGGCTCCCGGAGGGCCCGGGAGACCAGGGCGTCGTACTCCGGATTGGCCACCCTCGCGAAGTTGAGGCCACCTGCGGGGGCGGGGCCGGAGAAGAAGGGAATGAAACCCGCGGGCAGGGCGAAGCCCGGGGTGCTGCCGACCACCACATCGAAGTCCGAGGTCGTGTACATCGCGTTGACCAGGGCGGGCAGGCTCTCGGACACCAGGTCGACCTCCACGCCGAGCGCCGTCCACTGCCGGGCCATCAGCTCGGCGACCGATGCCAGGGTCGGGCCGAGATCGGGACTGGTGATCAGGCGGAGCCGGAGCGCCCGGCCGTCCTTGGTGAGCGGACGGCCGGGGGGCCGGGTCCAGCCCGCGTCCCGCAGGGCGGCGGTGGCGTCCCGGCCGGGCAGGTTGGCGTCGGCGAGGTCCGCGTGGCAGAGGGACCCCTCGGCGCCGAAGTCCCGGGCGGGGCTGCCGGTGCCGCCCACGGCGACGTTGGCGAGGCCCCGGCGGTCGAGGGCGGCGACGAGGGCCCGGCGCACCGCCCGGTCGGCGAGGACCCGGCCGGGGCGCTGGTTGAAGAAGGTCATCCCGATGACGGTGGCCACCTCGGTCGCGGCCAGCCCGTGGCCGGTGAGCCGGGCCCGGTCGGGTCCGCTCACCCGCGCGATGTCGGTCCCCCCGGTCAGCAGGAGGTTCGCCGCCGTGGACGTCTGGGGGACCACGGAGAGCTCGATGCGCTCGGGCAGGCCGCGCTCGGCGGTCGTCGCACCGGCGGGCCCCCAGGTGTAGCCGTCGCGGACGGTGAACTCGTACGGGCCGCCGGGGGAGTAGCTGGTCAGCACATAGGGGCCGGTGCCCTGCGTGGCGCGGTCGAGTGAACCGGGCCGGTCCAGGCCGGTGGGGCAGACGATCGGCAGCAGCCCGACGGTGCGGAGCAGAAAGGGGAACGGGGCGGCGGCGGACACCGAGACCGTGCGCGCCCGGTCGTCCGCGTGTGCCGTGAACGGGACGTTCGGCAGGACCGTACGGGCCCCGGCGAGCTGGTTGTCCGGGTCCGCCGCGTAGGTCAGCGAACGGGCGACCGCCGAAGCGGTGAGCGGAGTGCCGTCGGAACAGGTGACGCCTGAGCGGAGCGTGAACACCGCCTCGGTCGCGGTGGCCCGCCAGTCGGTCGCCAGGCCGGTGACCAGACCTCCGTCGGGGTCGGTGTTCACGAGGGAGTCGTAGGCGTAACGGGCCTGGGAGGCGCCGAAGGTGGAGTACGGGTCGAAGCTCGGCGTCTCGCTGGCCTCGGCGATCCGGACGGTGCCGCGGTCCACCGGAGGGGTGGTCGTCGAGGAGCGGGCGACGCCGCCGCAGCCGCTCAGCGCGAGGGCCGAGGCGGTGAGCGCGGCCGTCAGTGCGGCCGGCGGGGTGCGTCGGAGCATGGCGCCATGGTGCCACCGGGGAATGGGCTCGATGATCCAACTTCCTTATGCGGAAAGCCTGTTCGAGCGCCCGCAAGTGCCCGGCCGCCGGGCCGGGCGCGGCCGGGGAGGACCGGGGCGGCCGATCCTGATTCACCCGTACGAGTCGGGGCGGCGACGTCGCGCAGAAGTCGAACCGAACGCTTCGGGAGAATTAATCTGACAATCATTCTGGAGTGTTCCGGTGGTGCGCTCACTTTCGGACACGAGAAATGGCCACGGACACTCACATGAGTGAACCCGGGTGAATCCATTTGGCCCAGGCAGCCGTCGTTCGACTACCGTGATCAAGGGATCGGACGGCGTGTTCCCGCGTCCGGGAAATCGATATTCCCGGCTCGGTACCGGATTTCCCGGGCCCGTACCGGATTTCGAGACGGAATGCCCATTTCCGCCCGGCCGTGCGCCGCTCCCATTTCTCGTCGTGCCCGGGTTCCCTGTCATTCAAATGCGTGGAGAGGATGGAGCGTCATGCCGCCTGTAGTACCGCCGTTTCTCGTCGGACTCATCGTCGCGCCGCTGGCCAAGCGTCTGCTGAAGCCGCTGGTGGGTGGAGTCGTCAAAGCTTCCGTCGGAATCGCGATGGAGGTGAAGAAGGCGGCCCACGAGGCCGGGGAGAACATCCATGACCTCGCGGCCGAGGTCGCCGCCGACGTGGTCGCCGCCCAGATCGCCGCCGGCGAGACCGAGGGCCACTCCGTGCCCGGCCAGCACGCGACCGGGGCCAAGGGGGACCGGAGGGCCCCGAAGATCCGCGCGACCGCCGAGAGCGCCGCCGGAAAGACGCACTGACGGCCTGTGCGACCCGCGGCCGCCACCGGGCGCGCCCGCCGACCGACTGCGGCGGAACGCGCCAGGGTGGCGGCCGTTCGCGGGCCGCCCCGCCCGCGCACCTCCTCCGGCCCCGCCACGTACCCCATTCCCCGCTCCGTCGCCCTGGTCCGTCGACTCCGTGACGGCCTTCCGCGACCTCCGTAAAACAGGTGAACGTACACATGCCATCGCTACTGGGAGCCGCGTCCGGATTCCGCTCCGTGGAACCGGCCGCGAGCCCTCGCTCGGTCACACCGGGCCGCCAGCGCTGGGACGTCGGGCTCGTCGTCGGACGCCCCCGGACGGCCGAGATCCTCGCCGCCGCGCTGCGCCACATCCCCGGGATCACCGAGGCCCAGGCCAGCCCGGTCACCGGCAGGGTGCTCGTCCGCCACGACGGGCGGCTGCGCGCCACGGACGTCGGCCGGATCATCAGCCGCACCGCCGCCCGGCTCGCGCGCGAAGCGGGCGGCACGGGGCGCGCGGCGACGGACCGGTCCGCGCGGGCCCCCGGGGTGGACCGCGGCCTGGTCGTACGGCCGGTGCTCGCCGTCGGCGGCGGAGTCGCGGCCGGCACCGCACTGGTCAAGGGGTCGCCCCTGACGCGGCAGCTGGTGGCCGTCGGCGGCGTGGCCGCGGCGACCGCGGTCGTCCTGCGGAAGGCGTGGCGCGGAACGGCCGAGGCGGCCGGGCCCGAAGCCGAGGGGCACCCCCTGCTGGAGATCGTCGGACCGCACCGCCCCCGCCTCTACCGCGCCGCAGCCCTGTCCGTGGCCTGCCAGGCAGCGGAGATGGCGCTCGGCACCTTCCTCGGCTGGACCGGCCTGGTCCTCATCAAGGGCGAGGCGGCACCACTGGCCCGCCTCGGCCTGACCACGGCGTCCGCCCAACTCCTGGGCCTGGCCGGCCTGGTGGCCGCGGCCTGCGCCGCCGTCGCCGGGCTCTCGTACGCCTCCAACCTCCAATGGCGCCGACTCGGCCAGGACATCGAGCACGACTGGCGGGGCCGCACCTACCGGCACGTCCAGCACCTGGAACTGGGCCATCTGGAAGGCGAGCGGACCAGCCGGATCGCCGGCACCCTCACCAACGACGTCGGCCAGCTCGGCGCCTTCTTCGCGGGTCCGGCCAACGACGTCCTGCAACTGGGCACCAGCCTGGCCCTTCTCGTCCCGGCGTTCCTCCTGCTGGCTCCCCAGATCGCCTGGATCGCCTTCCTCCCGATCCCGGTCATCGCGTGGCTGTCGCTGCGCCACCAGGAGAAGGCCGCCGGGGACTACGCCACCACCGGCGAACACCGGGCCCGGCTGGGCAGCCAGGTGATCAACTCGCTGGAGGCCGGCGCGACCGTCAAGAGCTTCTGCACCGAGGCGTACGAGGCGGAACGCGTCGACCGGTTGAGCGACGCGGTCCAGGAGAGCAGCCACCGCACCGACCGCGGCACCCTCCGCCACGGCGAGACCGTCCGGGCCTGCACCACCGCCTCGATGGCCGGCACCCTGCTCGTGGGCGGCCGCGCGGTCCTCGACGGCACCCTTCGCTTCGAGGTGTTCAGCCCGCTGATCGGGCTCCCCCAGATGCTGCTCATGCGCATGAGCCGGCTCGGCGGCATCGCCGACCAGTACCAGCGCACCCTCGCCTCCTACGACCGGGTCCAGCGCCTGCGCGAGCTGCCCGTCGAGGCCGACAGCGGCGAAGGCGCGTTGGAACTCCCCGCCGTGCGAGGCGAGATCGTCCTGGACGAGGTCACCTTCGCCTACCCCGGCCGCCCGGCGACCCTGGACAGCCTGTCGCTGACCATCCCCGCCGGACGGGTCACCGCCCTGGTCGGTGCCACCGGCTCGGGCAAGACGACGATCGCCAAGCTGCTCATGCGCTTCCAGGACGCCGAGTCCGGCCGCGTCCTGCTCGACGGCCAGGACGTGCGGGAGCTGCGGCGCCACGACCTGCGCCACGCCATCGGCTTCGTCGCCCAGGACCCGTTCCTGTTCGACGGCAGCATCGCCGACAACATCCGTTACGGCAGCTTCGACGCCTCCGACGAGGCCGTCGTCCGCGCCGCCGTCATGGCCGAGGCGCACACCTTCGTCACGACGCTGCCGAACGGCTACGACACCCTCATCGGCGAACGCGGCGCCGCGCTCTCCGGCGGCCAGCGGCAGCGCATCGCCCTGGCCCGCGCGATCCTCAAGGACTCGCCCGTCGTCATCCTGGACGAGGCCACCTCCGCCGTGGACAACGAGACGGAGGCCGCCATCCAGCGCACGCTGCACAGCTTCGCGGCCGACCGGACCATGATCGTCATCGCCCACCGCCTCTCCACGGTCCGCCACGCCGACCGCATCCTCGTCCTGGACAAGGGCGGCATCGTCGCCGAGCAGGGCACCCACGACGAACTCCTCGCCCAGCACGGGCTCTACGCATCTCTCTGGCAGCTCCAGGCCGGCGAACTCGCCGCCTGACCGCAGGAATCCGGCCCACCGCCCGGCCGCGTGACGCCACCGCGGCCGGTGCGCCCTGCGCGCATGCCCTCACATACCTCTGGAGGTACCCCCATGTCCCGTCGTGACGGCGACGTCCTTCCCCTGACCGCGGCCCAACGGGAGATCTGGCTCGCCGAGCAGAGCTCGCCGACCCCGATCCCCGGCTACCGCGTCGGCGAGTGCCTGGAGATCCACGGGCCGGTCGACCCGGAGCTGTTCGAAACCGCACTGCGCCGGGTGGTGGACGAGGTCGACGCCCTCCACGTCACCTTCGCCGACGAGGGCGACGGCCCGCACCAGATCCTCCGCACGACCTGGGACTGGGCGCCGGCGCACCTCGACTTCGGGGCGGAGCCGGACCCCCGGGCGGCAGCCCGTGCCTGGATGGAGAGGGACCTCGCCCGCCCGCTCGACCTGTCCCGCGATCCGCTGTTCGGCCACGCGCTGATCCGGCTGTCGCCCACGGAATACTTCTGGTACCTGAACTACCACCACGTGGTCCTGGACGCGATCAGTGCCTCCATGGTCCGACAGCGCGTCGGCGAGGTGTACTCGGCGCTGGCCGACGCCGACGCCGTCCCGCCCAGCCCCTTCGGCGCGCTGCGGGACCTGGTCGACAGCGACGCCGACTACCGCGCCTCCGACGCCTTCACGGCCGACCGCGCCTACTGGAACGAACGGTTCTCCGACCTGCCTGCGCCGACCCGGCTCACCCACACCTCCGCGACCGACCCGCATCAGGTCCTGCGCGTGGCCGGGGAGCGGGAGCTGAGGGACCCGGAGGCGCTTCGGGCGGCCGCTGACCGGGCCGGGGTCAGGTGGTCCCGGCTGGTGATCGCGGCGACCGCGCTCTACGCCCACCGGCTGAGCGGCGCCCGGGACGTGGTCCTCGCCCTGCCCGTCACCGCCCGCCGGGGTTCCGGCCGCGACCTGATGTCCGTGCCCGGCACGATGTCCAACGTGGTGCCGCTGCGACTGACCGTGCGGCCGGACATGCCGTGGGGCGAGCTCGTGGCCCAGGCGGCGCACGAGGTCGAGGCGGCCGTCGCACACGAGCGGTACCGCAGCGAGGACCTGCTGCGCGACCTCGGCGCAGCAGGCGGCATCGGCACGGCGTTCCCGCTGATCGTCAACATCATGGCCTTCAACGCCAGGCCCACCTTCGCCGGGCACCCCGCTTCGGTGCACCACTTCGTCTCCGGCTCGACCACCGACCTGGCCGTCTGGCTGTTCGACTACCGGGACGGCAACCCGCCCCTGCTCAGGCTGCACGGCGCGCCGGAGGCGTACGGCGACGACGATCTCGCCGCACACCAGGAACGGCTGCTCGCCCTGCTCGACGCGGTCGCGGACCTCGACCCGGCCGCAGCAATCGGCGGGGTCGGCCTGCTCACCGCGGATGAGCACGACGCGCTCGCGGCGCTGGGCACGGGCGCCGCCGCGCCGGCCCGCACCGAGACGCTGCCGGAGCTGTTCCGGGAGCAGGTGCGGAGCACTCCGGATCTGACGGCGCTCGTGTGCGGCGATGTGTCGTTCTCCTACGCGGAGTTGGACGCGCGCGCGAATCGTCTGGCCCATGCGCTGGTGGCGCGCGGGGCGGGCCCGGAGCGGTTGGTCGCGGTGGCGTTGCCGAGGTCGGCCGAGCTGGTGGTGGCGATCCTGGCGGTGCTGAAGTCGGGTGCGGCGTACGTGCCGGTGGATCCGGAGTATCCGGCCGCGCGGATCGCGTACCTCCTGGACGACGCCCGGCCCGTGCTGACGGTGACTGATGCGCGTACCGGACGGAAGCTCCCGGAGAACTCGGGCGACCCGTTGGTGCTCGATGACCCCGGGACATCCGAACTGATCGAGAGGTGCCCCGACACCGACCCGGCGGTGTCGGTCGACGCCGGTCACGCCGCCTACGTCATCTACACCTCGGGCTCCACCGGCCGCCCCAAGGGCGTCGTCGCCACACACGGCGGCCTGGCCGATCTGCTCACCGACCACCAGCACGCCCTGTTCGCGCCTCTCTTGAAGAGCCGGCAGCGGCTGCGCGTGGCGCTCACCACCTCGGTGTCCTTCGACGCCTCCTGGAACCAGTTGATGGCCCCCTTCGCGGGCCACGAGCTGCACGTCCTGGACCACGCGACCTGGACCGACCCGGAGGCATTCGTCGCCTACGCGGCAGACCGCGGACTGGACTACATCGAGGCCACCCCCTCGTACCTCCAGGACCTCGTCTTCCAGGGGCTGTTGTCCGACGCGCGCCGCCGCCCGGCGCTGGTCGCGGCCGGTGGCGAGGCCGTGCCGCCGCAGCTGTGGGAGCGGTTGCGGGAAGCCGAGGACACACACGGCGTCAATCTGTACGGACCCTCCGAGTGCACGGTCAACTCGGTGACGGCAGCAGTGGCGTCGAGCCCGCACCCCGTCATCGGCCGGCCCGTCACCAACGCCCGGCTGTATGTGCTGGACGCTGCGCTGCGGCCGGTGCCGGGTGGTGTGCCGGGTGAGCTGTACATCGCGGGTCAGGGTCTGGCGCGCGGCTACCTCGACCGTCCGGGTCTCACCGCTGGACGGTTCGTGGCGGACCCGTACGGCCCGGAAGGTACGCGCATGTACCGCACGGGTGACCTGGTGCGCTGGAACCCGGAGGGCAGCCTTGAGTTCCTGGGCCGTACGGACGACCAGGTGAAGGTGCGCGGATTCCGCATCGAGCTCGGCGAGATCGAGGCCGTCCTCGCCGAGCACGACGCCCTCGCACGTACCGCCGTCATCGTGCGTACCGAGGACGAGCCCCGACTCGTCGCCTACGTCGTGCCCGCCGCCGGACAGGACGTCCAGCCGGACGCACTGCGTGCCCGGCTCCGCGACCGGCTGCCCGCGCACATGATCCCGTCGGCGTTCGTCGTGCTGGACGCCCTGCCGCTGACCCCGAACGGCAAGCTGGACCGGCGCGCCCTCCCGGCCCCGGGGCACCGGCCCACCGCGCCGGGCCGCGCCCCGCGCAGCGCGGTCGAGCACCTGCTCGCCGGGCTGTTCGCCGAGGTGCTGGGCATCGACCAAGTCGGTCTCGACGAGAACTTCTTCGACCTCGGCGGGCACTCCCTGCTCGGCACCCGGCTCATCGCCCGGACCCGGTCCGTGCTCGGCGTGGAACTGCGCCTCAGCGACCTGTTCGACGCGCCGACGGTGGCCCGGCTGGCGGCCAGGGTGGACGCGGCCGGCCAGGCGCGCCCGGCCCCGGCCCGGCGCGAGCGGCCCGAGACCGTACCGCTGTCCTTCGCGCAGCGCCGGCTGTGGTTCCTGCACCGGATGGAGGGCCCCAGCGCCACGTACAACATCCCGCTGGCGCTGCGGATGACCGGGAGCCTGGACGAGCGAGCCCTGGAAGCCGCCCTGGCGGACGTGGTCGAGCGCCACGAGACCCTGCGCACGGTCTTCCCGGCCGTCGCCGGTGTGCCGTGCCAGCGGGTACTGGACCCCGACACGGCCCGCCCCCGGCTCCGGATGACCGAGACCGGGGCGGACGAGCTGCCCGCCCGGCTGGCCGAGGCGGCGCGGCAGGGCTTCGAACTCTCACACGAACCGCCCCTGCGCGCCGAGCTGTTCCGGACCGGAGAGGACGAGCACGTACTCCTGCTCGTCGTCCACCACATCGCCGGGGACGGCTGGTCGACAGGCCCGCTCGCGCGGGACCTGGCGACCGCCTACGCGGCCCGCAGCGAGGGCGCGAAGCCGCAGTGGACGCCGCTGCCGGTCCAGTACGCCGACTACACCCTGTGGCAGCGCGAACTGCTGGGCGACGGCGGCGACCCCGACAGCCTGCTCAACACCCAGCTCACCCACTGGCGCCGGCGGCTGGTGGGCCTGCCCGACCAGATCGAGCTCCCCTTCGACCGGCCCAGGCCCGAGGCGATGTCCTACCGCGGCGCGCAACTGCCGGTGTGCGTCGACGCGGAGCTGTCCGACAGCCTGCGCGCCCTCGCCCGTGACGGCGGGGCCAGCCTCTTCATGGTCCTCCAGGCCGGACTGGCCGCGCTGCTCGGCAAGCTGGGCGCGGGCACTGACGTGCCGATCGGCACACCCGTCGCGGGACGCACCGACGACGCCCTGGACGACCTCGTGGGTTTCTTCGTCAACACACTGGTGCTGCGCACCGATCTGTCCGGCGACCCGACGTTCACCGAACTCCTCGCCCGGGTGCGCTCCGAGGCACTGGCCGCCTACGCCCACCAGGAGATGCCGTTCGAGCACCTGGTGGAGGCGCTGAACCCGTCCCGGACCCTTGCGCACCACCCCCTGTTCCAGACCATGCTCACCCTTCAGAACACACCGTCCGGCACCTTCGACCTGCCGCGGCTGCGCGTCACCTCCGAACTGGTCCCCACCGGAACGGCCAAGTGCGACCTGACCTTCGTGCTGGCCGAACAGCCCGGCGGGGGCGGTCTGACGGGTGTGGTGGAGTACAGCACGGACCTGTTCGACGCCGCCACCGTCACCGGCATCGTCGAGCGCTGGCTGCGGCTGCTGCGCGCCGTCGCCGCCGACCCGGGCCGCCGCATCGGCCGGGTGGACGTGCTGTCCGACGACGAACTCCGGGTGCTGCTGCCGGCCGGCCGGTCCGCGGAGCCGGGGCGGCACAGCCTGCCCGCGCTGTTCGAACGGCAGGTGCGCGCCGATCCCGACGCCGTCGCCCTCACGGACGGCGCAACGACCCTCACGTACGGCGGACTGAACGCCCGCGCCAACCGGCTGGCGCACGCCCTGATCGAACGGGGCGTCGGCGCCGAGCAGTTGGTGGCGCTGGCGCTCCCGCGCTCGGCGGAGCTGGTCGTGGCGGTGCTCGCGGTGCTCAAGGCGGGAGCGGCGTATGTGCCGGTCGACCCGGAATACCCCGCCGCGCGGATCTCCTACCTGCTCCAGGACACCCGGCCCGCACTGGTCCTGACCACCAGTCAGTTCGAGGCGGGCGACGCGGAGCGGCTGCTCCTGGACACCGCCGACCTGGACGGGCTGCCCGACACCGACCCCGGGGTCGCCGTCGACCCGGCCCACGCCGCCTACGTCATCCACACCTCCGGCTCCACCGGCAACCCCAAGGGCGTCGTGATCCCGCACCACAACGTGGTGCGTCTCTTCGACACCACGCGCGAGCGGTTTGCCTTCGGCGCCGACGACGTGTGGACGCTGTTCCACTCCTACGCCTTCGACTTCTCGGTCTGGGAGCTGTGGGGACCCCTGCTGCACGGCGGCCGCCTGGTGGTCGTGGACCACGAGACCAGCCGTTCGCCCGGCAGGTTCCTGGACCTGCTCGCCCGCGAGCGGGTGACGGTGCTCAACCAGACGCCGTCCGCCTTCTACCAGCTGATGCAGGCCGACGCCGAGGACCCGGAGACCGGGCGCCGCCTCGCCCTGCGCACGGTGGTCTTCGGCGGCGAGGCCCTGGAGCACGCCCGGCTCGCCAGCTGGTACGAGCGCCACCCGGAGGACGCGCCGCGCCTGGTCAACATGTACGGCATCACCGAGACCACGGTGCACGTCACCCACGCGGACCTCGGCCGGTCCGCCACCACCCCCGGCGACATCGGCACCCCCCTCCCCGATCTTTGCGCGTACGTCCTCGACGCCGGCCTGCGCCCGGTCGCCCCGGGCGTCCCCGGCGAGCTGTACGTCGCGGGCGCCGGCGTGGCACGCGGCTACCTGAACCGGCCAGGACTCACCGCCGGGCGCTTCGTGGCCGACCCGTACGGACCCGCGGGCTCACGCATGTACCGCAGCGGTGACGTGGTGCGCAGGGCGGCGGACGGCACCCTGCGCTACGTCGGCCGCGCCGACCACCAGGTGAAGGTGCGCGGTTTCCGCATCGAGCTCGGCGAGATCGAAGCGGCCCTGGCCACACACCCGGACGTCGCGCAGGTCGCCGTCCTCGCCCGGCAGGACCGGGCCGACGACACCCGGCTCGCCGCCTACCTCGTACCCGCCGCCGATGCGGCACCGGACCCGGCCGGTCTGCGCGCGTACCTGCGGGAGCGGCTGCCGGAGCACATGGTCCCCTCGGCGTTCGTCGCGCTGGACGCCCTGCCGCTGACCGTCAACGGCAAGCTGGACCACCGCGCCCTGCCCGCCCCCGACTTCGCCCCGGCGACCACGTCCCGCGCACCGCGCACCGCCCAGGAGCGCATCCTGTGCGAGCTGTTCGCGGAGGTCCTGGGCGCCCCGTCGGCCGGTGTGGACGACGGCTTCTTCGACCTGGGCGGGCACTCCCTGCTGGCGACCCGCCTCGCCGCCCGCATCCGCGCCACGCTCGGCGTCGAGATGCCGCTCCGCACGCTCTTCGAGGCCCCGACCCCGGCGGCACTGGCCGCCGCCCTGCGCGCCGCCGGCCCGGCCCAGACCGCCCTGGCGCGCCGTGAGCGCCCCGCGACCGTCCCACTGTCGTTCGCGCAGCGCCGCCTGTGGTTCCTGCACCAGCTGGAAGGCGAGGGCGCGAACTACCACATCTCCCTGGCCTGGCGGCTCTCCGGCGACCTGGACCGGCGGGCCCTGGAGGCCGCCGTGGCGGACCTCGTCGCCCGGCACGAGAGCCTGCGCACCGTGTTCCCCGCGGTGGACGGCGTCCCGCACCAGCGCGTCCTCGACGTGGCCGACGCCCGCCCGTGCCTGCCCCCGCGCCGGACCACCGAGGCCGAACTCCCGGCCCTGATGGCGGCGGCGAGGGACCGGCGGTTCGACCTGGCCGTCGACATGCCGCTGCGCGCCGACCTCTTCGCACTGGCGCCGGACGAGCACGTCCTCCACCTCGTGCTCCACCACATCGCGGGCGACGGCTGGTCGCTGAGCCCCCTCGCGCAGAACCTGACCGACGCCTACGCGGCACGCGTCCGCGGCGAGGCCCCTCAGTGGGCGCCGCTTCCCGTCCAGTACGCCGACTACACCCTGTGGCAGCACGAACTGCTCGGCGACTCCGCCGACCGGGACAGCCTGCTCGCCGGACAGGCCGACTACTGGAGGCGGCAGCTCACCGGTCTCCCGGAGCTGATCGAGCTGCCCGCGGACCGGCCCCGCCCGGCGGTCGCCTCGCACCGGGGCGGCTCCGTGCGCGCCGGCCTCGACGCCGAGCTGCACCGGCGACTCAGCGAGCTCGCGCGCGCCCACGGGACGAGCCTGTTCATGGTGCTCCAGGCGGGCCTGGCGGCGCTGCTGACCAAGCTGGGGGCGGGCGACGACATTCCCGTCGGCAGCCCCGTGGCAGGCCGGACCGACCAGGCGCAGGACGAGCTGATCGGCTACTTCGTCAACACCCTCGTCTTCCGCACCGACACCTCGGGCGACCCGACCTTCGCCGAGCTGCTGGACCGGGTCCGGGACACCGCGCTCGCCGGATACGCCCACCAGGACGTGCCGTTCGAATACCTGGTCGAGACGCTCAACCCGTCCCGGTCCCTCGCGCACCACCCGCTGTTCCAGGTCATGCTGGTCCTCCAGAACGCGCCCCGGGCCGACTTCGCGCCGCCCGGGCTGCACGTGGAGGACATGCCGTCGGCTTCGGCCACGGCCAAGCTGGACCTGATCTTCACCTTCGCCGAGCGGCACGCGGCGGACGGCTCCCCGGACGGGCTCGACGGGGCCGTCGAGTACGCCGACGACCTCTACGACCCGGCCACGGTCGAGACGATGATCGCCCGCTGGGAGCGGCTGCTCCGCATCGCGGTCGCCGACCCCCGGCAACCGCTCAGCCGCCTCGACCTGCTCACGGCCGACGAGCACGACGCGCTCGCGGCGCTGGGCACGGGCGCCGCCGCGCCGGCCCGCACCGAGACGCTGTCGGAGCTGTTCCGGGAGCAGGTGCGGAGCACTCCGGATCTGACGGCGCTCGTGTGCGGCGATGTGTCGTTCTCCTACGCGGAGTTGGACGCGCGCGCGAATCGTCTGGCCCATGCGCTGGTGGCGCGCGGGGCGGGCCCGGAGCGGTTGGTCGCGGTGGCGTTGCCGAGGTCGGCCGAGCTGGTGGTGGCGATCCTGGCGGTGCTGAAGTCGGGTGCGGCGTATGTGCCGGTGGATCCGGAGTATCCGGCCGCGCGGATCGCGTACCTCCTGGACGACGCCCGGCCGGTCCTCACGGTGACCGACGCCCGCACCGCGGAGAGGCTTCCGGAGGAGACCGGAAACCGGTGGGTGATCGACGCCCCGGAGGCGGTCGCGGAGCTCGGAAGCCGTCCCGGCACCGACCCCATGGCGGCGGTCGATCCGGCTCACCCCGCCTACGTCATCTACACCTCCGGGTCCACCGGCCGCCCCAAGGGCGTCGTCGTGACGCACACCGGCGTGGTCAACCTGTACGCCAACCAGGGCCCGCTGGTCTCACCGACCGGGGAGCGGCTGCGCGTCGGGCTCACCACGTCCGTGTCGTTCGACGCCTCCTGCGACCAGTTGTTCGCCGTGTTCGCCGGGCACGAGCTGCACGTTCTGGACGAGGCGACCTGGACCGACCCGGCGGCCTACCTCGCGTACGCCGCGCGGGCCGGGCTGCACACCATCGGCGGCACCCCGTCCTACCTGCACGTCCTGGTCGAACACGGACTGCTCGACCATCCCGGCTGGAGCCCCGCCCTCGTCGCGCTGGGCGGTGAGGCCGTGCCCGGACCGCTGTGGGAGCGGCTGAGTGCCGCCGACGGGGTGCGTGCCCTCAACTACTACGGACCGTCCGAGTGCACGGTCGACTCGGTCGTCGCGCCCCTGGCGTCCAGCCCGCGCCCCGTGATCGGCCGCCCGATGGGCGGCGCCCGGCTGTATGTGCTGGACGCTGCGCTGCGGCCGGTGCCGGGTGGTGTGCCGGGTGAGCTGTACATCGCGGGTCAGGGTCTGGCGCGCGGCTACCTCGACCGTCCGGGTCTCACCGCTGGACGGTTCGTGGCGGACCCGTACGGCCCGGAGGGTACGCGCATGTACCGCACCGGCGACCTGGTGCGCTGGAACCAGGAGGGCAGCCTTGAGTTCCTGGGCCGTACGGACGACCAGGTGAAGGTGCGCGGATTCCGCATCGAGCTCGGCGAGATCGAGGCCGTCCTCGCCGAGCACGACGCCCTCGCACGTACCGCCGTGGTGGTCCGCAAGGGCGGCGCGCAGCTCGTCGCGTACGTGGAACCCGCCACCGGGGCCGTGCCGCGGACCGAGGAGCTGCGGGCGCATCTGCGCGAGCGGCTGCCCGAATACATGGTGCCGTCCGTCTTCGTGCTGCTCGACGCGCTGCCGCTGACGCCGAACGGCAAGCTGGACCGGCGCGCGCTGCCCGAGCCCGACGCCGCCACCACGGCCGGGCGGGCGCCGCGTACGCCCGAGGAACACGTGCTGGCAGGGCTGTTCGCCGAAGTGCTGGGGGTGCCACGGGTCGGCGCCGACGACGACTTCTTCGACCTCGGCGGACACTCCCTGCTCGCCACCCGGCTCGTCGCCCGCGTCCGCGCGACGCTGGGCGTGGAGCTGGCCCTGCCCGCCCTGTTCCGCACGCCGACCGTCGCCGGACTGGCCGCCGGGCTGGGCGCCGCCGGCCGGGCCCGTCCCGCACTGGAGCGGGTGGACCGGCCCGAACGGGTGCCGCTCTCCGCCGCCCAGCACCGCCTCTGGTTCCTGCGCCAGCTGGAGGGCGCCGAATCCGTCTACAACATGCCCCTCGCCTGGCGGCTCACCGGCCGGCTGGACCCCGTGGCCCTCGAAGCGGCGCTGGGCGACCTTGTGGACCGGCACGAAACCCTGCGTACGGTCTTCCCCGCCCAGGACGGGGTGCCCTGCCAGCACGTGCTGGCCGCCGGAGAGGCACACCCGGCCCTGCGGGTGGCACCGGCCGACGCGCGGACCCTGCCGGAACAGCTGACCGGGGCCGCCGCGCGCGGCTTCGACCTCGCCACCGAACCGCCCCTGCGCGCCCAGGTGTTCGAGATCGCCGCGGACGAGCACGTGCTGCTCCTCGTCATGCACCACATCGCCGGTGACGGCTGGTCGCTCGGTCCGCTGGCCGCCGACCTGGCCACCGCGTACGCGGCCCGCGTCCGCGGCGAGGCCCCGGAGTGGGCGCCGCTTCCCGTCCAGTACGCCGACTACACCCTCTGGCAGCGCGAACTGCTCGGCGACGCGTCCGACGAGGACAGCCTGCTTGCCCGCCAGACCGACTACTGGACCCGGACGCTCGCGGGCCTGCCGGAACAGATCCGGCTCCCCGCCGACCGCCGGCACCCCGCCACCCCGTCCAGCGCCGGCGGCCGGCTCGCGATCGAGCTGGACGCGGAGCTCCACGCCGGACTGGTCCGGCTGGGGCGTGAGCACGGCGCCAGCGTCTACATGGTGCTCCAGGCCGCCCTGGCGTCCCTGCTGGACAAACTCGGGGCGGGCAAGGACATCCCGGTCGGCAGCCTCATCGCAGGCCGCACCGACCAGGCCCTCGACGACCTCATCGGGTTCTTCGTCAACACACTGGTCCTGCGCACCGACACCTCGGGCGACCCCACATTCGCCGAACTCCTGGGCCGCGTCCGGGAGAGCGCGCTCGGCGCCTACGCCCACCAGGACCTGCCGTTCGAACAGGTCGTGGAGGCGCTGAACCCGGCCCGCTCCCTCACCCGCCAGCCGCTGTTCCAGGTGCTGCTGGCCCTCCAGAACGTGCCCCGCACCGACTTCGCGCTGAGCGGTCTGGCCACCGAACCCGTGCTGGTCGGGACGCCGACCACGATGTTCGACCTCGGCTTCCACCTGTTGGAGCGCGGCGGCCCCGGTGCGTCCGAGGGCATCGCCGGGCGCGTCGAGTACAGCACCGACCTCTTCGACCCCGCCACCGTGGAAGCGCTGGTGGCCCGCTGGCTGCGGCTGCTCGCGGCGGTCGTCGCCGAGCCCGGGCTCCCGCTGAGCCGGATCGACGTCCTCACCGCCGGTGAACGGCACGAGCTGCTGGCCGCCCGCAACGACACGGCCCGCCCCGCCGCCGACGCCACCCTGCCGGCACTCTTCGAGGAGCGGGTCCGGGCCACCCCGGACGCCCCGGCCGTGGTCTTCGAGGACACCGTGCTCTCGTACGGCGAGCTGAACCGCCGGGCCAACCGCCTCGCCCACGCCCTGATCGCGCGCGGGGTGGGCCCCGAGCAGGTCGTCGCACTCCAACTGCCGCGCTCCGCCGACCTGGTGGTCGCGATCCTCGCCGTGCTCAAGACCGGCGCCGCCTACCTGCCGGTCGACCCGGACTACCCGGCCGCCCGCATCGCGTACATGGTGGAGGACGCGCGCCCGGCCGTGGTGCTCGACGACCTCGCCGCCGTGACCCCGTCCGGCACGCTGCCGGAGCACGACCCTGAGGTGTGCGCGGACCCGCGCCACCCCGCGTACGTCATCTACACCTCCGGCTCCACCGGCCGGCCCAAGGCCGTCGTCATGCCCGCCGCCGCACTGCTCAACCTGCTGGCCTGGCACCACCGGACCGTCGGCGGCGAACCGGGCACGCGCACCGCGCAGTTCACCGCGACCAGTTTCGACGTCTCCGTGCAGGAAGTGCTGTCCGCGCTGCTGTACGGCAAGACCCTGGTGGTGCCCACCGACGAGCAGCGCCGTAGCGCCGAACTGTTCGCCCACTGGCTGGACCGCCACCGCGTCGAGGAACTGTTCGCGCCGAACCTGGTCATCGAGGCGCTGGCCGAGGCCGCCGAGGAGGCCGGTCACGACCTGCCGCACCTGCGGCTCGTCGCCCAGGCCGGGGAGGCGATGCGGCTGAACGGTGCCGTACGCCGCTTCGCCGCCGGGCCCGGCCGGGTGCTGCACAACCACTACGGGCCCGCCGAGACCCACGTCATCACCGCCTACGCGCTCCCGGCCGACCCCACCGACTGCCCCCAGCCCGTGCCGATCGGCCGCCCGGTCGACAACTGCCGGGTGTACGTCCTGGACGAGGCCCTGAGCCCGGTCGCCCCCGGCGTCCTCGGCGAGCTGTACCTCGCCGGTGCCGGGCTAGCCCGGGGCTACCTCGACCGGCCGGGCCTGAGCGCCGGACGCTTCGTCGCCGACCCGTACGGGCCCGCCGGCACGCGCATGTACCGCACCGGCGACCTGGTGCGCTGGGGAGCCCACGGCGAGCTGGAGTTCGCGGGCCGGGCCGACCACCAGGTGAAGGTGCGCGGCTTCCGCATCGAGCCCGGCGAGATCGAGGCCGAGCTCACCGCACACCCGGGCGTCTCCCAGGTCGCGGTGCTCGCCCGGGAGGACCGGCTCGTCGCCTACGTCGTCCCGGCCGACCCCGCCGCGACGACCCCCGCCGCGCTCGCCGCCCATCTGGGCGACCGGGTGCCGGACCACTTGGTGCCGTCCGCGTTCGTGCTGCTGGACGGGCTTCCGCTGACGCCGAACGGGAAGCTGGACCGGAAGGCGCTGCCCGCTCCGGACGCCGCGTCCACGGGGGGCGGCCGGGCGCCGCGCACCCCGCAGGAGCAGATCCTGTGCGAGCTGTTCGCCGACGTCCTGGGCCTCGCCCGGGTCGGGGCCGACGACGACTTCTTCGCGCTGGGCGGGCACTCCCTGCTGGCCACCCGGCTCGTCTCGCGGGTCCGGGCGGCCCTCGGGATCGAGCTGGAGCTGCGCGCCCTGTTCCGCACCCCGACACCGGCGGGCCTGGCGGCCGGGCTGCACGACGCCGGCACCGCGCGCCGCGCGCTCGTGCCCCGGCCCCGGCGCGAGATGCTGCCGCTGTCGTTCGCCCAGCGCCGTCTCTGGTTCCTCCAGCAGTTCGGGGCGCCGAGCGCCACCTACCACATGCCGCTGGCCCTGCGGCTCTCCGGAGACCTGGACCGGGACGCGCTCGGCGCCGCCCTGGCCGACGTGATGACCCGGCACGAGACCCTGCGCACGGTGTTCCCGCACACCGGTGGCATCCCGCACCAGCGCGTGCTGGACACCACCGAGGCAGGCATCCCGCTGACGGTGCGCCCGGCCGGCGAGTCCGAGGTGCCCGCACTGCTGCGGGACGCCGCGGTGCGAGGCTTCGACCTGACCACCGAAATCCCGCTGCGGGCCGAGCTGTTCGCGGTCGCGCCGGACGAGCACGTGCTGCTCCTCGTCATGCACCACATCGTCGGGGACGGCTGGTCCATGGGCCCGCTGGCCCGCGACCTGGCCACCGCCTACACGACCCGACTGAGCGGCGCGGCCCCGGAGTGGCCGCCCCTGCCGGTCACCTACGCCGACTACACCCTGTGGCAGCACGAGATCCTCGGCGACGAGGACGACGCCGACAGCCTGTTCTCCCGCCAGGTCGCCTACTGGCAGCGGGAGCTGGCGGGACTGCCGGAACAGCTGCACCTCCCGGCCGACCGGCCGCGTCCGGCCGTCATGTCGTACGCCGGTGATGTGCTGGAAATCCGCATGGACGCAGAACTCCACGCATCCCTGGCGGAGTTGGCGCGGCGGTCCGGAGCGACCCTCTTCATGGTGTTGCAGGCGGGGTTGGCGGCGTTGTACACGCGGTTGGGTGCGGGGACGGACATCGCGATCGGGAGTCCGATCGCGGGGCGTACCGATGAGGCGTTGGACGATCTGGTCGGGTTCTTCGTGAACACGTTGGTGTTGCGGACGGACACGAGTGGTGATCCGGGTTTCGGTGAGCTGCTGGGGAGGGTGCGGGAGACGGCGTTGTCGGCGTACGCGCATCAGGACGTGCCGTTCGAGCACCTGGTAGAGGCGCTGAACCCGGCCCGGTCGCTGTCCCACCACCCCCTCTTCCAGACCGGTCTCGTCGTGCAGAACGCGCCGGGCGGCGCCTTCGACCTCCCCGGCCTCCGGGTCTCCGCGATGCCCGTGCTCACCGGCACCGCGCGGCTCGACCTGACCTTCGGGTTCGCGGAGGAGTACGGCCCCGACGGCGAGCCGGCCGGCCTCAGCGGCGCCGTCGAGTACAGCACCGACCTGTTCGACCGCGCCACGGTCGAGGCGCTGGCCGCCAGGTGGTTCAGGCTGCTGGCCGAGGCGGTCGCCGCGCCGGAGCGCCCGATCGGTGCCATCGACCTGCTGTCCGCCGAGGAGCGCGGCGAACTGCTGCCCGCCGTGGCGGACGAGGCGGCCGGGGCGAGCCTGCCGGAGCTGTTCGCGGTCCGGGTGGCGGCGACACCGGACGCGCTCGCGCTCGTCTGCGGCAGTGCCGGGCTGACGTATCGTCAACTCGATGCCTGTGCGAACCGTTTCGCTCATGCGTTGATCGCGCGTGGGGTGGGTCCGGAGCGGGTGGTGGCGGTGGCTCTGCCGAGGTCGGTGGAGTCGGTGGTCGCGGTTCTGGGTGTGCTGAAGGCGGGTGCGGCGTATCTGCCGGTGGACCCGGCGTACCCGGAGGCCCGGATCGCGTACATGCTTGATGACGCGCGTCCGGTGCTGGTGGTCGATGACCCGGCGATGGTGTCGGAGGGTGACTGGCCGGAGACCGACCCGCGGGTCGTGGTCGATGTGCGCCACCCGGCGTACGTCATCTACACCTCCGGCTCGACCGGCCGCCCCAAGGGGGTCGTCGTCAGCCATGCCGGAGTGTCGCGGCTCGCGGTGGTGCAGGCCGACCGGCTCGGTGTGGCGGCGGGGAGCCGGGTGCTCCAGTTCGCCTCGCCCAGCTTCGACGCGTCGTTCTGGGACCTCTCCAGTGCGCTGCTCACCGGCGCCGCGCTCGTCCTCGCCCCCGCCGACGCCCCACTGGACGCCCTGACCGACCCCGGGCTCGCCGTCACCCATGTGACCCTGCCGCCCTCGGCCCTCGCCGCGCTCGGCGACGCCGAACTCACGGCCTCCACCCTGGTGGTGGCGGGGGAGGCGTGCTCGCCGGAGCTGGTGGCGCGGTGGGCGCCCGGACGCCGCATGATCAACGCGTACGGCCCGACGGAGACCACCGTCTGCGCGACCATGAGCGACCCGCTGCCCCCCGGCACCGGTGTGCCCCCGATCGGCCGCCCCGTCGCGGACTTCCGGACCTATGTGCTCGACGAACGGCTGCGCGCCGTGCCGCCGGGCGTGACCGGTGAGCTGTACGTGGCCGGGCCCGGCCTGGCGCGCGGCTACCTGGGCCGCCCCAGCCTGACGGCGGGACGCTTCACCGCCTGCCCGTTCGGTCCGGCGGGCGCACGGATGTACCGCACCGGCGACCTGGTCCGGCGCCGCGCCGACGGCGAGCTGGAGTACGCAGGCCGCGCCGACCAGCAGGTCAAGGTCCGCGGCTACCGCGTCGAGCCCGGCGAGGTCGAGGCCGCGCTCGCCGCACACCCCGGCGTCGCCCAGGCCGCCGTCGTGGCCCGGGACGACCGGCTCGTCGGCTACGTGGTCCCGCTGCCCACCGCGGCCGTACGCCCGGAGGAACTGGCCGCCCACCTGCGCGAGCGGCTGCCGGACTACCTGGTGCCGTCCGCGTTCGTGCTGCTGGACGGGCTTCCGCTGACGCCGAACGGGAAGCTGGACCGGGCGGCGCTGCCCGCTCCGGACGTCGCGTCCACGGGGGGCGGCCGGGCGCCGCGCACCCCGCAGGAGCAGATCCTCGCCGAACTGTTCGCCGAGGTCCTCGACGTGCCGCGGGTCTCCGTGGACGACGACTTCTTCGAGCTGGGCGGACACTCCCTGCTCGCCACGAGGCTGGTCGCCCGGGTGCGCTCGGTGCTCGGGGCGGAGCTCGGGCTGCGCGCCCTCTTCCAGACGCCCACCGTGGCGGGCCTGGCCGGGGCGCTGGCGGCGGCCGACGGGGTGCGCCCCGCGCTCACCCGCTACGAGCGGCCCGACGCGGTGCCGCTGTCCTTCGCCCAGCGCCGCCTGTGGTTCCTGCACCGCATGGACGCCACCGCGGCCACGTACCACATCCCGCTGGCGCTCCAGCTGACCGGAACGCTCGACCGGGGCGCCCTCGAGCGGGCGCTGGAGGATGTGGTGACCCGGCACGAGAGCCTGCGCACGGTGTTCCAGGAGGTCGACGGCGTACCCTGCCAGCGCCTGCTGGAAGCGGACGGTGTCCGGCTCCGGGTGCGCCCGGCCGGGGTGCCGGCGGACGAACTGCCGCGGCTGCTCGCCGAGTCCGCCCGCCGGCCCTTCGACCTGTCGGCCGAACCGCCCCTGCGGGCCGAGCTGTTCGCGGTCGCGCCGGACGAGCACGTGCTGCTCCTCGTCATGCACCACATCGCCGCCGACGGCTGGTCCACCGGGCCGCTCGCCCGCGACCTCGCCGAGGCATACGCGGCACGCTGCGAAGGCGGGACGGCGGACCGGCCGGAACTGCCGGTCCAGTACGCCGACTACACGCTCTGGCAGCGCGACCTGCTCGGCGACGCGGACGACCCGGAGAGCCGGTTCGCCGAACAACTCGACTACTGGAAGCGGCAACTGGCCGACCTGCCGGAACTGCTTCCGCTGCCCACCGACCGGCCGCGGCCGGCCGTCGCCGGATGGCAGGGCGACCACATCGGCCTGGAACTCGACGCCGGACTGCACCAGGCGCTGGTGGAACTGGCCAGGCGAACCGGAACCAGCCTGTTCATGGTGTTGCAGGCGGGGTTGGCGGCGTTGTACACGCGGTTGGGTGCGGGGACGGACATCGCGATCGGGAGTCCGATCGCGGGGCGTACCGATGAAGCGTTGGACGATCTGGTCGGGTTCTTCGTGAACACGTTGGTGTTGCGGACGGACACGAGTGGTGATCCGGGTTTCGGTGAGCTGTTGGGGCGGGTGCGGGAGACGGCGTTGTCGGCGTACGCGCATCAGGACGTGCCGTTCGAGCACCTGGTCGAGGCGCTGAACCCGGCCCGGTCGCTGTCCCACCACCCCCTCTTCCAGACCATCCTGGCCGTCCAGAACGCCCCCACCGGCAGCTTCTCGCTGCCCGGCCTGGACGTCACGACCTACGCGGTGGCGACCGGCACCGCCAAGTTCGACCTCGGCGTGAGCATGGTCGAGCAGTTCCGCCCGGACGGAACCCCGGCCGGGATCGTCGGCGCCGTCGAGTACGCCACCGACCTGTTCGACCGCACCACGGTCGAGGCGCTGGTCCGGCGCTGGACGCTTCTGCTGAAGGCCGTCACCGCCGACCCGGAACAGCCGATCGGCGACATCGACCTTCTCGACGCCGACGAACGGCACCTGCTGCTGGAACGCGACAACGCGACCACCCGTGACGTCGGCGCGGTCCCGTTGCCCCGGGCCTTCGAGGCCCAGGTGGCGGCGGCACCGGACGCGCTCGCGCTCGTCTGCGGCGACGAACGCCTGACGTATCGTCAGCTCAATGCCCGTGCGAACCGTTTCGCTCATGCGTTGATCGCGCGTGGGGTGGGTCCGGAGCGGGTGGTGGCGGTGGCTCTGCCGAGGTCGGTGGAGTCGGTGGTCGCGGTTCTGGGTGTGCTGAAGGCGGGTGCGGCGTATCTGCCGGTGGACCCGGCGTACCCGGAGGCCCGGATCGCGTACATGCTGGACGACGCGCGTCCGGTGCTGGTGGTCGATGACCCGGCGATGGTGTCGGAGGGTGACTGGCCGGAGACCGACCCGCGGGTCGTGGTCGATGTGCGCCACCCGGCGTACGTCATCTACACCTCCGGCTCGACCGGCCGCCCCAAGGGGGTCGTCGTCGGACACGGTGGTGTGGCCAGCCTGGTCGCCGGACAGATCGACCGCTTCGCGGTCCGGCCCGACAGCCGGGTCCTCCAGTTCGCCTCGCCCAGCTTCGACGCCTCCGTGTCGGAAATCTGCACGGCCCTGCTCGGCGGCGCCACCCTCGTGCTGCCCCCGGCGGCCGGGCCCCTCGCCGCACTCACCGACCCGGACCTCGGCATCACCCATGTCACGGTGCCGCCGTCCGTCCTCGCCGCCGTGCCGGACGGCACCGTGACCGCGTCGACGCTCGTCGTGGCCGGTGAGGCGTGCTCGCCGGAGCTGGTGGCGCGGTGGGCGCCCGGACGCCGCATGATCAACGCGTACGGCCCGACCGAGACCACCGTCTGCGCGACCATGAGCGAGCCGCTGACCCCCGGCACGGGTGCGCCCCCGATCGGCCGGCCCATCGCCAACGCCCGGGCGTACGTGCTGGACGGCCGCCTGCAACCGGTGCCGCCCGGCGTCACCGGGGAGCTGTACGTGGCGGGCGCGGGCCTCGCCCGGGGATACCTCGACCGGCCCGGGCTGACGGCGGGCAGGTTCGTCGCCTGCCCCTTCGTCCCCGGCGAGCGCATGTACCGCACCGGAGACCTGGTCCGGCGCCGCGCCGACGGCCAGCTGGAGTACGCCGGCCGCGCCGACGACCAGGTGAAGGTCCGCGGCTTCCGCGTCGAGCCCGGCGAGATCGAGACCGCGCTCGCCGCGCACCCCGCCGTCGCCCAGGCCGCCGTCGTCGCCCAGGACGACCGGCTCGTCGGCTACGTCGTCCCGCACCAGGACACGGCCCGGGACAGCGGCCTCGAGGCGGATCAGGTGGGGGAGTGGCAGGACATCTACGACGCCCTGCCCATCGCCCCCGACACGGCGCCCTTCGGGGACAACTTCGTCGGCTGGAACAGCAGTTACGACACGCGTCCCATCCCCGAGGAGCAGATGCGGGAATGGCGGGACGCCACCGTGGCCCGCATCCTCGGCCTCGGCCCCCGCCGGGTGCTCGAAGTCGGTGTCGGCACCGGCCTGTTGCTCTCCCGGATCGCGCCCCACTGCGACAGCTACTGGGCGACCGACTTCTCCGCCACCGCCATCGACGCCCTGACCGCCCAGGTCGCCCGCGAGGAACGGCTCACCGGGCGGGTGGTGCTCCAGACCCGTCCGGCACACGAGACCGACGGGCTGCCCGCCGGGGCGTTCGACACCATCGTCATCAACTCGGTGGTGCAGTACTTCCCCTCGGCGGACTATCTCGCCGACGTCATCGGCAAGCTCATGGCGCTGCTCGCCCCCGGCGGCACGCTGTTCGTCGGAGACGTACGCAACCTGCGCCTGCTGCGTCCCTTCGCGACCGCCGTCCAGCTGCACCGCACGGGTGACGACGCCGACCCGGCCGCCGTACGCCGTGCGGTGGAGCAGGCCGTCAGGGTGGAGAAGGAGCTATTGGTGGACCCCGACTTCTTCACCGCCCTGCGCGAGCACGGCGCGGACATCGGCGCGGTGGCCGTCGAGATCAAACGCGGCCGCCACCACAACGAACTGAGCCGCTACCGCTACGACGTCACCCTGCACAAGGCACCGGCGACCCCGGAACCCGCGCCCAGGACGGCCGAGTTGGCCTGGGGGCGGGACATCGCCGGCCCCGACGCCCTGCGCGACCTGCTCGCCGAACCGCCCGCCGGCATCCTGCGGATCACCGGGGTCCCCAACCGCCGCGTCGCGCGGGAAGCCGCCCTGGCCCGCGCCCTGCACGAGGGGGACGAACCGATCGCGGAGCTGCTGGCGCGCCTGCACGCCCCGGAGGAGGAGAACGGCCTCCCCGACCCCGAGGACTTCCACGCCGTCGGACAGGAGGCCGGCCGCGCGGTGTCCGTCACCTGGTCGGCCACCTCGGACGACACCATGGACGTGGTGTTCGCGGCGCCGGGCACATCCCAGGGCTCCCCGGTCGATCACCGCCCGGCCGGGCCCGTCGGCCGCCCGCTGTCCTCGCTGACCAACCGCCCGACCGGCAGCCGGAGCACCGGCGCCCTCCTCGGCGAACTCCGCGACTGGCTGCGCGAACGGCTCCCCGACTACCTGGTCCCCTCGGCGTTCGTGGCGCTGGACGCCCTGCCGCTGACCGCCAGCGGGAAGCTCGACCGGCGCGCACTGCCCGCACCCGGCCTCGGCCCCGCCGTGGGCGGACGGGCACCCCGCACCCCGCAGGAGCAACTGCTCACGGAGCTGTACGCCGAGGTGCTCGGGCTCGCCCAGGTCGGCGTGGACGACAGCTTCTTCGACCTCGGCGGGCACTCGCTGCTCGCCACCCGCCTGGCCTCCCGGGTCCGGGCGACCCTCGGCGCGGAGCTGGAGGTCCGCACCCTCTTCGAGACCCCCACCCCGGCCGGTCTGGCGGCCCGCCTCGACGGGTCCGGAGCGGCGCGCCCCGCGCTGACCGCCCTGCCCCGCCCGGAACGCGTGGAGCTGTCCTTCGCCCAGCGCCGCCTGTGGTTCCTGCACCGGATGGAGGGGCCGGGCGCCACGTACAACATGCCGCTCGCGCTGAGCCTGACCGGCGGCCTCGACCGGGCCGCCCTGCACGCCGCGCTCGCGGACGTCATCGCCCGGCACGAGAGCCTGCGCACGGTGTTCCGCGAGACCGACGGCACCCCGCACCAGGTCGTACTGGACCCGGAGCGGGCGCGCCCCGAGCTGCCCGTCACGGAACTGGACGAAGGCGCGCTGCCCGGACGCCTGGCCGAAGCCGCCCGGCGCGGTTTCGACCTGGCGACGGAGCCCCCGGTCCGGGCCGAGCTGTTCGCGCTCGCCCCCGACCGGCACGTGCTGCTCGTCGTCGTGCACCACATCGCCGCCGACGGCTGGTCCATGGGCCCGCTCTCCGCCGACCTCGCGACCGCGTACGCCGCCCGCTGCCGCCACGAGGAGCCGGGCTGGTCCCCGCTGCCCGTGCAGTACGCCGACTACACCCGCTGGCAGCGGGACCTGCTCGGCGACGCGGGCGACCCGGACAGCCTCTTCGCCCGGCAGCTCGGCTACTGGAAGGACGAGCTCGCGGGCATCCCGCAGCAGCTCCAGCTCCCCGCCGACCGGCCCCGGCCGCCCGTCGCCTCGCAGCGCGGCGACCGGGTGGTCGTCCGGCTCGACCCCGAACTGCACCAGGCCCTGCGCGACCTGGCCGCCGAACGCGGCGCCAGCATGTTCATGGTGCTCCAGGCCGGACTCGCCGCCCTGCTCACCCGGCTCGGCGCCGGAACGGACATCCCCATCGGCAGCCCGATCGCCGGCCGCACCGACCAGGCGCTGGACGAGCTCGTCGGCTTCTTCGTCAACACGCTCGTCCTGCGCACCGACACCAGTGGCGACCCCGGCTTCGCGGAACTCCTCGGCCGGGTCCGGCAGAAGGCGCTCACCGCGTACGACCACCAGGACGTGCCCTTCGAATACCTGGTGGAGGTGGCCAACCCGGTGCGGTCACTGGCCCACCACCCGCTCTTCCAGGTCATGCTGGCCCTCCAGAACGCGCCGCTGGGCGACTTCGCCCTGCCCGGCCTCGAAACGGGCCACCTGGAGGCACCGACCGGGACCTCCCGCGTCGACCTCACCTTCAGCCTGGCCGAGCAGTTCCGGCCGGACGGCGGCGCCGACGGACTCGTCGGCGCGGTGGAATTCGCCACCGACCTGTTCGACGCCGGCACCGTGGAGCTGCTGTTCGAGCGCTGGGCCCGGTTGTTGCGGGCGGCGGTCGCCGAACCGGACCGGCCGCTCAGCCGCATCGACGTCATGTCCGACGCCGAACGCCAGCGGCTGCTCCACACGTTCAACGACACCGCCGCGGAGCTCCCCCCGGACGCGTTGCCGGCGCTGTTCGCCCGTCAGGTGCGCGCCACCCCGGACGCCGTCGCCGTCGTGGCGGGCGGCACCGAGCTGACCTACGCGGAACTCGACCGGCGGGCGGACACGCTGGCCCGGGCCCTGATCCGCCAGGGCGTCCGGCCCGAGACCCCGGTCGCCGTCATGCTCGACCGCTCGGCCGACCTCGTCGTGGCGCTCCTGGCCGTCATCAAGGCGGGCGGCGCCTACGTCCCCCTCGACCCGCGCTTCCCGGCCTCCCGCATCGACCTGATCCTGCGGGAGAGCGGCGCCGTGCTCGTCCTCACCCGGGAGGTGTTGGCAGCGCTGGAACAGTCCGGACACCACGAGCCGGGCGCCGTGGAAGTTCCGTGCGAACCCGGGCAGTTGGCGTACGTCATGTACACCTCCGGCTCGACCGGGCTGCCGAAGGGCGTGGCCGTCACCCACCGGGACGTGGTGGGCCTCGCGTTGACCCCCGAGTGGCGCGGCGGCGGCCACGAGCGGGTGCTGATGCACTCCCCGACCGCCTTCGACCTCTCCACCTACGAACTGTGGGTGCCGCTGCTCAGCGGCGGCCGGATCGTCGTCGCACCCCCCGGACAGCTCGACCTCGACCTGCTCCAGCACACCGTCGCCGCGCACGGCGTGACGGGGCTCTGGCTGACCGCCGGGCTGTTCCGGCTCGTCGCCGAGGAACGCCCCGCGCTGCTCGCCGGAGTGCGCGAGGTGTGGACCGGCGGTGACGTGGTCTCGCCGGCCGCCGTCGCCCGGGTGCTCGCCGCCTGCCCCGGCATCGAGGTTGTCAACGGCTACGGACCCACCGAAGCCACCACCCTCGCCACCCGCCACCAGGTGCGCGGCCTCCCGGAGAACGCCGCGACGGTGCCGATCGGCGGCCCGATGGCGAACATGCGCGCCTATGTGCTGGACGACCTGCTCCGCCCGCTGCCCGCCGGCCTGGTCGGCGAGCTGTACCTCGCGGGTACGGGGGTGGCGCGCGGCTACCTCGGCCGTCCCGGCCTCACCGCGGAGCGCTTCACCGCCGACCCGTACGGGCCCGCCGGAAGCCGCATGTACCGCACCGGAGACCTCGCGTCGTGGCGCCCCGACGGCACGCTCGACTTCGCCGGGCGCGTCGACCACCAGGTCAAGCTGCGCGGCCAGCGCATCGAGCCCGGCGAGGTCGAAGCCGTCCTCGCGGGCTGCCCCGGTGTCGCCCAGGCGGCCGTCGTCGCCCGCGAGGACCGGCCCGGGGACAAGCGCCTCGTCGCCTACCTGGTGCCCGCGCCCGACGCCGTGCCGGAGACCGCCGAGCTGTCCGGCCGGCTGCGCCGCGAACTGCCGGACTTCATGGTCCCGGCGGCCTTCGTCACCGTGTCCGCCCTGCCGCTCACCGCCAACGGCAAGCTGGACCGGGCCGCCCTGCCCGCCCCGGACTACGGCGTGTCGGGCGCGGGGCGCGGGCCCCGGACCCCGCAGGAGCAACTGCTGTGCGGGCTCTTCGCCGAAGTGCTGGGACGCGAACACGTGGGCATCGACGACGGCTTCTTCGACCTGGGCGGACACTCGCTGCTGGCCGCCCGGCTGGCCGCTCGCGTCCGGGAGACCCTGGGCCTGGAGCTGGGGCTGCGGATGCTGTTCGAGGCGCCGACGGTCGCCGGGCTCACCGAACGCCTCGCCATGAACAACCCGGACGACGCGCTCGACGTGATCCTCCCGCTGCGTTCGACCGGGACGGAGACCCCGCTGTTCTGCGTCCACCCCGGCGGCGGCATCAGCTGGTCCTACAGCGGTCTGCTGGGCCACATCGGCCCGCAGCACCCGGTCTACGCCATCCAGGCGCGCGGCCTCGGACGCCCCGAGCCGCTGCCGGAGTCGTACGAGGAGATGGCGGCCGACTACGCGGACCACGTCCAGAAGATCCAGCCGCAGGGACCGTACCTGCTGCTCGGCTGGTCCGCGGGCGGGCTGATCGCCCACGCACTCGCCTGCGAGCTGCGGGCGCGCGGCGAACGGACCGCCCTCCTGGCCGTCCTCGACGCCTACCCGGTCAAGGACGTCCGGTTCGAGGACGAGCCCGTGCCCACCGTGCGGGACGTGCTCGTCGGCGTGCTCGACGTCGACCCGGCCGAGCTGGGCGACCGCGAGATCACCTACGCGGAGGTCGCCGAGGTGCTGAACCGGCGCGGCAGCGCCCTCGCCGGGCTCAACGAGCGGCAGGTCGAGGTCATCGTCGACATCATGATCAACAACGCGAAGCTGGCGGTCGACTTCGTCCCCGGCCGCCACGACGGCGACCTGCTGCTCTTCAACTCCACGATCGACCGGGCCCAGGACGACGCCGGACCGGACGTCTGGCGCCCGTACGTCACGGGCCGGATCGAATCCCACGAGATCACCACCCGGCACGACCAGATGACCCGGGCCGGTTCGCTGGCCCAGATCGGACCGGTCCTGGCCGCCAGGATCGCCGAGGCCACCGGCGACGCCGGTGACATCACCCTTTCCCCTCAGGAGGACTGACCTATGACCAACCCCTTCGACGACCAGGACGGCACCTTCCTCGTCCTCGTCAACGACGAGAACCAGCACTCGCTCTGGCCGCAGTTCGCCGACGTCCCCGCCGGCTGGACCGTCGCCCACGGCCCCGACACCCACGCCGCCTGCCTGGAGCACATCGAACGGAACTGGACCGACATGCGGCCCAAGAGCCTCGCCGAAGCCATGGACGCCCAGGGATAACGCGGCCGACATGACCTCCACCGACACCCTGGCCGGGGCCCGCGACACCGCGGGCCCCGCCCCGGTCCGTGACCTCGGCGCCGCCCTGCTCGCCCCCGAGGCCCGGCGCGACCCCTACCCGCTCTACGCCCGCATGCGACGCGAGGACCCGGTCCACCGAAGCCCCCAGGGCGTCTGGTACCTCACCCGGTACGCCGACGTCGAGGCGGCGCTGGGCGACCTGCGGCTGTCCAACGACCGGGACAGGATGACCCGGGCCTACACCGCGCTCGGTGGCGACCTCAAGGAGTTCAGCCGGCTCACCGACCGGCTCGGCCGGGTGATGAGCAACACCGACCCGCCGGACCACGCGCGGCTGCGCAAGCTCGCCAACCGGGCGTTCACCGCCCGCCGCGTCGAGGCCCTGCGCGACCGCGTCCAGTACCTCGTGGACCGGCTCATCGACGAGGCGGTCGCCGCCGGGCCGGAGATGGAGCTGATCGAAGCGGTCGCCTCCCCGCTGCCCATGGCCGTCGTCTGCGAGCTCTTCGGCATCCCCGAGGACGACCTGCCGCGGGTCAAGGGCTGGTTCAGCCGCTTCGGCCGGCTCAGCGAGGACATCGCCGAGTCCGAGAAGGCGATCGACCAGTACGAGGACTACCTGTCCGGGCTCATCCAGGAGCGCCGCCGCCGACCCGGCGACGACCTGATCAGCGCCCTGGTCGCCACCCAGGCCCACGACGACCGGCTCACCGACTCCGAACTGCTCTCCACCTGCTTCGTCCTCATCACCGCGGGCGACGAGACCACCACGCACCTCATCACCAACGCCGTCCACGCCCTGCTGCGCCACCCGGACCAGCTGGCCCGACTGCGCGAGGACCCCGGGCTCATGCGCGGCGCCGTCGAGGAGCTGGCCCGCTACGACACGGTGACCCAGGCCATCGTGAGGGTCGTCGCGCAGGACCTGGAGATCGGCGGACGGACCCTGCGCGAGGGCGAGTTGGTGTACCTCTTCCTCGGCGCCACCAACCGCGACCCCGAACGTTTCGACGACCCCGACCGGCTCGACCTGACCCGCCCGGGAAACCGGCACCTCAGCTTCGGCCACGGGCCCCACTTCTGCCTCGGCGGCCCGCTCGCCCGGCTCCAGACGGAGGTGGCCGTCGGCACGCTGGTGCGCCGGCTGCCGGGGCTGCGGCCCGCCGAAGGGGCGGAGCCGTCCTGGCGGCCCAACCCGCTGCAACGACGGCTCAGCGCCCTCCGCCTCACCTACTGACCATGAACGACGACGAAGGAGCAGCACCGACCATGGCCCGGGAATTCCGAGTCCGCAGGCAGCAGGACCTGCCCGTCGCACCCCAGCAGGTCTGGGACGCGGTCGCCACCGCAGCCGGGAACCTCGGCTGGCTCTACCCGATGGAGATCGAACCCCGCGTCGGCGGAAGGGCCACCCGGGGCGACGCCACCGTCATGGCCTGGGAGCCGCCGCGCCACCTCGCGCTGCGGGCCACCCAGGACGGCGGGTTCTCCAACACGCTCAGCTACCGCGTCGAGCCGGCCGACGGCGGCACGAGCCACCTGAGCATGGGAATCCACTGGGTGCACACCGGCGTGGTGGACGACGCCTGGAACTGGGACGCCAAGACGGACGTGGCCGAGAAGTACGTCGACTTCCATCAGCACGCCCTGGCGGAATACCTCCGGCACTTCGCCGGGCGCCCCGCCGTGTACGTGCGCGCCCACCGCCCCGGACCGACCGCCGACCCGGCCGACTTCGCCGCCCTGCGCCGCCGCCTCGGCCTCGCCGACGACGCGGCGGTGGGCGACCGGTTCACCCTCCTGTCTCCGGAGCCGGTGGAGGTCACCGTCGACTGGCTCAGCACCGACTTCGTCGGCCTGCGCGGCCCGGACGCCCTCTACCGGTTCTTCAACGGCAGCACGTGGAACGTACCGATCTGGCTCGGCCACCACCTGTTCGCCGAGGACGCCGACGAACGGCGGGCCACCGAGACATGGTCCGCCTGGCTCAACGAACCCTCCCGGGAGCGCTGATGGAAACCTCGACGCAGACCCTCCTGTTCGCCGCCGAACTCATCGAGGAGAACGGCACCTACACCCTCGTCGTGGAGGACGTGAACAAGGGCACCGTCCAGTCCACCCCGGTCCCCAAGGCGATGGTAGACAAACTCCCGGTCTACCTCGCCGCACTCACCGCGAAACTCGGCCCGCCGAGGCCGCGTCGCGGGTGGTGACCCGGCCCGGTGCCCCTTGTATTCAACTTCAGAAGCCACGTTCCGAGTCATGCGCACTCTCTTGTCAACCGGCGAACGGTCTCCTAGGGTCCCGCGTCAAGCACCGCGTGGGATCGCTCCCATCACTCCCATCCCCCCATCCATTCGTCCAAGCAATGGAGTTGTGATGACCGACACGCCGCACCAGCCGAGCCGCAGGCGCATACTCGGCGCCGCACTCGCCGTCCCGCCGGCGCTGATGCTGGGCGCACCGACCGCACGGGCCGCGTCCTGGGGCGCACCCGTCACCGTCAACGCCTGGAACAAGATCAACGCAAGGTGGACCGCCAACAACGAGCTGGAGACGTACACGCCGAACTGCGTCTGGTACGAGGGCGACACGCTGATCATCAAGGCGTACAACGCCGGAGGCGGCGTCTACTACTCGGGCCGCGTCGAGTCGACGGCGCTGTACGGGTACGGCACCTACAGGTTCACCGCGAGCATGCCCAACGGCCGGGGGCTGCTGCCCGCCGTGTGGGCCGCGTACCTCAACCCCTGGCTGCCGGAGTTCGACGCGGCCGAGATCGTGGGGCAGAACCCGAACGTCGTCTACCAGACCAACCACGACGTCAACAACGCCCAGCAGCAGTTCTCCCGGACCAACCCCGCGGGCTGGACCAACGCCTTCCACACCTACTCGTTCAGCTGGTTCCCCGACCACATCGACTACGCCGTGGACGGCGTCATCACCGGCACCACCTGGTACACCTCACCGCCCGGGACCGGCATGCACTTCATCGCCAACATCGCCGTCGGCGGCGACTGGCCGGGCAACCCGGACGCCTCCACCTGGGCCACCGCCGACGGCGCCCGCTACCTCAAGCTCTCCTCCGTCACCCACACCCCGTACTACCCCTGACAGGCGCGACGGCCGCTCGCCCGGTCCCGCGATCCGTGGACGCGCCGCTCCCGACGATCTAGCGTCGGGGGCGGCAACCACAGCACGGCACCGGAGCACGGGGAGATCATGACCAACGCCGACCACACCTCCACCGACGGCGCCCCGGCGCCCGTCACCTTCATCACCGGCGGGTCCAGCGGGATCGGCGCGGCGAGCGTACGCAGGCTCCTCGGCCTCGGGCACCGGGTCGCCGCGACCGGGCGCAGCGCGAAGAAGCTGGCCGTGCTGGCCGAGGAGCTGGACGCGGGCGAGCGGCTGCTGACCTTCGAGGGGGACGCCGGGGACTGGGAGCACGTGTCGGCGGCCGTCGAGGAGACCGTGCGCACCTTCGGCCGGCTCGACCACGCCATCGCCAACGCCGGGTACTCGGCGGACGCCCACGTCGAGACCGGCGACCCCGAGAAGTGGCGCGGCATGGTCCTCACGAACGTGCTGGGCCCCGCGCTGCTCGTCAAGGCGGCCCTCCCGGCGCTCAAGGAGTCCCGGGGCCGGATCGTGCTCGTCGGCAGCGTCGCCGGGTACAAGAACACCCCCGGCAACCTCTACTCGATGACCAAGTGGGCGGTGACCGGTCTCGCGGAGAACGTACGCATGCTGACCACCGGGTACGGCGTCGGCACGACCCTGATCGCACCGGGACGGGTGCTCACGCCGTTCTGGGACGACCGCCCCGGCGGTGCGGCGGCGGCCGGTCCGATGATCACCGCCGAGCAGCTGGTGGACACCCTCGTCTGGGCGATCTCGCAGCCGCGCGGCGTGGACGTGAACACGCTGGTGGTCCGGCCGATCGGGCAGTCCAACTGAGCGGATTCATTCCAACGGCAGTTACGGGGGTGCGCCCGCGGCCCGCTGCTGCAGGATCGACCGGAGACCGACTCACGAAGGAGGTCACGCGATGCCGGAGCCCACTCCGCGATTCGCCCGGATCGCCCTGGTGTCCGCGCACACGGGGCCGCTCGCGCAACCGGACGGACCCGGTCTCGGCGGACAGCACGTCCACGTGGCGCAGCTCGCCGCCTGTCTGGCGGGGCGCGGACACGACGTCACCGTCTACACCCGCCGTGACCGGCTGGACCGCCCGACCCTGGTGCGCACCGCGTCGGGCGTGAAGGTCGTCCATGTCCCCGCCGGGCCGCCCGTGTCAGTGCCGAGGGACGAACTGCTCACGTGGATGCCGGAGTTCGGCGCGTATCTGGCCAGGATCTTTCGGCTCAACCGGCCCGATGTCGTCCACGCGCACTTCTGGACGTCCGGCATGGCCGCCCTGGCCGGGGCCCGTGGCGCGGGCATTCCCGTCGTCCAGACCTTCCACACGCTCGGAACGACCGAACGACGCCTCCGGGGCGGCGCGGACGCCGGCCCGCCCGAACGCGTCGACATCGAGACGCGGATCGGCCGTGAGGTCCACCGCACCCTCGCGACCTGCGCGGACGAGGTGAACGAGCTGGTGGCCCTCGGCATCCCCCGGGCCCGGATCAGCGTCGTGCCCTGGGGCGTCGACACCGGCCACTACGCGCCGGTGCCTCTCGGCGACCGGCCGCCCGGTGCCGCTTTCCGGCTGCTGTCCGTCGGCCGGCTCGACCCGGGGCAGGGATTCGACCGGGCCGTCGAGGCGCTGGCCGGCATCCCCGGTGCCGAACTGCTCGTCGCGGGAGGGCCGGACGCACGACTCCTGTTCGCGGACCCGGAGGCCGAGCGCCTGCGCAGGGCCGCCGTCCGGTGCGGGGTGGCCGAGCGGGTGCGGCTGCTGGGCCATGTGCCGCGGGCCCTGATGCCGCATCTCATGTCCAGCGCGGACCTGGTCGTCTCGCTTGTCCGCCACGCGTCGTCCGCCCTCGTCCCCGTCGAGGCGATGGCCTGCGGTACGCCGGTCGTGGCCACGGCCGTCGGCGGGCAGTTGGACGCGGTCGTCGACGGTGTCACCGGCACCCTCGTGCCGTCGGGCGAGGACGAGGCGCAAGACCTCGCCGCGACGGTCCGGAGCCTGCTCGGGGACCCGGCCCGGCTCGCTCGTTACGGGGCCGCCGCCCGCGACCACGCGCTCGCCCGGTTCGCGTGGGACAAGGTGACGGACGGCGTCTGCCGCGCCTATGCGGACATCGCCCGCCCCACCTTGGTCCGCGGGAGGGGCCCGCTGAGCCCGGCCTGATCCCGGGGCACCGGAGAGGGGCACCTACGTCGGCTGACCGGCCTCCTGGAGTGCCTGTCTGCGCACCTCCTCGCAGCACTGGGCGATCAGCCGGGAGACGTGCATCTGCGAGATGCCGAGCGTCTCGGCGATCCGGTCCTGCGTCATGTCGCGGAAGAACCGCAGGTAGAGGATGGTGCGCTCGCGCTCCGGCAGGCTGCGCAGCCCCGGTTTCACGGCCTCGCGGTCGACCGCCACGTCCAGGGCGTGGTCGCACAGCCCCAGCGTGTCGGCGAGGCACGACCCGTCATCGGCCCTGGGCATCTCGGCGTCCAGCGACAGCGTGCGGTAGCTGTCCAGGGCCTCCAGGCCGGCCCGTACGTCCTCGGCGCAGAGCCCCGTCACGGCCGCGATCTCCGCCTCGGTCGGCTGGCGTCCGCCCAGCGTCTGGGCGAGGTCGCGGCGGGCCACCCGGACCTGGTTGCGCAGGTCCTGGACCCGGCGCGGCACGTGGACGTCCCACGTGTGGTCGCGGAAGTGGCGCTTCAACTCACCCACCACGGTGGGGATGGCGTACGTCTCGAACGCCTTGCCGCGACCGGGGTCGTACCGGTCCACGGCCTTGACGAGGCCCATCGCCGCCACTTGGCGCAGATCGTCCAGCGGCTCACCGCGATCGCGGAAGCGCGAGGCCAGCCGGTGGGCCATGGGGAGCCAGGCGCAGACGGTCGCGCGGCGCAGTTCATCCTTCTCGGATCCGTCGGGCAAGGCCCGCAGGCGGTGGAAGGCCGCCGCTCCCACCGGCCTGTCCCGGTCCGGAGCGGGCGCTGTCTGTCGGGCACCGGCCATGGTGTTCACTCCTTGGCGTCGCCTGTGAGTTCCGCCGTAGGAGCCTCCGCCGGACAGGCGGCACCCGGAGCGGAGCTCCCACGGGCGCGCCTCTTGTCCGAAGCACCCCTGGCCTATTCCCGTCCAAATCCACCTCAAACATGCCGCGATCCACCGTCAGCGGTCCGAGACCGTGAAGAGCGCGCCCTCCGTATCAAGGAGCACGAACGCGGTCCCCGGCACGCCCTCCACCGGCGTCGCCTCACCCCCGGCTGCCACCGCGGCCTCCGCCGTCCGCCGGCTGTCGGGCACCAGGTGGTCCACGATCCAGCGCGCCCGCACCCGGGGGTCCGCGGCGTTCTCCACCCCGCCGCCACGGAGGGTCACCACGGTGTGCCCGCCCGCCCGCACCACTACGCGGTCGTCCGCGTAATCGACGGTGCACCGGCCGTGCGGCTTCGCCCAGCCGAAGACCTCGGCGTAGAAGATGGCCGCCTCGAAGACGTGGCGCGCCTGGAGATCCACCCTGGCCGGGGCGCGCGGCCCGTCGGCCCAGACGGGCGCCGGGCCCTCCCAGAAGCCGAACACGGCCCCCTCCCGGTCGGCGGCGATCGCCGCCCGGCCCTCGCCCAGCGGCAGCGGACCGACGGCGAGCGTGGCACCGCGCTCCCGGATGCGGTCCGCGGTGACGTCGGCGTCCGGTACGGCGAAGTACGGAATCCAGGCCGGAGGCGGACCGCCGCCCGGGCAGACCCCGATGCCGGCGACCGCCCTGCCGTGCGCACGCGCCAGTGCGAAGCCGTCGCCGAGGCTGCTGTCGTGGAATTCCCAGCCCATCACCAGGCTGTAGAAGGCCCGTGCGGCCCCCAGGTCGTGGGTCGCGAGGCTCACCCAGCAGGGTGCACCCGCGACGGGGGTGTTCCAGTCCAGACTCGGCATGCGGCGCTCCTTCGCCGGGGGCCCTCTAGAACGATGCGTCCGCGCCCCGGCCCGCGCACGCGCTCACCCGGCCGCCCGCACCCGATTCCGCATCGGCCGGCGGCCCGGGGAGCCGGTCAGCTCGTCAGGATCTGCGGCGAGACGACTTTGATCATCGCGTTCGTCCAGCGCTGCTGGCGCAGGGTCTGCGGGTGGCAGCGCTGGGCCAGACCGAGGAGTTCCTGGTCGCGGGCGGCCTGGGCGGTCTGGGCCAGCAACTCCCAGTCCACGGACACGGCCGCCGCCTTCAGATACGTGTCGCGCAGGTCCCGCAGGAGCAGCAGCCCGGTCTCGGGACGCCGCCCGACGAGTTCACCGCCCTTCTCCCGCAGCCAGGCCGCGGCGGGGGACTCCTCCTTGGGCTCCGGGGAGAGGTCGAGCCCGCGACCGGCGGCCGCCTCCGCCAGCTCCCGTACGTGCTGCCGCGACCAGGCGGCCAGGTCGCGGGCGACGTGGTGCACCTCGTGGTCGGTCGCATGCGTGCTGGAGAGCCGCGTCAGCCGCACCGCGAGCGCGTTCTCCCCGTGGTGCACCTCTTCGAGGACCAGGTGCAGTTTCATCGGATCTCCTTCGGGTACGTCTGCGGCTCCTCGTCCGCCCCGCCCGCGTCGCCGCCCGTGGTCGCGGGGACGGCCGCGCCGGCGACCGGGGCGGACGCCGTGGTGGTGGGCGCGGGGGCGGGGGAGCCGGTGGGCCCGAGGCGGCGCAGCCGGGCGGCGGCCGTCTTGAACAGCGGCTGCTTGGAGACCGGGTCCCACTCGGTGGGCGTCAGCTCGTTGCCGGCACGCCCGTCGCCCTTCGGTTCGAACCCGCCCTCGGTGTCCCAGTAGCCGTAGTGGAACGGCAGGAAGAGCACGCCGTCCCGGATACCGCTGACGCGCGCCGCCGCGCGGACCGTGCCTCGGGGGGTCGCGACCTCCACCAGGTCGCCCTCCGCGACGCCGTACGCGGCCGCGTCGCCGGCGGAGACCTCCACCCACAACTGGGGCGCGGCGGCCTGGAGCTGGGGCGCCCGCGCGGTCTTGGTCCGGGTGTGGAAGTGGTAGAGCGTCCGGCCGGTGATCAGCGAGAACGGATACTCCTTGCCCGGCGGCTCGTGCGGCGGCAGATACTCGGCCGCCTTGATGACCGCCTTCCCCGAGGGGTTCATCGCCCGGTACTCGGTCTCCTCCAGTGGTGCCCCGGTCACCAGATCGCGCCCGTAGCTCTCGCAGTGATCAGGCGCGCTCCAGAACCCGCCGTCCTCGTACAGCCGCTCCGTACCGTAGGGGTGCCGTTCGTTGCACGGCCACTGGATGCCGCTCCCGCCGCGCAGCTTCGCGTACGTGATGCCCGTGTAGTCGCACGGACGCCCCCGGCTGCACTCCTTCCAGCCCTCGAACGCGGCCTCCGGGCCGCTCCACGGCACCAGCGGACCGCCGTCCTTGTCCCGCAGGTCCATCCGGCGCGCGAAGTCGCAGAAGATGTCCAGGTCCGGCCGGGCCTCGCCCGGCGGCTCGACCGCCTTCTCCGACAGGTGCACCGTGCGGTCCGCATTGGTGAAGGTGCCCGTCTTCTCGCCCCAGACGGCCGCCGGCAGTACCACGTCGGCGAGCTGCGCCGTCTCGGTCAGGAAGGCGTCCTGTACGACGAGGAACAGCCGCTCCTGCGCGAGGACCGAGCGGATGCGCCGCAGCTCCGGCAGCGACACCGCCGGGTTGGTGCCGCTGACCCACAGCATCCGGATGGACCCCTCCTCCACGTACCGGAACATCTGCATCGCGTGCGTGGGCGGGCCGTAGTGCGGCACCTGGAGCGGGTCCAGGTTCCACAGGCGGGCCAGCTCCGCCATGTGCGCGTCGTTCTCCCAGTTGCGGAAGCCCGGCATGTCGCCGTTGGCCCCGCACTCCCGGGTGTTCTGCGCGGTGGGCTGGCCGTTCATCTGGAGGATTCCGCAGCCCGGTTTGCCGAGCATCCCGCGCACCAGATGCAGGTTGTTGACCTGGACGGAGGCCGCGGTGGCCTGGTGGGACTGGTAGAAGCCCTGCAGGACCGTCGAGAGCAGCCGCTCGGCCGTGCCCAGCAGACGGGCCGCCTCCCGGATGCGCTCGGCCGGGACCCCGCAGATGCCCGCCACGTGTTCGGGTGTGCAGGCGTCCAGCCGCGCTTCAGCTCGTCGAAGCCGACGACATGGCGGTCCAGGTAGTCCGGGTCCGTCCAGCCGTTCTCCACGATCTCCCGCAACAGGCCGTTCATCAGCGCCACGTTGGTCCCCGGCCGGGGCGCCAGGTGCACGGTCGCCGCCCGCGCCACCGGGGTGGGGCGCGGGTCGACGCAGACCAGGGCGGGCGGGTTCGGCCCGGCCAGCCGGTCCAGCACGCGCGTCCACAGCACGGTCTGCGTCTCCGCCATGTTGTGCCCGAACAGCGCGATCGTGTCCGCGTGGTCGATGTCGGTGTACGAACCGGGCTGCCCGTCGCTGCCGAACGACTCCTTCAGCGCCTCGGCCGCCGTCGAGGTGCACAGCCGGGTGTTGCCGTCCAGGTGGTTGGTGCCGATGCCGCCCCGGGCGATCAGCGTCAGTGTGTAGTACTCCTCCGCGAAGAGCTGGCCGGAGGTGTAGAACCCCACCGCCGACGGGCCCTGCTCATCCAGGAGTTCCTTCGTGCGCCGCACCACCCTGTCCATCGCGGTGTCCCAGTCGCTCTCCACGAGCCGGCCGCCCCCGTCGCGCACCAGCGGGCGGGTCAGCCGGTCGGGGGAGGCGTTGGCCTGCCAGCCGAACAGGTCCTTCGGGCCGAGCCGCCCGTGGTTCACCCGGTCCTGGGCCCGGCCGCGCACTCCGACGATCCGGCCGTCCTTCACCGCGATGTCGAGCCCGTCCCCATTGGAGTGCAGGACGGCCGCCGACTGCACCCACCGCTCGACCTGGTCCGGCGTCACCCCCTCGGCGAGCCGGGTGTCCACCCGTACGGGCCAGGGCTCGCCGGGACCGTACGGGGTGCGGGTGCCCCAGGGCTGAGCGATGCGGTCCGTGCGCGTCATGCGTACTCCTCAGGTCCGGCCGGTGCGGGCGCCGCCGGCGGAAAGCGCCGAGCCGTCCTCGCCGGGTGTCAGATCGTCCAGCAGCGCCTGGCAGCCGGCCACCAGGCTGCCGAGCGAGGCCCCGGCGTCCGGGCCGGGCCCACGCAGATGCCGCTTGGCCTCGGCCAGGGCACGCCGCGCCTCGGCGAGACGGATCGCGCGCTGTTCCAGGCAGTCGTCGTCCGGCCCCTGTTCCATAACCGTGGCGTCGGCCGCGCAGACCTCCGACGCCGCGCACACGACGGGGCTCAGGGCCTTCAGGGAGGGGCCCGGGGGGCGGGGCAGTCCGCGCCGCTCCGATGCGGTCTCCCAGAGCGTGAGCGTGAGGGTCAGCAGCCGGTTCACCACCTGCGCCCAGACCACGTCCCACCGCTCGGAGGGCGACGGCGTGCTGCGGCGCATCCGGTGCCCGGGGTTGAAGCGGAAGCTCTCCGTCGCCCATCCGCGCGCCGCGCGCAGGTCCGAGAGCGCGCCGGGCAGTTCGCCGGCGGTCCGGTGCCAGCGTTCCGCCCGCTCCTCGTCGTACTCCTCGGCCATGCCCTCTCCCAGGTCGCGCAGCAGCCGGGAGCACGCGCGGGGCAGCGCGCAGGCCAGGGTCCTCACGTGCAGCGAGTGCACCGGCGGCAGGACGACCGCGTTGACCGCGACCCCGACGACGGCGCCCACCACCGTTTCCAGCAGCCGGTGCCCCACGGCGGGCAGCGAGTAGGTGCCGTAGGCCAGGACGAACAGGGCGGTGGTGGGCGCGTACAGGCCCTGCTCGCCGACCGGCAGCCAGTTGCCGAGGAGCACGGCGAGCGGCAGGGCGATGAGCATGGCCGCCATGGTGTTCCCGGTGACCGCCGCGGCGCCCGCGGCGAGCAAGGTGCCGGAGGCCATCATCGCGAGCAGTTCGACCGCCGAGCGCAGCGACCGGTAGACCGTTCCCTGCACGAGCGCGACGGCGGCCCACGGCGCCATCAGCGCCATGGGAGCCTCCAGCCACCACCCCGTGAGCGCCCAGGCGAGGGCGGCAGCGGCGGCGGCCTTCAGCGACTGCACCAGCTGATACCGGTCGGGGAAGTGCGCGCCGGAGACCAGTGCCCCCAGCCACTCCCGTACGGCCGGCACCCGCCGGCCGGCGGTCTTCCCGGATCCCAGCACCGGCAACCCTCCCTCCGCGGGGCCCGACGGGTGGCCGCGAGGTCACCCCTCCCGCCCCTGGTCCTCCTCCTTGTCCGTGGTGTGCACGGCGGCCTCCTCGGCCGAGGCCGCGCCGCCGTCGATGCCCACGTCGTCGGCGTAGACATCGGTCCGGCGGCCCGGCACGTCGGCCGCCGCGCTCAGCCGGCCCGAGCGGGTCCCGCCCTCCTCCGGCTCCAGCGGCTCGCCCTCGCCGTCGTCCAGGTCCCCGATGCCGTCGCCGTCCGGAGGCTCGACGTCCGCCACCTCCTGCGCCAGGCGCTGGTCGAGGGATTCGCCGCGGCGTTCCTCCTCGCCCGTCGTGCCGTACTTGTCGACGGCGAGGGGGCGCTCGGGCGGCGAATAGCCCTCTTCCATCTGGTCGTCCAGACCGCGCTCGCCGAGCGCGTTCTCCAGGTCGAGATCGTCGTTCGGCGGATCCTGTCCGTCGTCCTGCGGCTGGTAGACGTCGTCGCCACGTGCCTCTGTCGGCATGATCGGTCCTTCCGTCGGAGGCGTCACGGATGCCGGGCGGCCGCGAGGCGGCCACCCGGCGCATCCTGCGCGTGCCCTGCCGGGCACGGGGAAAACACACCTTTTGTCACCCTATGGGCGCGGTCGGTCCGCGTCCTCCTGGGCCTCTTCATTCGGGGTCAGCGCATCGCCGGCCTCGCTGTCGCCGCCGTGCCGCTCACGGGTGTCCGCCACGTCGGTCCCGGCCTCCTCCGCCTCCCTGACGACCTCGTCGGCGGCGGTCCTGGGCGGCTGCTCGTGCTCTCGGTCCTTGTGGTTCATGCTTCTCCTCGTTCGGATGCCGTCCGCGGCGTACTCCGCGCGTGCCCGGGACCGGGCCGGCTACGCGCGCCGGCCCGGGGCGGTGTCAGAGCGCGGGCGTGAAGCGGTCCCAGGCGCGGTGGCTCGCCAGGAGTTCCGTGACGCCGTCCAGCACCGTGGTCGCCGCCCCGCCCGCCACCACGCCCGGGGCGTCCGAGGCCAGGCCGGCCTTCTCCAGCACCGTCGTTCCGTCGCCGCAGGCCCCGACGGCCTTGCCGTGCCGGAACGCCTCGGTGACCAGCAGCAGGACGCGCGGGTCCACCCCGGTGGCCGTGGCCGCGTCATCGGTCTTCGCGTCCCGCGCGCCGTAGGCGTCCGGGGCCGGGGCGGGCGCCCCCGCCAGCACGATGGCGTCGAACTCGATCGACCGGGCCGTGGTGAAGGTGCGCTGCACGGTGACCGGGTCGCTGCCGGACCCCAGCTTTCCGCCGGAGGGCGCGATCACCAACGGGACCATCCCGGCGTCGAGGACGGCGCCGCGCGCCTCGCGCACGGCGTCCAGGCCGGTCTCCCCGTCGGTGACGATGCCGACGACGCGGCCGTCGACCGGCCAGGTCCGGCCGAGCTGGGACAGGGCGGGACTGGGCTCGGGCGAGGCCAGGGTCTCGGTCGCCCCGGGCGCCGGCAGCCCCAGCCCTTCGGCGACGTGCGCGCACAGCTCGGGGTCGATGTTGGCCAGCACCTTGAGGCCCCGCTCCTTGACCGCCTGGTCCCAGCACTTGCCGAGCTCGAAGGTGTACGCGGCCGTGATGTGCTCCCGCTCCGTGGGCGTCATGCTCAGCCAGAACAGCCGGGCCTGGCTGAAGTGGTCGTCGAACGAGGCCGCCGCGTCCCGCACCTTCCGGGCCGCCGGGACCTCGACGGGCACCTCGATGTAGGCGCCCGTGTCCGCGCCGGCGGTGAACGGGCAGCCGCCGTCCAGGGAGTTGGGCCGGTACGGCGCGACGCCCCGGTGCACGGCCGTCTGGTGCATCCCGTCACGCAGCATGTCGTTGACGGGCGCGTGCGTCCGGTTGATCGGCAGCTGCGCGAAGTTCGGGCCGCCGAGCCGGGTGATCTGCGTGTCGACGTACGAGAAGAGGCGCCCCTGCATCAGCGCGTCGTTGGTGACGTCGATGCCGGGCACCAGGTGGCCGACGTGGAAGGCGACCTGCTCCGTCTCGGCGAAGTAGTTCGACGGGTTGGCGTTCAGCGTCATCAGCCCGATCGCGCGGACCGGCGCCAGCTCCTCCGGCACGATCTTCGTCGGGTCGAGCAGGTCGATGCCCTCGAACATCTGGTCCTCGGTGTCCGGGAACGTCTGCACCCCCAGCTCCCACTGGGGGAAGGCGCCCGCCTCGATCGCGTCGGCCAGGTCCCGGCGGTGGAAGTCCGGGTCCATGCCCGCGGTGATCTGGGCCTCCTCCCACACCTGCGAGTGCACGCCCAGCTTCGGCTTCCAGTGGAACTTCACCAGCGTGGTCGCGCCCTCGGCGTTGACCAGCCGGAAGGTGTGGACGCCGAAGCCCTCCATCATCCGGTACGAACGCGGGATGCCCCGGTCCGACATGTTCCACAGGGTGTGGTGCGTCGCCTCGGTGTGCAGGGTGACGAAGTCCCAGAACGTGTCGTGGGCGCTCTGCGCCTGCGGGATCTCCCGGTCCGGGTGCGGCTTGCCCGCGTGGATGATGTCGGGGAACTTGATCGCGTCCTGGATGAAGAAGACCGGGATGTTGTTGCCGACCAGGTCGAAGACCCCCTCGTCGGTGTAGAACTTCGTCGCGAAGCCCCGGGTGTCGCGCACCGTGTCGGCGGAACCGCGCGAGCCGAGCACCGTCGAGAAGCGCACGAAGACCGGCGTCTCGGCGCCCTCGGCGAGGAACGCGGCCTTCGTGATGCCCGCCGCCGTGCCGTACGCGCGGAAGACGCCGTGGGCGGCGGCACCGCGGGCGTGCACCACCCGCTCCGGGATGCGCTCGTGGTCGAAGTGGGTGATCTTCTCCCGCAGATGGTGGTCCTGAAGCAGCACCGGCCCCCGGGGCCCCGCCTTCAGCGAGTGGTCGGTGTCGTACAGCCGCGCACCCTGCGCGGTGGTGAGATAGGCACCGCCCTGGGCCACCTTGTCCTGACCCGCACCGGTCGGCTGCCCGGTGGGGCTCACGGTCTCGGGACCGCTCTGGTCGTGCTTGGGCGGCAGCGGGCCGCGCGGCTTCGTGGGCTCGTCCACCTGGGCGGGCTCGGGAGCGGGCGCGCCGGGGATCTCGTTGCCGGGGCTGACGGCGTCCTGGACCTTTCCGGCGATCTTCTCCGCGGCAGCCGACACCGGGTTCTTCTTCTCGCTCACTGGATTCCAATCTCGCGGGGGGAAGGGCAGTGCCGTGCGCGGAGTGTTCGGCACGCGCTGGGGACGGCATCGCCCGACCACGCGTACCCCCCGCTCCGCGACCGGACACATCGGTTGAGCCATCCGCCCCGGTGTCCCGTTCCAACGGGCGACACGCCGCCGTCCGGCCGTTCCTGCCGTCTGCCGGAGGACGCACCGGGTATACGGGCCCCGTGACAGCTCCCCGAAACACCCCCGAGAGCCCGGATGCCCCGACGAGCTTGAAGAAGGAGCTCACCACCCCACTGCTCTACTTCTTCATCCTCGGAGACGTGCTCGGCGCCGGGGTCTACGTCCTGGTCGGCGAGGTCGCGGCCGATGCCGGCGGCGCGGTCTGGGTGCCGCTCCTGGTGGCCCTGTGCCTGGCGCTGCTGACGGCCGCCTCATACGCCGAACTGGCCACCAAATACCCGCGCGCGGGCGGAGCGTCGCACTACGCCACGCTGGCCTACGGGCCGTTCACCGGGTTCGTGGCTGGCTTCTGCATGCTCGCGGCCGGGGTGGTGTCGGTGGCGGCCCTGGCCCGGGGGTTCGCCGGTGATTACCTCGCGGAGTTCATCACGCTCCCGCTGGTCCTGGTGACCGTCGTCTTCCTGGTGGCCCTCGCCCTGCTCAACGCCCGGGGCATCAGCGAGTCGACCCGGGCCAACGCCGTCGCCACCTGCGTCGAGGTGGGCGGCCTGCTGCTGGTGACCGGACTCGGCTGCTGGGTCGTACTGCGCGGCGACGGGGACCTGGGCCGGCTCACCGACCTCGGCACGGAGAGCGAGGGGCCCGTCCTGGCCGTGCTCAGCGGCGCGGTCCTCGCGTACTACTCGTTCGTCGGCTTCGAGACCTCCGTCAACGTGGCCGAGGAGACGCGCGATCCCCGCCGCTCCTACCCCAGGGCACTCTTCGGCGCGCTGATCACCGCGGGTGCCGTCTACGCCCTGGTCGGCGCCGCCGCGGCGGCCGCCGTGCCGACGCGGAAGCTCGCCGAGTCCAGCGGGCCGCTGCTCGAAGTCGTCCGCACGGCGGGAGGTGTGCCGACCTGGCTGTTCAGCGCCGTCGCGCTGGTGGCCGTGGCCAACGGGGCGCTCCTGACCGGCATCATGTCCTCGCGGCTCGCGTACGGGATGGCCCGCGACGGGCTGCTGCCGCGCTTCCTGACGGCCGTGCTCCCGGGCCGGCGCACCCCATGGGCCGCGATCGCCGCGACGACGGCGCTCTCGCTGCTGCTCGCGCTGACCGGCGACGTCTCCACGCTCGCCTCGACCCTGGTCCTCCTGCTCCTCGTCGTCTTCTTCCTCGTCAACACGTCCCTGCTCGTGCTGCGCCGGGACCGGGGCCGCCCCGGCCACTTCAAGGCGCCCACGGCGGTGCCCGTCCTCGGCGCCGCCTCCTGCGTCGGGCTGGCGACTCAGATCGAAGGCGAGGTGTGGCTGCGGGGACTCCTGGTCCTCGCCGTGGGCGTCGTCCTCGGTGCCGCGGCTGCCCTGCGGTTGCGCCGCGCCCGCTGAACCGGGCTGCGAGTAGGGTGACTTCGTACACGTGAGCGATGCGGGGGACAGGGTGCACGACAGAGCCACGAACGGCCAGGTCATTCCTTCGGTGGCCGGGCGGCCCTGGTGGGCGGCCAACGAACTGCTCGCGTTCCTGCTCGAGGTGGCGGCGCTGGCCTGCCTCTTCTGGTGGGGGTTCACCCTGGCCGACAACCTGGCGGTCCGCGTGCTCATCGGCTCCGCCGTCGTCGTCGTGGCCGTCGTGCTGTGGTCGCTGTTCGCCGCACCGCGCGCCCGGTTCCGCCCGCCGCTCGCCGGCGTCCTGGCGGTGAAGGCCCTGGTGCTCGGCGGGGGAGCCCTCGCGCTGTACGGGGTCGGGCACCCGGCCGTCGCGCTGACGCTGGGGGTCGTCGTCGTGATCAACACGGCTCTGGCGGAGTCCTTCAGGCACCGGCCGGGCCCCACCGCCTGACCGAGGGTCCGGCGTACCGGGCGGTTTCCGGCGGGCGCGACCGGGCAGGCGACCCGTGAAGTCGGTAGCGTGGACATAACGACGACGACCGGGCGCCCCAGGGACCGAGGCACGCGGAAGCACCACCAGCGCGTCCGCGCCGGCCCCTGCCCGCCGCCCGCGAAGGGACGGCCGCACATGTGCCGATGGCTGGCCTATTCCGGCACGAGTGTCGTACTCAGCGATCTCCTCTACAAACCGGAGCACTCGCTCATCGACCAGAGCCTGCACTCCACCATGGGCGTGGAGACGACCAACGGAGACGGATTCGGGGTCGGCTGGTACGGGCCCGAGCAGGAGATGCCCGCGGTCATCCGCGACACCGGACCTGCCTGGAACAACCGCAATCTGCGGGAGATCGCGAGCCACATCCGCTCGCCGCTGTTCTTCGCGCATGTGCGGGCGTCCACGGGGACGGCCATCCAGGAGACCAACTGCCACCCCTTCCGGCACGGCCGCTGGATGTGGATGCACAACGGCGCGATCGCGGACTTCCACCGGCTGCGGCGCGATCTGTCCCTGGCGCTCGACCCGGCTCTGTTCTCGGCCCTGGAAGGGTCCACGGACTCCGAGGTGATGTTCTACCTCGCGCTCACCTTCGGACTCGACCAGGACGTGCCGGGAGCCGTGGCCAGGATGGCCGGGCTGATCGAGCGCGTGGGCCGCGACGAAGGGGTGGAGAACCCCCTCCAGATGACCGTCGCGGTGTCCGACGGCGAGCGGCTCTGGTCGTTCCGCTATTCGAGTCTCGGCAAGTCGCGCTCGCTGTTCTACAGCAGCAAGGCCGAGACCGTGCGCGCCCTCCACCCCGATTCGGACTTCCTGGGCGGCGTCTCCGACAGCACCCGCCTGGTGGTGTCGGAACCGCTGGGCGGGCTGCCCGGCGTGTGGAAAGAGGTGCCGGAGAGCAGTTACGGGGTCGTGCAGCCGGGCGAGGACGAGTTCCGGCCGTTCGCGCCCGAACCCGTGTGAAAGGCCGCCCGGACGGATCGCCGGGCGGCCTGTGTACCGGGGCTCCTCAGCCTCCGAGCGCGGCGTCGACCTCCTTCAGGAACGGGTCCAGGTCGCCCGGGTTGCGCGAGGTGATGAGCTTCCAGCCGCCGGACTCGTCCGTCACGACCGGCTCGTCCACCCAGTCACCGCCCGCGTTGCGCACGTCGGTCCGCAACGAGGCGTACGAGGTGAGCCGCTTGCCCTTGACGCTGCCGGTCTCCACCAGCACCCACGGTCCGTGGCAGATGGCCGCGACGGGGCGCCCGGAGCCGGTGAACGACCGCACGATGTCACAGGCCGGGCCCTGCAGCCGCAGCGTGTCCGCGTTCAGCGTGCCGCCCGGCACGAGCAGCAGGTCGTAGCCCGCCGGGTCGACCTCCTCCAGCGTCAGATCGGGGCTCACGGACTTGCCGGGGTCCTTGTCGCCGACCAGCGTCTCGATGTCGTCCTTCTTCAGAGCCGCGACATCGACCCGCACACCGCGCTCGCGCAGATGGCCGAGCGGCACGACGAGTTCGTCCTGCTCCACGCCGTAGTTGGTGACGATGGCCAGCACCTTGCCCTTGCTGCCGTTGTCGCTCATCTTCTGCCGTCCTTCCGTCCTACGGGGAACACGCCCGGGAGGTGGCTTCCGGGTCGCAGCCTCTGGGTTCCCCGCACGGACGCGCTCATTCATGTAGCGCCATCGGCGGCGGGCCCACATGGTGGGAGAGGGCCCGGGCAGACGGACGAGGAGAGACATCATGGCCGGTCGGACGGGTGGACCCGCACTTCCCCGGGCCCGCGGCGAGCTCTCCGCAGCGGTCGTCGCCCATCTCCGCGGGAACGGTCCCCTGCCCGCCCCGTCCCTGGCGGACGCGGCCGAGCCCTACGGCGACGACCTCCAGCTCGCCCTGTACGTCTGCTACGAGCTCCACTACCGGGGCTTCGACGCGGTGGACCCGGCCCTGGAATGGGACCCCGCACTGCTCACGGTCAGGGCGGCCCTGGAACGCCGCTTCGAAACCGCGCTGCGCCGGGACGTTCCGCCCGGGGCCGGTCTGGACGACACCCTGGACGCGCTGCTCGTCGAACCGGTCGACGGCACGGGCGTGTCGCACTTCCTCCAGGAACACGCCACACCGGAGCGGCTGCGGGCCTACGCCGTCCAGCGCTCCCTGTACCACCTGAAGGAGGCCGACCCGCACGCCTGGGTGCTGCCCCGGCTCAGCGGGCGCGCCAAGGCGGGGATGGCCGCGATCGAGTACGACGAATTCGGCGCCGGCCGCGCCGACCGCGTCCACGCCCGGCTGTTCGCCGACCTCATGGCGGACCTGGGTCTGGAGACGGCGTACGGCCACTATCTGGACGACGGGCACGCCGAGATGCTGGCGCTCGTCAACCTCATGTCCCTGTTCGGCCTGCACCGGCGGCTGCGGGGAGCCCTGGTCGGTCACTTCGCCGCCGTCGAGATCACCTCGTCGCCCGCCTCGCGCCGCCTCGCCCTCGCCATGAAGCGGGCGGGCGCCGGGCCCGCCGCCGAGTTCTTCTACACCGAACACGTGGAGGCGGACGCCGTCCACGAACAGGTGGTGCGGCACGACGTCGTACGGGGGCTGCGGGACGACGAACCCGGCCTCGAGGCGGACATCGTCCTCGGAATCGAGGCCACCGGCTTCCTGGAGGACCGCCTCGGCGACCGGCTCCTGAGGGACTGGGGCGCCGCTGCGGGGTGATTCCACCTCGTGGCGGACATACGTGAACTGGGTGGGGTGGGCCGCCGTCGGCGGCCCACGGTGCCGACTCGTCCAGCCCGCTACGTGCGTGCTCCGTCACCTAGCGGGACAGCCCTCAGGCTCCGTCCGTCCGCACTTCGCCCAGCAGCCGGCGCAGCTCACGCGTGCTGCCCCGGCCCCTCGCCCGTACGATCTGCGCCGCGACGGCGTTCAGCTTGCGGTTCGTACGCTGGGAGAGTGCGCGCAGGACGTCGAACGCCCGGTCCGGGGCGCAGTCCAGCAGGTGCGTCACGATGCCGATGGCCTGGTCGATCACGGCCCGCGACGCCATCGCCGTCCGCAGCTGCTCCGCCTCCGCCTCCGCTCCCTTGCGGGCGTGCTCGCGGAGAAGCCCGCCGACCGCCTCCTCGGCCAGCATCCCGACCGCCTCCCGGGCCCCCGCCGTCAGCCGCCACGGGCGGAACGCGTACAGGGTGACCGTCGCCGTGACCCCCTCCGCCGCGGCCGGCACCGCCGTACAGGCGCGCAGACCCCGTTCCAGCGCCGCCGCCCGGAATCGCGGCCACCGCGCGTCGGCGACCAGATCGACGGCCGCGACGGGTCCCAGGGAGCGGGCGGCCTCGACGCACGGGCCCTCGCCGGTGTCCTCCTGCAGCGCGGCCAGGACCGCGAGATCCGGGTGGGTGGAAGAGCCGCGGCTCTCCCCGCCGGGGCATCGCAGGAACACCGTCGCGCCCCGGCACCCGGCCGAGCAGCGCATGGCCCGCGCACCGATCCCGACGAGCCACGGCGCCACGGCCGCGTCATTGGTCACCGCATCCATCGGCCGCATCACCCTCAGCCTCCCTGGAAACTACCGGCCCCTCCGCAAACGGAAAGGGCGCCGCCGCGCCGCTCGGCGCCGGGGCACCGGTGATCGGCTAGCTTCGTCGTATGAACGGGCCACCGGCGGGTGAGAGCGGACTTCCTGACCTCGTCGCCCGCGCACGGGAACTGCGCGCGGCCCGGGACCATCCTCCCGCCGAATACCCGGTTCTGCTCGACGCGGCCCTCGCGGAGCTGGATCACGCCATCGACGCCGTGCGCCTGGCGCAGGACCCACCGGGGCCGCCCCGGACACCGGGCGCGAAGGCGGCGCCGCGCCCGTTCAAGGCCATCTTCGACCACCTGCCGTGGCCCGTCGTCCTGACCGACGGGCAGACCGTGGTGCGCCGCCTCAACCGGGCGGCCGCCGAACTGACCGGGCTCCATCCGGGGTACGCCGCGGGCCGCCCCCTCGCCGCCCTCCTGCGCCCCGCCGACCGGGCCGCCTTCCGCGCCCACACGGCGGCCGTGGCCGGAGGCGAGGGCGGCCGCAGCCTCCCGGTCAGCCTCCCCGGACTGCCGGACGGACCGCTGTACGCCACGTTCACCGGCATCGACGCGCCGGACGGACGGGAGCGGGACGTGCTCGTGGTGCTCGCCCCGGCACCGGGCCCCCGCACCGCCGGCCGCGCCGCCGAGCGGGCCGCACCCTCGGCGGTCGTACGCCAGGCCGAGCTCACCGCGCTTCTGGACCGCACGGCCCGCGCGCTCCTGGGCCGCGAGCCCTCCGCGGCCGCCCTCGGCGCCGTAGCGGGGCTCCTGCGCGACGGACTCGCGGACTGGGCGCTGCTCGACCTGGGGCCCCCGGACGAGCCGGTCCGGACCGCGGTCCACGGCCCTCCGGCACCGGACGACGCGGGGCTGGAGAAGGCGTTCTTCCGGCAGGACCCGCGCGCCTGCCCCGTGTCCGCCGAGGTCATGGCCTCCGGCGCGGCGGCGGTGGAACACCTGACGGACGACCTGGACCGGCTGGGCACGGACGAGGACGGCGCCCCGCTGATGGCCCGGGCCGACGTCACCGCCCTGCTCTCCGTGGCGCTGGCCACGCCCGACGGCACGACGGTGCTGGGGGCGCTGACGCTGCTCCGGGGCGGGGCCGGGCCGCCGTTCTCGCTGCTGGAGGCCGGTGCCGCGGAGATCGCGGCGGGACAGATGGCCGTGGTGGCGCGGCGGGGCGGCGTGCGCTGAGCCGAGCGGCGGGGCCGCGCGGCGCGGAGAAAGACCTGCCGGTCACGGGTGCCCGCGCCATGAGGTGGCATACGGCGAAGTGGGGGAGGGTGGAAAGCGCCTCGGCGTGAGAGGGGCCGCCCCCGGCCGATCGAGCATGGAGGACATGATGGTGCGCACGGTGGGTGTCGAGGAGGAGCTGCTGCTCGTCGACGAGCGGAGCGGCGAGCCCAGGGCGCTGTCGACGGCCGTCCTGGCCCTGGCCGAACGGCGCGCCGAGGGCGACTCGGCCTTCGAGGCGGAGCTGCACCGCCAGCAGCTGGAGTTCGCCACCGAGCCCCGCGCGGACATGCGGGAACTCGCGGACGAGATCCTGCGCTGGCGGGCGGAGGCAGCCCGCAGCGCCGCCGAGGCCGGGGGAGCGGTCGCCGCGCTCGCCACCTCCCCGCTGCCCGTCAGCCCGTCCATCGGCGAGGGCGAGCGGTACCGCTGGCTGGCCGACAAGTTCGGGCTGACCACACAGGAGCAGCTGACCTGCGGGTGCCATGTGCACGTCTCCGTGGATTCGGACGAGGAGGGCGTCGCGGTGCTGGACCGCATGCGCCCCTGGCTCGCGGTGCTGCTCGCGCTGAGCACCAACTCGCCTTTCTGGCAGGGCCAGGACACCGCGTACAGCAGCTACCGCAGCCGGGTCTGGGGCCGCTGGCCCTCGGCCGGACCGATGGAACTGTTCGGCTCCGCGCGCCGTTACCACGACGAGGTCGCAGCCCTCGTCGGCACGGGCGTCCTGCGCGACAAGGGCATGATCTACTTCGACGCCCGGCTCTCGCACCGCTATCCCACCGTCGAGGTCAGGGTCGCCGACGTCTGTCTCGACCCCGCCGACGCCGTGCTGCTCGCCACGCTCGTGCGCGGCCTGGTCGAGACGGCGTCCCGGGCCTGGCGGGCGGGCGACCCGCCGGAGCCGTACGGGGTGGGCCTGTTGCGCATGGCCGCCTGGCAGGCCGGCCGCTCCGGCCTGGAGGGCGAACTGCTGCACCCCGCCACCATGCGCCCCGCCCCGGCTCCCGCCGTGGTGCACGCACTGCTCACCCATGTGCGCGACGCACTGGCGGACGACGGGGACCTGGCGGCGGCGGAGGCGGGAATCGAGCAGGTGCTCGAGCGGGGCACCGGGGCGCGTATCCAGCGCGACGCGCTCGCCCGCACGGGCAGTCTCCGCGACGCGGTCGCGGAATGCGTCGCCCGCACGCGCGGGTGAGGCGCGCGCCGCCGCCGCGCGCTCAGTCGTCCGCGTCGTCGGCGCAGACCCGTACGGTGCGCAGCCCCGGGTCCGCCGGGTCCGGCAGGTTCATTCCCGCCTCCAGGCCCGTCAGGAGGTAGCGCAGCACCGGCTCCGTCAGCCGCTCGCCGGGCAGCACCACCGGGATGCCCGGGGGATACGGCGTGATCATCTCGGCGGCGACGCGCCCCACGGCCTGCTCGACCGCTACGTCCTCGGTCGCGTGGAAGTAGGCGTCGCGCGGCAGCCTCGCCTGCTCCATCCGCAGCTCCGCCGGGGCCGGGACCGCCACCTCCGGCCCCCGGGGCAGTGAGGGGGCGTGCCGGGCGAAGTCGCGCAGCGCCGTCAGCAACCGCCCCGTCGTCTCCGCGTCGTCGGCGTGGGTCAGCTGGGCGCTGACGCGCCGGTGGTCCATCAGATGCGCGTCCATGTGGTGGTGTTCGCGGAGCCAGTCCGCCGCCAGATAGCCGGAGACCCCGAGGTCCGCGATGTCGATGACCACCGGCAGCGGGTCGAACTCGGAGCCGGCACCCGGACCGCAGAAGTCGTCGGCGTCGTTGACGTGCATCCCGTCGATCGACTCGATCTCCTCGCGGACCGAAGCGGCGAGGCCGAGGGCGCGCGACATCAGCGTGTGCCCCTCCAGCACCATCTGGCGCCGCCAGCCGTCCATGCCCGCGTACAGCAGCACGGAAGGGCTCGTCGTGCCCAGCAGATCGGCCCGGGACGCCAGCGTGTCGTGGTCGATGAGGTCGCCCTGCAAATGGAACACCGACCCTTGCTCCAGACCGCTGCCCATTTTGTGGATGCTGGTCACACAGACATCGGCACCGGCGTCCATCGCCCACGTCGGCAGGTCCGGATGGAACGGCAGGTGCGCGCCCCACGCCTCGTCCACGACGAGCGGCCGGGAGCGCCGGTGACACACGTCGGCGATGGCCCGCAGATCCGCCGCCACCCCGTACGGCGTGGGGCTGGTGACCAGGGCGCCCTTCGCGTCCGGGTGCTCCTCGAAGGCCCGCTCGTACGCCTCCGGGGACGGCGGGTGCGCGAGATGGCGTTCGGTGTCCCACTGCGGTTCGACCCACACCGGCCGGATGCCCGAGAGGATGAGCCCGGAGATCACCGCCTTGTGCGCGTCCCGTCCGACCAGCAGCTTCTGGCCGTGCGCGGCGACGCTCAGCATCGCCGCCTTGACCGACAGGGAGCTGCCGCACGTCGAGAAGAACGCGTGCTCCGCGTGTACGGCGTCGGCCATCAGGACCTCCGCGCGCTGCAGCACCCCGGACTTCATCCGCCGGTCGTCGAGACCGCCGCTGGCCAGCACGTCGCCGAGGAACACGGCGTCGCCCAGCACGGCCCTGACCTCCGGAGCCGCGCCCCGGGCCTGCTTGTGGCCGGGAGGCGTGAATCCCAGCTCGCCCCGCTGCCGGTACGCGGCCAGGGCATCGAGAACGGGTGCTTCGTGATGATTCTTCGGCATGTCCGCCGCCTTCCCGTGGTCCGCCCCGTCAATCCGTACGCCGCAGGTCCTAGGGGAGCGGGGTGCCGCCGGTCGCGTTGACGACCTCCCCGGTGATGTAACTCGCGTTGCCCGAGGCGAGGAACACGTAGGCCGGAGCCATCTCGGCGGGCTGCGCGGGCCGCCCCAGCGGGCTCTGCTTCCCGAACTCCCGGGTGTCCGGCAGCGTCGCCGGGATCAGCGGCGTCCACACCGGGCCGGGCGCCACGGCGTTGACGCGGATGCCGTCGGACGCCAGCATCTGCGCGAGGCCCTGGGTGAACGTGACGATGGCGCCCTTGGTCATGGCGTAGTCCAGCAGATGCGGACTCGGCTTGTAGGCCTGCACCGACGTGGTGTTGATGATCGACCCGCCGGCCGGGATGTGCGGCAGGGCCATCTTGCACAGCCAGAACATCCCGTACAGGTTGGTGCGCAGCACCCGGTCGAACTGCTCCGTGGAGATCGCGGAGATCCCGTCGGGCTGTGCCATCTGGTACGCGGCGTTGTTGACGAGTACGTCGATGCGGCCGAACTCCTGCACCGCGCTGCCGATCAGCGCACGGCACTGCTTCTCGTCCCGGATGTCGCACGCCTCCGTGAGCGCCTCGCGCCCCGCCTCCTCGACCAGCCGGGCGGTCTCCCGCGCCTCGTCCTCCTCGGTGTCGAGGTGGGTGATCAGCACGTCCGCCCCCTCCCGGGCGAAGGCCAGCGCGACGGCCCGGCCGATGCCGGAGTCGCCCCCGGTCACGACGGCCTTGCGGTCCTTCAGGAGTCCGTGGCCCCGGTAGGAGTCCTCGCCGTGGTCGGGCGGCGGGTCCATGGGCCCCGTCCAGCCGGGGTGCTCCTGCCCCTGTTGCGGAAAGTCGGGCCTGGGGAAGCGCTCGGTGGGGTCCTGGCCGGGTGTGCTCATGGGTTCGTCTTCCTCGCGGTCGTGGGGACAGGGGTTATCGGACGTCGTCGATGACGAAACCGCTCCGGGGCGCGGTGGGGATCCGGTGGAGCGGAATGGCGAGGTCCTGCTCCGGCACCCGGTACGAGAGGCCGGACAGCAGCACCGCGAGGGCGGACAGCAGGGCGAGGGTGATGTCCTCGCCAGGGCAACGGTGTCCCCTGGCCGGGTCGCCGCCGCCCTGCGGGACCAGTTCGTCGGGCCGGACCGGAGTGCCGTGGAAGCGCGCGGGGTCGAAGACGTAGGGCCGGGGCCACAGGTCCGCGTCGTGGTTCTGCCCGTACAGGTCGAGGAGCACCATCGTCCCGGGGCGGATGGCCTGGCCCTCCCAGTCGAGCCGGTCCGCCGCCAGCCCGCCGATGAACGGGGCGAACGGGTAGAAGCGCCGGACCTCCTGCGCGAAGGCGAGGGCGTGGGCCGGATCGCCTTCGCGGAGCGCCGACCGGTGCTCCGGCCACCGGTGCAGGGCGTGCGCCGCGAACGCCGCGAACCAGCTGACCGCGACGGTCGGGCGCAGGATGTTGAGCACCTCGACGGCCGCCGTGCGGGGCTCCAGCAGCGAACCGTCGGCATCGCGATGGTGGACCACGGTACGGAACGGGGCGGGCCGCAGCCCGTCGCCGGCCCCCGTGTCGCCGCTGTCGCGTTCCCGCTCCACCAGGCGCGCCACACGCCGTTCCTGCCGGCGCCGGGCGGCACGAGCGCGCAGCTGCCGGGGCCCGGCCGACGCGAAACCGTCCACCATGGCGACCAGGTCGCGCGCCACACCGTCCGCCTCGTCCTCCGGCAGCGGTACCCCGGCCCACGCGTGGACGGCGCGCGTGAGCACCCCGGCCACCTCGTCGAACAGCACGACCGGGCCCCGGCCGGCCCACCGGGGCACGGTGTCCTTCCACTCCAGGGCGACCCGGTCCGCGAGAGCCCGTACGCCTTCGGGGTCCTTCAACAGGTGGAGGAACATCCCCTTGCGCACCCGGTGCGGCTCACCGTCCAGGGTGTGGACCGCGCCCCGGCCGAACAGCGTGTCGATGACCGGTTCCGGCAGCGCCCCGTGGCGGCGGATGTGCTTTTCGTCGTAGAAGAAGCGGACCGCTGCCGGTCCGTGCAGCGCGACGACCCGCTTGCCCAGCAGCCGGGTGCGGACCGGTGCCCCGCCACTGCGCCGCCGGCGGTCGGGCAGCCAGGCGTAACCCTGGAGCAGGAGGGACAGGGTGCTGTCGGCCATGAGCTCTCCGTGGAACGGAACGGGTATGCGGGCGGCGGTGGGCGGGGTCCGTCGGTGCCCCGCCGTCGATCCTGGGCGCACCGGGACCGGCGCGCGACTCGGAGTCCGCTGGACGGCGCTGCGGCTGTGGTCCCAACCGGCAGCGCCTGCTCCCGCGTACGCCGGGAGCCTGGCCAGGCGGGTACCCGTACCGTCCGGGGACATGCGGGACCGACGGCGGCGATCTCGTATGCCTCGACCGGCCTGCGTCCCGTTTGAATCGGGCATTCCGGTTGAACCCGCGTTCCGGGGGAACCCGTCGCACCGAACGGCCGTGCGGGCACGCCCCGCGGGACGACCCGGGAGGTACCGAGGAGTTATGGGAAGGCATGCCGAAATCGTTCGCGCCCTGGCCATGAGGGCGAAGGCGGCGAAGCTCAAGTCGGACGGCGCCGCGCTGGGCGACGAAAGCCTGAAGGCGGAGGGGCGCCGACGGGAGACCGCCGGACGGATCGCCCAGGCGGAGGCGAAGGCGGCCCGGCGCGAGGCCCGCCACTGACCGACCGGCGGCGCGGCCGTCACCCGACAGCGAGGAGACCACCCATGCGTGCACTGACCTGGCAAGGAAAGCGCGACGTCCGTGTCGAGACCGTGCCCGACCCGGTCATCCAGGACCCGACCGACATCATCATCCGGGTCACCTCGACGGGCATCTGCGGATCGGACCTCCATCTGTACGAAGTACTCGGCCCCTACCTCGATCCCGGCGACATCCTGGGCCACGAGCCGATGGGCGTCGTGGAGGTGACCGGCCCCGAGGTGACCGCCGTGTCGCGCGGGGACCGGGTCGTCGTCCCGTTCAACGTCTCCTGCGGCACCTGCTTCATGTGCGGCGCGGGCCTGCACTCGCAGTGCGAGACCACCCAGGTCCGGGAGTACGGCACCGGCGCCTCGCTCTTCGGGTACACCAAGCTGTACGGGCAGGTGCCCGGCGGGCAGGCCGAGCTGCTGAGGGTGCCCTTCGGCAACACCCTGCCCATCAAGGTCCCCGAGGGCCCGCCGGACGACCGGTTCGTCTACCTCTCCGACGTGCTGCCCACCGCCTGGCAGGCCGTCGAGTACGCCGCGATCCCGCCCGGCGGCAGCGTCACCGTCCTCGGGCTCGGCCCGATCGGCGACATGGCCGCCCGCATCGCCCTGCACCGGGGCGCCGGCCTGGTCATCGGCGTGGACCTGGTCCCCGAACGCCTCGCCCGCTCGGCCGCGCGGGGCGTCCAGACCCTCGACCTGAGCCGCTACGGCAAGGACCTGCCGGACGCGGTCCGGGACCTCACCGGCGGCCGGGGCACCGACGCGGTCATCGACGCCGTCGGCATGGAGGCCCACGCCACCGGGGCACCGATCGGCAAGGCCGGTCAGTGGGCGGTCGGCCTGCTGCCGGACGCGGCGGCCCGCCCGCTCATGGAACGCGCCGGCATCGACCGGCTCAGCGCCCTCCTCACCGCCATCGACGTGGTGCGCCGGGGCGGCACCCTCTCCATCTCCGGTGTCTACGGCGGCGCCGTGGACCCGCTGCCCCTGCTCACCATGTTCGACAAGCAGATCCAGCTCCGGATGGGCCAGGCGAACGTCAAGCACTGGGTGCCCGACATCCTGCCGCTGCTCGTGGACGAGGACCCGCTGGGCGTGGACGGCTTCGCCACGCACCACCTGCCGCTGGAGGACGGCCCGAAGGCGTACGAGACCTTCCAGGCGAAGGCCGACGGCATGGTCAAGACGCTGCTGCGGCCCTGACACCGCGACGCAAGGAGTCACCGTGAACGCATCGCAAGGGCTGCGCGTCGTCGTCACGGGCGCCACCGGCAACGTCGGCACGAGCCTCGTCAGGTCCCTGGCGCGGGACCCGGACGTCGGGTCGGTCCTCGGCCTGGCCCGGCGGCTGCCCGGCCTCACCCTGCCCGGCGTCGAGTGGGGGAGGGTGGACCTCTCCCGCCCGGACAGCGCCCGGACACTCGGCTCCCTGCTGACGGGCGCGGACGCCGTCGTCCATCTGGCCTGGCGCTTCCAGCCCACCCACGACCCCGTCGTCACCTGGCGCAGCAACGTCGAGGGCTCCCTGCGCGTCTTCGACGCGGTGCGCACGGCCGGGGTCCCGGCACTGGTCCACGCCTCGTCCGTGGGCGCCTACTCGCCCGGGCCCAAGCGCGAGCCCGGTGTGGACGAACAGTGGCCGACCCACGGCTGGCCGGACGCGGCTTACTGCCGGGAGAAGGCGTACCTGGAACGGGTCCTGGACACCTTCGAGCTGCGCCACCCGCAGATCCGGGTGGTACGGATGCGGCCCGGGTTCCTCTTCAAGGAGACGGCCGCTCCCGAGCAGCGGCGCATCTTCGGCGGGAAATACCTTCCCGGCGTACTCCTCCGCCCCGACCTGCTGCCCTTCGTACCCGACCTGGAGGGGCTGAGGTTCCAGGTGCTGCACACGGACGACGCGGCCGAGGCGTACCGGCTCGCCGTGCTCGGCGACGTGCGCGGCCCCTTCAACCTGGCCGCCGACACCGTCACCGACGCCCGGTCCCTGGGCGCCCTCCTCGACGCCCGGGTGGTACGCGCGCCCGTACCGCTCGTACGCGGAGCGCTGGCGACCGCCTGGCACGCCCGGGCGGTCCCGGCATCGCCCCACCTCTTCGACGCGGTGCTCCGCCTGCCCGTCATGGACTGCGCCCGGGCCCACGAGGAGCTGGACTGGCGGCCCCGCTACTCGGCGTCCGAGGCGCTGACGGCGTTCCTGCGCGGCGTCGTGCGCGGCACAGGCGAGGCGACCGCCCCGCTGGCGGGCAGCCGGTGGAGCTGATGGGTGCCGACGGGGCGGCGGGCGGCGCCCAGCCCTTCGTGCCGGCGCGGGGCGGCGTCGCCGCGCTCCGCCGGGCAGCGGTGGACTGCCGCGGCTGCCCCTTGTACGAGAACGCGACGCAGACCGTCTTCGGGGACGGGCCCGCCCATGCCCGTGCGGTCGTCGTCGGCGAGCAGCCCGGCGACCAGGAGGACCGGGCGGGCGAGCCCTTCGTGGGCCCGGCCGGGCACCTCCTGCGCAAGGCGCTGGCCGACGCGGAGATGGCCGAGGGCGACGTGTACTTCACGAATGCCGTCAAGCACTTCAAGTTCACCACGGCCGGCGAGGGCAGACGCCGCATTCACAAGGCGCCCAGCCTGCGCGAGATGACGGCCTGCCGCCCCTGGCTCTCCGAGGAACTGCAGCGGGTCGACCCCGAGCTGGTGGTCGTCCTCGGAGCCACCGCGGGCAAGTCCGTCCTGGGCAACTCCTTCAAGGTCACCGAGAGCCGCGGCACCCTGCTGTACCTGCCCGTCGCCGCACTCCCCACGCCCGCCCGGGCCGGGCGGGACGGGGACGGCCCCGCGCGGGGACTGGTCGCCACCGTGCACCCCTCCGCCGTGCTGAGAGCGCCGGACAGGGCGGAGGCGTACCGTGGGCTCGTCGCCGACCTGCGCGTGGCGGCGCGGTTCCTGCGGTGAGCGGACGAGCGACATGGCCCACGGTTCCGGCTCGCCGCAAGGCCCCACGGATGCCACCATGACACCCATGTCCCGCAAGGCGCTGATCGTCATCGACATGATCAACCCGTACGACCACGAGGACGCCGACCAGCTCCTCCCCTCGGCCGAGCGGGCCGTGCCCGTCATCGCGGACCTGCTGAAGGCGGCCCGGGGAAGCGGTTCCCTCGTGATCTACGCCAACGACAACTTCGGGGACTGGCGCTCCCACCACGGGGAGATCGTCGAGGCGGCCATGGCGGGGGCCCGCCCCGACCTCGTGGAACCGCTGAAGCCCGACGAGAACTCGCTCTTCGTGGTCAAGGCCCGGCACTCGATCTTCTACGAGACGCCCCTGCCGTACCTGCTCCACCAGTTGGACGTCGGCCATCTCGTCCTGACCGGTCAGGTGACCGAGCAGTGCATCCTCTACTCCGCGCTCGACGCGCACATCCGCCACCTGGACCTGACCATCCCGCGCGACGGGGTGGCCCACATCCACGCCGACCTGGCCGACGCCGCGCTGCGGATGACCGAACGGAACATGGGCGCCCGGGTGTGCGCCGCCGGCGAGATCGACCTGTGACACCGGCGGGCCACGCCGCCACGAAAGGACCACCATGACGCGCGCCGCACTGTTCGACGTGGACGGCACCCTGGTCGACACCAACTACCTGCACGTCACCGCGTGGTGGGAGGCGTTCCACCAGGCCGGGCACACCGTGCCGATGCGCGCGATCCACCGCGCGGTCGGCCTCGGCTCCGACGACCTCGTCGCCCATCTGCTCGGCCCCGACCGGGACGGGCGACAGGACGACGGCATCACCGCGACGCACTCCGCGCTGTACGCGACCTCCTTCGAACGCCTGCCCCCGCTGGAGGGCGCGGCGGACCTGCTGCGCGCGCTGGCCGGCCGGGGCTGGACGATCGTCCTCGCCACCTCCGCCTCCGGGCCCGAGCTGCAGGCTCTGCGGCGGGCGCTCGACGCCGACGACGTCATCTCCGGCACCGCCAGCTCCGACGACGTGGACGAGGGGAAGCCCGCACCGGACCCGATCCGCCACGCGCTGGACATCGCCGGCGCCACCAGCGAGGAGGCCGTGTACATCGGCGACTCGGTCTGGGACATGGCGGCGGCGACCAAGGCGTCGGTTCCCGCCGTGGGTCTGCTGTCGGGCGGCATCCCCCGGGCGGACCTGGAGGCGGCCGGGGCCGTGGAGGTCCACGCCTCCCCGGCCGCGCTCCTGGGCCGCCTCGACTCCGGCGTCATCGGCCGGATGACCCCGTAGGCCCTACCCGCCGTTGCACAGGCAGAACGGGTGCCCGGCCGGGTCCGCGAAGACCCGGAAGTCGCGCTTGCCGCCGTCGTCGTCCACGTCGAGCGGCGTGGCCCCCAGGGCGAGCACCTCGCGCTGGGCGGCCTCCATGTCCTCCACCTCGAAGTCCAGGTGCTCCTGCTGGGAGTTGCGGTCCGCGCGCGGCCACTCCGGCGGCTGGTGATCCGGGGCCAGCTGGAAGGCCAGCCGCGCGCCGCCGGGCACGCGGAGCTCGTACCAGCGGTCGTTGTCGTGCGTCACCTCCCCGCCCAGCACCTTCTGGTAGAAACCGGCGAGCGCCGCCGGGTCCGGGCAGTCGACGGCAACCAGGCAGTAGGTCGCGACAGCCATGTCGTTCCTCGCTCTCGGTGTACGCGGATGTGCGGGCGTCGCTCCTACGGGTTCCGCGTCCGGCACGGGGGAAACACGATCCGGAAGTCTTGCCGCCGGTACGTTTCGACCGCCGGAGATCGGTAACCCGGGAGATATGGTGCAATTCGGATACACGATGATGACCGAGCAGTCGGGACCGCGAGCCCTCGTGGCGGACGTGGTGGCGGCCGAGCAGGCCGGCTTCGACTTCTCCGTGACCTCCGACCACTACTTCCCCTGGCTGAAGTCCCAGGGCCACGCCCCGTACGCCTGGAGCGTGCTGGGCGCCGCCGCGCAGGCCACCACCCGCATCCCGCTGATGACGTACGTGACCTGCCCGACCACCCGCTACCACCCGGCCGTCGTGGCGCAGAAGGCCGCCACGCTGCAACTGCTCTCCGAGGGGCGGTTCCGGCTCGGGCTCGGCTCCGGCGAGAGCCTGAACGAACACGTGGTGGGCGGCGGCTGGCCGGACGCCCGGGTGCGGCTCGACAAGCTCGAGGAGGCCGTGGAGATCATCAAGGCGCTCCTCGCCGGAGGCTACGTCAACCACCACGGCCCCCACTTCGACGTGGAGAACGCCAAGCTGTGGGACGTGCCCGACGTGGCCGTGCCCCTCGGCGTCGCCGTCTCCGGCGACCGGTCGTGCGAGATCGCGGGCCGGCTCGCGGACCTCGTGATCGCCACCGAGCCCAAGGAAGAGCTGCTCACCGACTTCGACCGGCACGGCGGTGGCGGAAAGCCCCGGGTCGGCCAGCTGCCCGTCTGCTACGACCCCGACCGCGACGCGGCGGTGAAGCGCGCCCACGACCAGTTCCGCTGGTCCGTCGGCGGCTGGAAGGTCAACTCGGAACTGCCGGGCCCCTCCGCCTTCGACCAGGCCACGCAGTACGTCCGGCCCGAAGACATCGCCGAGGCGGTGCCCTGCGGCGACGACGTCGGGCAGTTCGTGGAAGCGGTCCGCCCCTTCACCGAGGCGGGGTTCACCGAGGTCGCCCTCGTACAGATCGGCGGAGACCACCAGAAGCCGTTCATCGACTGGGCCCAGGAGAAGCTGCTTCCCGCGCTGCGCGCCATGTGACGTGCGTACGGATCACGCCCCGCGCCCGGCGCGGTCGCGCCCGTTCGGCGAGCGCGCCATCGCCCAGGCCGGGAAGACGAACCAGCAGACGAAGGACCACAGCGCCATCCCGCCCACCAGCCACAGGGCGAGCGTGTTGTGCAGCGCCACCCGCATGATGAGCAGCAGCGCCGAACACATCGTGCAGAACAGCAGCACGAGCCCGAGGAGGGTGAGCCGTGAGGCCCACACCACCGTCTCCGGCTTCAGATGGCGACCGGTCAGCAGCCGGTGGTAGCTGACCGGCCCGATCAGCGCGGCCGCCGTGGCGGAACCCAGGAGCACCGTGACGACGTAGATCGTCCTGTCGGTGTCCGAGAGGGTGGTGAAGCGCGGCTGGAAGACGACCGCGAGCAGGAAGCCGAAGAGGATCTGCACCCCGGTCTGTGCCACCCGCAGTTCCTGGAGCAGTTCCGTCCACCGGCGGTCCGCCCGCTCCTCGGTCGTCTCGTCCCGCCCCCGGTGGGCGTCGTCGCGGCCGTCCCGGTCCGCTCGTCCGTTGTCCATGTGTGGTGTCCCTCCCTCGTGCCGGAACCTTTGTGCGCGGGCCGTCGGGCCCCCGCACCAAAGTAACGGCCCCACCCCCGGGACTCACCGCCCCACCGCCAAAACAAAAAGCACCAGGTTGAAAGTGGG
>NZ_JBFAUP010000007.1:0-266309 GCF_040679335.1 Streptomyces sp. NPDC052299 | reverse complement strand
GGGGGGGCGACGCCGCGCCGGCCCCGGCCCGCTCGCCCGTTCCCATGGGGTGGGCCCCCCCCCCCGGGCGGCACCATTGGGGCGGGGCCGGCGGGGCCCGCCCACAAAGGTTCCGGCCGCACCCCGGTGACTCAGCGGCCGACGGCCTTCAGAAGCTGCTCCTTGTTCATCGTGGAGCGGCCCTCGATGTTCTTCTTCTTCGCCTCTTCGTACAGCTGGTCCTTCGTACGGCCCTGCGCCCCCTTGTGCGAGCGCTCGCCGCCGCGCTGCGAGGCCGACTTGGGGTCGCGCGTGGACGTCCTGCTCGCCGTCTTCGACTCGCCGGAGCGGGCACGCTCCTTGTTCACCGTGCGGGCGGCGATCTCCTTGGCACGCTTCTCGGAGGTGCCGCGCTTCTCCGCGCTCTCCTTGACGTGCTCGTACTGCCGCTCACGCTTGGGGCTCGATCCTGCCGGCATGGCGTCGTCCTCCTCGCTGTCGTCCTCGGCCACTCGGGCCCGGTCCGGGGTCACCACCCGGGTTGCCGGGAGGCCACGTCCGAAACATGGCACTGCCGCGACGGGCCCGCCCACCGGGTCGCGCGCTCGGGTGACGCCACGCCCGGCCCGTACGCCCGGCCGACCGGTTCCGCGGGGCCGATCGGGGGCAGTCACCGCGACGCCTACCAGTGAACCCGCCGACTTCGGGTACCGGGGTCACTGCGAGGCCCGGCCACCCGGGCCCGCGCGCCGGACGATGAGGAGGAACAGCGGATGATCACGGGAGGGAACGCCCCGGCGGACGGGCAGCACAACACGGGCACGGACCCGGCGCCGAGCCCGACGGCCCTCCGCCGCGAGCTGGAACGACGCGTCGACGGCGAGATCCGCTTCGACGCGGGCAGCAGGGGCGCCTACGCGACCGACGGCTCCAACTACCGGCAGGTGCCCATCGGCGTCGTCGTCCCCCGCACGGTGGACGCGGGCGCCGAGGCGGTCGCCGTCTGCGCCCGGCACGGCGTGCCGGTGCTGTCCAGGGGCGGCGGGACCAGCCTCGCCGGGCAGTGCACCAACACCGCCGTCGTCATCGACTGGACGAAGTACTGCCACCGCCTGCTCTCCGTGGACGAGGCCGCCCGCACCTGTGTGGTGGAGCCCGGCATCGTGCTGGACGAACTGAACCGGCAGCTGGCGGACCGCGGTCTGCGGTTCGGCCCGAAACCTTCGACGCACAGCCACTGCTCGCTGGGCGGAATGATCGGCAACAACTCCTGCGGCGCGTCCGCGCAGGCGTACGGCAAGACCGTCGACAACGTGCGACGGCTGGAGATCCTCACCTACGACGGGCTGCGCTGCTGGGTGGGCCCCACCTCCGACGAGGAGTTCGCGGAGATCGTCGCAGCGGGCGGTCGCCGCGCCGAGGTGTACCAGGGGCTGCGCCGGATCATCGACGCGCATCTGGCCGACGTCCGCCAGGGCTTCCCCGCCATCCCGCGCCGGGTGTCCGGCTACAACCTCGACGCGCTGCTGCCCGAGAAGGGCTTCGACCTGGCCCGCGCCCTCGTCGGCAGCGAAGGCACCCTCGTCACCGTCCTGCGCGCCGAGCTCGACCTGGTCCCCGTCCCGCCCCACGAGGCGATGCTCGTCCTCGGCTACCCCGACATCTGCGCGGCGGCCGACGACGTGCCGCACCTGCTGGAACACAGCTCCCCGACCCAGCTGGAGGCGCTGGACGGCCGGATGGCGCAGCTCATGCGCGAGGAGGACAGCCACGTCGCCTCCCTGGCCACCTTCCCGGAGGGCGACAGCTGGCTGCTGCTCCAGTTCAGCGGGGACACCCAGGAGGACGTGGACCGGCAGGCGCACGACCTGCTGAAGGCGCTCGGCCGCGACGAGGACGACCCCGCGGTGACCTTCTCCGACGACCCGCCGCGCGAGCGCCGGATGCTCAAGGCCAGGGAGGCCGGGCTCGGCGTGACCGCCCGGCCGCCGGACGGACGGGAGACCTGGGAGGGCTGGGAGGACTCCGCCGTGCCGCCCGAACGGCTCGGCGACTACCTGCGCGACCTGAAGGACCTCTTCGCCGAGTTCGACTACGACCACCCTTCCCTCTACGGTCACTTCGGGCAGGGCTGCGTGCACACCCGCATCCCCTTCGGGCTCAAGACCGCGGAGGGGGTCGCCTCCTTCCGGAAGTTCCTGTTCCGGGCCGCCGACCTGGTCGTCTCGTACGGCGGATCGCTCTCCGGCGAGCACGGGGACGGGCAGTCGCGCGGCGAGCTGCTGCCCCGGATGTACGGTGAACGGCTCGTCGCCGCGTTCGGCGAGGTCAAGGCGCTCCTCGACCCGGACAACCGGATGAACCCCGGCAAGGTCACCGACCCGTACCGCACCGACGAGAACCTGCGGCTCGGCCCGGACTGGCGGCCCGCGAACGACGAGAGCCACTTCCACTACCCGGACGACGAGGGCTCCTTCGACCGGGCCGTGATGCGCTGCGTCGGCATCGGCAACTGCCGCTCCCACAGCGGGGGCGTGATGTGCCCCTCCTACCGGGCGACCGGCGAGGAGGAACACTCCACCCGGGGGCGGGCCCGGCTGCTCTTCGAGATGCTGGGCGGGCACCAGGACACGCCCGTCACCGACGGCTGGCGCTCCGTCGAGGTCCGCGACGCGCTCGACCTCTGCCTCGCCTGCAAGGGCTGCAAGTCCGACTGCCCGGTGGGCGTCGACATGGCCACGTACAAGTCCGAATTCCTGGCCCACCACTACGCGGGCCGGCTGCGCCCCACCGCCCACTACTCGCTGGGCTGGCTGCCCCTGTGGGCCCGGCTCTCCCGCATCGCACCGCGCATGGTCAACGCCGCGCTCGACGCCCCGGGGCTCCGACGCCTCGCCAAGCGGGTCGCCGGGGTCGCCGACGAGCGGCAGCCGCCTGCGTTCGCCGAGGAGTCGTTCGTCCAGTGGTGGCGGGCGCGCGGCCTGCGCGAGCCCGATCCGGCGGACGCCCGGACCGTGGTGCTCTGGCCGGACACCTTCACCTCCTCCTTCCACCCCGGCATCGCCCGTTCCGCGGTCCGGGTCCTGGAAGACGCCGGCTTCCGGGTCGCCGTCCCCGAGCAGGCCGTGTGCTGCGGGCTCACCTGGATCTCCACCGGGCAGCCCGCCACCGCGAAGAAGGTGCTGCGCCGGACCGCAGAGGTCCTGCGGCCGTGGATCGAGGCCGGCACCCCGGTCGTCGGCCTGGAGCCGTCCTGCACGGCCGTCTTCCGGTCCGACGCGCCGGAGCTGATGCCGCACGACCAGGACATCCAGCGCCTCGCCGGCCAGTTCCGCACCTTCGCCGAACTCCTGGTGAACGACGCCCCCGACGGCTGGCGGCCACCCGTCCTCACCCGGCGGGCCACCGTGCAGACGCACTGCCACCAGCACGCCGTCACCAAGTTCGACGCCGACCGCGAACTCATGCGGCGCGCCGGGCTCGACGCCGAGGTCCTGGACGAGGGCTGCTGCGGCCTCGCCGGCAACTTCGGCTTCGAACGCGGCCACTACGACCTGTCCATGGACATCGGCGAACAGGGCGTCCTGCCCGCCGTCCGGGGCGCCGCACCCGATGCCCTGGTCGTCGCCGACGGATTCAGCTGCCGCACGCAGATCGAGCAGGGCGGCACGGGCCGCCGCGCCATGCACCTGGCCGAAGCGCTCGCGCTCGGACTCGACGGGCCGTTGCCCGCCGACCACCCGGAGAGGGCCACTGCCCGACCCGCCCGCCCCGCCCCGGCCGCGAGCCGGCTGGTGACGGGCGCCGCGCTCACCGCACTGACCGCGCTCGGCACGGCCGCGTACGCCGCGTTGCGCCGGAACCGGTCCAGCACGCACCACCGATAGGAGAGGGAACCATGGCCACCAAGGTCTCCGACTACGTCCTTCAGCGCCTGCGCGAATGGGACGTCGACCACGTCTTCGCCTACGCCGGCGACGGGATCAACGGACTGCTCGCCGCCTGGGGGAGGGCGGAGAACAAGCCGAAGTTCGTCCAGGCCCGGCACGAGGAGATGGCGGCCTTCCAGGCGGTCGGCTACGCCAAGTTCTCCGGCAAGGCCGGTGTCTGCGCGGCGACTTCGGGCCCCGGAGCGATCCACCTGCTCAACGGCCTGTACGACGCCAAGCTGGACCACGTACCCGTCGTCGCGATCGTCGGCCAGACCAACCGCAGCGCCATGGGCGGCTCCTACCAGCAGGAGGTGGACCTGCTCAGCCTCTACAAGGACGTCGCCTCCGAGTTCTGCGAGATGGTCACCGTCCCCGAACAGCTGCCCAACGTCATCGACCGCGCCATGCGCACCGCGTACGCCAAACGCACCGTGACCGCGGTGATCATTCCGGCGGACGTCCAGGAACTGGACTACTCGCCGCCCACCCACGCCTTCAAGATGGTCCCCTCCAGCCTCGGCGCGAGCATGTCCGCGCCCGTCCCCGCCGACGACGACATCGCCCGTGCCGCCGAGGTGCTGAACGCGGGCGAGAAGGTGGCCATCCTCATCGGGCAGGGAGCGCGGGGCGCACGCGCCGAGGTCGAGCGGCTGGCCGAGGTGCTGGGCGCGGGCGTCGCCAAGGCGCTGCTCGGCAAGGACGTCCTCCCCGACGACCTGCCGTACGTGACCGGGTCCATCGGGCTGCTCGGCACCCGGCCCAGCTACGAGCTGATGCAGGGCTGCGACACCCTGCTCGTGATCGGCTCCAGCTTCCCGTACACCCAGTTCCTGCCCGAACTCGACCAGGCGCGCGCGGTCCAGATCGACATCGATCCCTTCATGATCGGTCTGCGCTATCCCTTCGAGGTCAACCTCGTGGGCGACGCCGCCGCCACGCTGGACGCCCTGCTGCCACGCCTCAAGCGCAAGAAGCACGGCTCCTGGCGCAAGAAGATCGAGAAGGACACCGCCAAGTGGTGGGAGGTCATGCAGCGCCGGGCCAAGGTCGATGCCGACCCCGTCAACCCCGAGTACGTCGTGCACGCGCTCGACGCCCTCCTGCCGGACGACGCCGTCGTGGCCGCCGACTCCGGCTCCGCCGCCAACTGGTACGCCCGGCACCTGCGCTTCCGGGGCAACATGCGCGGCTCCCTCTCCGGCACGCTCGCCACGATGGGTCCCGGTGTGCCGTACGTCATCGGCGCCAAGTTCGCCCACCCCGGCCGGCCCGCCATCGCGATCGTGGGTGACGGGGCGATGCAGATGAACGGCATGGCGGAGCTCATCACCGTCGCCAAGTACTGGCGTGAGTGGGACGATCCGCGCCTGGTCGTCGCCGTCCTCAACAACGAGGACCTGAACCAGGTCACCTGGGAGATGCGCGCCATGTCCGGCGCCCCGCAGTTCCTGCCCTCCCAGTCCCTGCCCGACGTGCGCTACGCCGACTTCGCCCGCTCGGTCGGCCTGGACGGCGTACGCGTCGAGAAGCCCGGCCAGGTCGAGGACGCCTGGCACCGGGCGCTCGCCTGCGACCGGCCGTTCGTCATCGACTTCCGGACCGACCCGGCCGTTCCCCCCATCCCGCCGCACGCCGACCTGGACCAGATCGAGGCCGCCGCGCTCTCCCTGGCCAAGGGGGACAGCGACCGGGGAGCCGTGCTGCGGCAGGGCTTCAAGGCCAAGGTCCAGGAGATGCTGCCCGGCCACCACGACGGGCCCTCGGACACATGACCCCCCGCCCCGGCGGCGCGGACGCCCCCCTGATCGACCGGGTGGAGACCGCCGTCTACACCGTGCCCACCGACGCCCCCGAGGGCGACGGCACCCTGGCCTGGGACGAGACCACGCTCGTCCTGGTCCGGGTGGGCGCGGGCCCGACGAGCGGCCTCGGCTACACCTACGGGGCGCCCGCCACCGCCGCGGCCGTCGGCCAACTGCTCGCCGGGGTCGTCACGGGCCGCAGCGCCTGGGACGTGCCCGCCGCCAACGAGGCCATGAGCCGGGCCGTCCGCAACGCCGGGCGCCCCGGCCTCGTCGCCCAGGCCCTGTCCGCCGTGGACATCGCCCTCTGGGACCTCAAGGCCCGCCTCCTGGACCTGCCGCTGACCCGGCTCCTCGGCGCCACCGCCCAGGAGGTCCCCGTCTACGGCAGCGGCGGCTTCACCCCGTACGACGACGCTCAGCAGGACCGTCAGCTGCGCGGCTGGGCGGAGACCCGGGGCATCCCCCGCGTCAAGATCAAGATCGGGGAGTCCTGGGGGCGCGAGGAGCCGCGCGACCTGGACCGCGTCGCGAAGGCCCGCCGCAGCATCGGGGACGGCACCGAGCTGTACGTCGACGCCAACGGGGCCTACACCCGCAAACAGGCCGTCCGCGTGGCGCGTTGCTTCGAGGAGCACGGGGTGACCTGGTACGAGGAGCCCGTGTCCTCGGACGACCCGGCCGGGCTCGCCCGGATCAGGGCGGCCACGACGGCCGATGTGACGGCCGGTGAGTACGGGTACGCCCTGCCGTACTTCTGGCAGCTGATCACCGCCGGAGCCGTGGACTGCCTCCAGGCCGACGTCACCCGCTGCGGCGGCATCACCGTCTGGCTCCGCGCCGCCGCGCTCGCCGAGGCGGCCGGTCTCGACCTCTCCGGGCACTGCGCCCCGCACGTCCACGCCCACGCCGCGGCGGCCGTACCCAACCTCCGCCACCTGGAGTGGTTCCACGACCACGTCCGCATCGAGGAACTGTTCTTCGACGGGACGCTCGACCCGGCAGGCGGCACCGTACGCCCCGGAGCCTCCGGCGCCCCCGAACACGGCCTGGAATTCCGCGCCCGGGCCGCGGAACGCCACCGCGTCAGGTGACCGCAGGACCCATGAGGAGGCGCATGACCCGCCCGACCCCACCGCCCGACAACCCGCCGCCGCACGTACTGCGCGAGTACGCCCTGATCGCCGACGGGGAGCGCGGCGCGCTCATCGGCCCCCAGGGCGACATCGCCTGGCTGTGCGCGCCGCGCTGGGACTCCGGTGCCGTCTTCGCCGCCCTCATCGGCGGCCCCGGCCACTACACCGTCACGCCCACCGAGCGCTTCGCGTGGGGCGGCTTCTACGAGGCCGGGACGCTGGTCTGGCGCAACCGCTGGGTCACCACCACCGGTGTCATCGAGTGCCGCGAGGCCCTGGCCTTTCCCGGCGACCCGCGGCGCGCCGTCCTGCTGCGCCGCATCCACGCGGTGGAGGGCGACGCCCGGGTCACCGTACGCCTCGAACCGCACGCGGACTTCGGCACGCACCGGTCGCGGGACGTGCGGCGCGCGCGGTCCGGGGTGTGGACCGGCCGCACCGGCCCCCTCCATTGGCGGTGGACCGGTGCCGAAGCGGCGCGCCCCGTCCGGGACGGCCACCGCACCGGACTGGCGGCGGAGCTGACCGTACCGGCGGGCGGCCATCACGACCTCGTCCTCGAACTGTCCGATGACGCCGAACGGCTCGCCGGGCCGGTGGACCCGGACCGCGCCTGGCACGCCACCGAATACGCCTGGGCCCGGGCCGCCGAGCCGCTGCCCGACTGCCTCGCCCCCGACGACGCACGCCACGCCCACACCGTGCTGCGCGGCCTCACCAGCGCCTCGGGCGGCATGGTCGCCGCGGCCACCACCAGCCTCCCCGAACGCGCCGAAGCGGGCCGCAACTACGACTACCGGTACGTCTGGATCCGGGACCAGTGCTACGCCGGGCAGGCCGCGGCGGCGGCCGGTGCGCACCGGCTGACCGACGACGCCGTCCGCTTCGTCGCCGCCCGCCTCCACGAGGACGGCCCCCGCCTCGCCCCCGCCTACACCGTCACCGGCGCACCCGTACCGGACCAGGAGGCGCTGCCGCTCCCCGGCTATCCGGGCGGTGGCGACCGCATCGGCAACCACGTCAACCGGCAGTTCCAGCTCGACGCGTTCGGCGAGGCGCTGCTCCTGTTCGCCGCCGCGGCCCGGACCGGGCGGCTCGGGCCCGACGGGCGGCGCGCCGCGGACATCGCGGTCGCGGCCATCGAACGGCGCCACCACGAGCCGGACGCGGGCATCTGGGAGCTGGACGACCGGGCCTGGACGCACAGCAGGCTCATCTGCGCGGCGGGCCTGCGCGCCCTGGCCGCCGACGTCCCCTGCGCCCAGGCGGCCTCCTGGGCCGGGCTGGCCGACACGCTCCTCGCCCGGACGGCGGCCACCAGCACCCACCCCACCGGGCGCTGGCAGCGCGCGCCCGACGATCCCGGACTCGACGCGGCCCTGCTGATGCCCGCGATCCGGGGCGGGACCGGCGTACGCGACCCCCGGACCGTCCGCACCCTCGACGCCTACCGCGCCGAGCTGACCCACGACCACTACGCGTACCGCTTCCGGCACGACGAACGCCCGCCGGCCGAGGCCGAGGGCGCGTTCCTGCTGTGCGGCTACCTGATGGCGCTCGCCGAGCACCAGCAGGGCAACGAGTGGGAGGCGGTGCGCTGGTTCGAACGCAACCGGGCGGCCTGCGGGCCACCGGGTCTGTTCACCGAGGAGTACGACATCGGTCAGCGGCAGCTGCGCGGCAACCTCCCGCAGGCGTTCGTCCACGCGCTGCTGCTCGAAACCTCCGTCCGCCTGGCCGCACCGGCCCCCACCGAAGGAGAAGCACCGTGAGCCAGAGCGTCGTCATCACAGGAGCGAGCGCCGGAATCGGCCGGGCGGTGGCCCGGGCCTTCGGGGCGCGCGGGGCCGACGTGGCCCTGCTCGCCCGGGGCCGGGCGGGTCTCGACGCTGCCGCCCGCGAGGTCGAGGAGGCCGGGGGACGCGCGCTGGCCGTTCCCGTGGACGTGGCCGACCACCGCGCGGTCGAGGCCGCGGCGGCCGAGGCGGTGCACGCGTTCGGCCGGATCGACGTCTGGGTCAACTGCGGCTTCACCTCGGTCTTCGCGCCCTTCACCGAGATCGAACCCGAGGAGTACGAGCGGGTCACCCGGGTCACGTACCTCGGCTTCGTCAACGGCACCCGGGCCGCCCTCACACACATGACCCCGCGCGACACCGGAACGATCATCCAGGTCGGCTCGGCACTCGGCGAGCGGTCCATCCCGCTCCAGTCGGCATACTGCGGGGCCAAGCACGCCATCAACGGCTTCACCTCCTCCCTGCGCACCGAACTCATGCACCGGGGCAGCGGCATCCGGGTCACCGTGGTCCAGATGCCCGCCGTCAACACCCCGCAGTTCTCCTGGGTCCTCTCCCGCGTACGCGGCAATCCGCAGCCCGTACCGCCGATCTACCAGCCCGAAGTCGCCGCCGAGGCCGTGCTGCACGCCGCCGACCACCCGGGCCGCAAGCAGTACTACGTGGGCTCCAGCACCGTCGCCACCCTCGTCGCCAACAAGTTCGCGGCGGGCCTCCTCGACCGCTACCTCGCGCGTACCGGTTTCGACTCCCAGCAGTCCGGGAACGCCGGCGAAGGCAACCGCGAGCACAACCTCTGGCAGCCGGTGGACGACGGCACCGACCACGGGGCGCACGGCACCTTCGACCGGGAGTCCCACCGGCGCGACCCGCAGCTGTGGGCGTCCCGGCACCCCGCCCTCGCCGCGGTCGTCGCCGCCGGTGCCCTCTCCGGCGCGACGGCCCTGGGCCTGCGCGCGGCCAAGGGCCGGTGAGGCACATGACCACGCGGAAGATCCCGGAGATCAGCCGCCCGGACAAGGTCCTCTTCCCCGACGACGGCATCACCAAGGCCGACCTCGCCGGCTACTACCGCACGGTGGCCCGCCGCATGCTGCCCCACCTGAGGGACCGGCCCCTCATGCTGGAACGCTTCCCCGACGGCATCGGCGGCCACGGCTTCATGCAGAAGGACGTGCCCGGCCACTTCCCCGACTGGATCCACCGCGTCGAACTCCCCAAGGAGGACGGCACCGTCACCTACCCGATCGCCGACGACACCGCCACGCTCGTCTACCTCGCCGGACAGGCGAGCATCACCCCGCACCGCTTCCTCTCCCGCGCCGACCGGCCCCACCACCCCGACCGGATGGTCTTCGACCTCGACCCGCCCGGCGACGACTTCGCCCCGGTACGCGAGGCGGCCCTCGGCCTGCACGGGCTCCTGGACGAGCTGGAACTCCCGTCCCTCGTCATGACCACGGGCTCGCGCGGACTCCACGTCGTGGTGGCGCTCGACCGCCGCGACGACTTCGACGCCGTACGGGCCTTCGCCCGCGCGGTCGCCGACGCGCTCGTCACCCGGCACCCCGACCGCTTCACCACCGAGGCCCGGAAGCAGGCCCGTGGCGGCCGCCTCTACCTGGACGTCCAGCGCAACGCCTACGCCCAGACCGCCGTCACGCCCTACGCGGTCCGGGCCCGCCCCGGAGCCCCCGTCGCCGCACCGCTGGCCTGGGAAGACGTCGAAGACCCGGCGCTCGACGCCCGCCGCTGGACCCTGCGCGACGCCGAAGAGCTCGCCGACCGGAACCCCTGGCACCACCCCCCACGGCCCCGCTCCCTCGGCCGGGCCCGCGCCCTGCTCGACGCGCCGAACGCCTAGCACCGAACGGAGAACGACCATGTCCAGAGCCACGACCGTACGGAACCTGCTGGACGAGCACGGGCAGACCTACGCCGAGGAAGCCGGCATCCGGCTCCGCGACACACCCATGCCGCTGTACCAACTGCTGACCCTGTGCGCCCTGTTCTCGGTCCCCATCAAGGCCGGCATGGCGGTGGCCGCCGCCCGCGAACTCTTCGCCGCGGGGCTGCGCACACCGCACGCCATGGTGGAGGCGTCCTGGCAGGACCGCGTGGACGCGCTGGTCCGCGCCCACTACCGGCGTTACGACGAGAGCACCGCCACCGCGCTCGGCGAGGGCGCCCAGCTCGCACTCGACCGGTACCACGGAGACCTGCGGAGGCTCCGCGCGGAAGCCGACGGGGACCCGGCCAAGCTCCGCGAACTGCTCACGGAGTTCCCCCGGATCGGGCCCGTCGGCGCCGACATCTTCAGCCGCGAGGCCCAGGGGCTGTGGCCCGAGCTGCGCCCCGCCTTCGACAAGCGCGCCCAGGACGCGGCCGGAGAGCTCGGGCTGCCGCGCGAGCCGCAGAAGCTGGCCGGACTCGTCGCCGACGAGGATCTGCCCCGGCTGGCCGCAGCACTGGTCCGGTCCGGGCTCGAATGACCGGCCCCGCCGTCACCAGCCCGTCCAGAGCAGATGGTTGACGGCGAGGGCCACCACCGCCTGGGCGGCGAGCCAGCCCCTTCGTCCCCGGTCGGGCAGCAGGGCCGCCGCGGGGAGCAGCCAGACCATGAACGGCTGCCAGATCCGCTCGGTCTCCGCCTTGCTCATGCCCGAGAGATCGGCCGCCAGCAGCAGGAACAGTGCCACGAGCACCAGCGGAACCAGCCGGTCCGGCGCGCTCGCCACCCCGCCGCGCAGCCCGCGTACGGCACCCGGCACACCCGCGAAGGTGCGGCGCAGCCCCGCGACCGTCGCCGGGCCCACCGCGATCACGGTGCACGCCAGGTTCGCCCACACCCAGTACCCGTACGGCCGGAACCCGCCCGCGCCCTGGTGGTAGCGCTCCACGAGTACGTGGTACGCCTCCCACCAGTTGAAGCCCGCCGCCGTGAAGGCGACCGGGGCCACCAGGGCCCCGAGCAGCGCGAGCGGCAGCGGACGCGCGGTGCGGACGAGCACCAGAACGGCCAGGAGCAGCAACGCGATCAGCGGCAGCCCGTAACTCAGGTAGCAGACCCAGCCGTAGAGGAGTCCCGCGCCCAGGGCCGCGGCCCCCGGAGCGCGCACCGTGCGCGTCGCCGCCAGGGCCAGCAGGGCTACGGACCAGGCGGCCACCGCCGCGAAGTAGCCGTCCGCCGAGGTCCCGGCCCAGACCGCGACCGGGGACAGGACGAGGAACGGCGCCGCACGCCGGGCGAGGTCCTCACCCGCCAGGGCCCGCACCGTGACCAGCACGGCGAGCAGGGCGGAAGCGCCGGTCAGGATGCACCAGACACCGGCCCAGGCGCCGCCCCCGAGACCGGCCCGGTCCAGCAGCACGAAGGTGAGCGTGGCGCCCGGCGGATGACCGGCGACATGGGCGGGCCAGTTGTCCGGCGCGTCGAGCAGGATGTGCGCGTCGAACGTGCGCAGCGCGGCGCCGATGTCGTCGAAGCGGTCGATGACCCGCAGGTACTCGTGCTTGGTGGTCAGCCGCTCGGCGATCCCGCGGCCCCAGCCGTCGATCAGCGCCAGCGAGAGGATCCACGCCAGCGAGGAGGCGTAGACCGCCAGGAGCAGGGACCGCCAACGCAGCCGTCGGGCGAGGAGCGGCCCGTACGCGATCGCGGCCACGGCCACGGCCGGAGCGGCCACCGTCCCCGGACCCGTGTGCGGGTACCAGGACGCGAGGAGCGGCGGCCAGTGCACGTACAGCGTTCGCGCGTAGTCCTCGATGGCCCGCCCGCCCAGTGCGGCGGCCACCACGAGCACCACCCCCGCCCCGGCGGCCACCAGATCCCAGCGCTGCCCGGAGCCCCGGGCGGTGGCGCGTTCGGTACGGGGCTCGATGCGGTCCTCGGTCTTCACGCAGGCACCGTACGCACCGGAACACCGCGAAGGCGGGTACCGGCCGGGCGCGTCACACAACCGTCAGATCCACCGCCGGCGCCGTACGTTCGCCGGGGTGACGTCACCGTTTCGTCAGGAGTCGCACCCGCCGGCCGCGCAGTCCACGGGCATAGCGTCGGGCCCATGGGCGACAGCCGTCGGAACGCTCCGACACCCTCCACGACCTCCTCCCGGCCCCGCGCCGCCGCGCTCCTCGAACGGCTGCCGACGGCACCCGGCTTCTGGCGCAGCCCCGTGCGCGGCGTGCCGTTCACCGCCGTGCTCGGGCTGGTCCTGCTCGCCGGGATCACGCTGCTCTTCGTGACCGGCCTGCTGTCGTACGCCGCGTACAACCCGGGTCTCGCCCCGGTCAACGACAAGACGCCGGACAAGGGGCTGCTCGGCTTCTACCTTTTCCCCTGGCCCACCTCGCCGCACTGGCTCTACCGGCTGACGCAGGGGCTCCACGTCACCGTGGGCATCGTCCTCGTCCCCGTGCTGCTGGCCAAGCTCTGGTCCGTGGTGCCCCGGCTCTTCGCCCTGCCACCGGCCCGGTCCCTCGCGCACGCCCTGGAGCGGATCTCGCTGCTCCTGCTGGTGGGCGGGGCTCTCTTCGAGTTCGTGACCGGGCTGCTCAACATCCAGCTGGAGTACCTGTTCCCCGGCTCCTTCTACCCACTGCACTTCTACGGGGCATGGGTGTTCTTCGCGGCCTTCCTCGCCCACGCCGCACTGCGCACCCCACAGGCCGTACGGGTGCTGCGGACGGGCGGACTGAACGGGCCGGTCCCCGGCGACGCACTGGAATCACCCGCCCCGGCCCCGCCGACCCTGTCCCGGCGCGGGGCCCTCGCCATGGTGGGCGCGGGCTCGCTGCTCCTGCTGGTCACCTCGGCCGGCCGGAGCTTCGACGGGCCCCTGCGCCGCCTCGCCGTGCTCACCCCGCGCGGTGCCGCCGAACCCGGGTCCGGCCCGAACGGCTTCCAGATCAACAAGACCGCCGCCGCCGTCGGGATCACCACCGCCGACACCGGCGAGGGCTGGTGGCTCACCGTCAGCGGTCCGGCCGGCGACCTGCGCCTCAGCCGGGAACAGCTGCTGGCCATGGACCAGCACAGCGCGGCCCTGCCCATCGCCTGTGTGGAGGGCTGGTCCACCTCGGACCAGTGGTGGCGCGGCGTACGGCTGAGCGACCTCGCGGCCCTCGCCGGCTATCCGGACCGGCCGCCCGGGGTGCTGGTGGAATCCCTTCAGCGCAGCGGCCCCTTCCGCCGGGCCGCGCTCCGGGACAACCAGGTGCGCGACCCACGCTCACTGCTGGCGCTCCAGGTCAATGGCGAGGACCTGTCACCCGACCACGGATACCCGGCCCGGATCATCGTCCCCGCCGCCCCCGGGGTGCTCAACACCAAATGGGTGGCCCGGCTGACCTTCGGAGAACTGTGAACGCCACCGGCCCCCGTGCCTTCCTGCGCCGCCGCTACGGAGCCGGGCCCCTGCACCTCGTCCTGCTGGCCGCGTCCTTCGCGCTCGCCGGATACGCGGGCGTGCGCCTGCTGTCCGGCGACTGGCTCGGGGTCACCGTGTGGTTCGTGGGCGCGGCCCTCGTCCACGACCTGATGCTCGTCCCCCTGTACGCGGCAGCGGACCTGGCGCTGCGCCGCGGCCCGGGAAGGCGGCGGCCGGCCTCCGTCAACTACGTACGGGTGCCGGCCTTCCTGTCCGGGCTGCTGCTCCTCGTGTGGTTTCCGCTGATCACGCGGCCGAGGCGCTACGAGCCGGCGAGCGGGCTGTCCCCCGATGTGTTCCTGGGGAACTGGCTGCTGACCACGGCCGCGCTGTTCCTGCTGTCGGCGCTCTGGTTCGCGGTCCGGACGCTCCGGCTCCGGCGCAGGGCGACGAAGGTGCGGCCGTCCGCCTCCCACTGACCTTCGGCCCGCAGCCCGTGCGGACGGGCGTACCCCAGCAGAGCGGATGAGCCGAGCCGCGCCCACGGGAAGAGCCCGTCCGCCCCGCCGCCGTCCACGCCGCGACCGTCGTCCAGCCGCACCCGGACCCGCTCGTCCAGGTCCTGCGGCACGGTCTCGGCGATGAGGAGGCCGCCGGGCGCGAGGAGTTCAGCCGCCCGCCGCAGCAGCCGGTCCGGGTCGCCGCCGATGCCGATGTTGCCGTCGGCGAGCAGCACGGTGCCCCAGCGGCCCTCGCCGGGCAGCGGGTCGAAGACGGACCGGCGCAGGGCGTACCCGCCGAGCCGGACGGTCCGGGCGACGGCTACCTCGCTGACGTCGATGCCGAGGGCGCGGTGGCCGCGCGCCGCCAGTGCGGCGACCAGCCGCCCGGGCCCGCACCCGACGTCCAGGACCGGTCCCTCGCAGCGGCGCAGCGCCGACAGGTCCGCCGCGTCGGCCCCGGCGCACCAGCGCTCGACGTCCAGGGGCAGCAGCCAGCCGTCCGTGCGGCGCAGGAACAGCGGCCCGTGCCCGTTGCGCAGGGCGTTGGCGTACGGGTCGGTGCCCCACGCGTCGGCGTCCGGACGTCCGAGGGCCCGGGGCGGCGCGGCCTGCGGTGCGGTGGCCCGGGGCGTGCGACCGGTGTCCGGCTCCGTGCGCCCGGGCTCCACGCCCGCCCGTCCGGCGTCCGGGTCCGCGGGCGGGTGGACCAGCACGTTGCGACCCCGGTCGGCTCGGCTCATCGGACGGCCGTCCCGCGCGTCCGGGCCAGCTCGGCGGCGAACCGGCCGTCCGGGGCGAGCGCGGCGACCTCCGCCGCGTCGGCCGCCGTGTCCACGTCCCGCAGCCGGGGCAGATCGCGCACGGTCAGCCCGGCGGCGGTCAGCCGGGCCCGCTGCACCGCACCCGTCTCCGGCACGGACATCGGCACCCCGCGCAGCAGCCCGGGGTCCGGCTCCGCCAGGCCCAGCGCCCAGAAACCGCCGTCCGCCGCCGGGCCGAACCAGGCGTCGCACCCGTCCCAGGCCCCGGGACCCAGGGCGGGCGCCAGATCGGCCACCGTGATCTGCGGGGTGTCCATCCCGATCAGCAGGGCCGGTCCGGTGCACGCCCCGAACGCGGCGGCCAGCCGCTCGTCCAGCCCGCCCGCCCCCTGCTTCACGACCTCGATGCCCGGCGGCAGCCACGGCCCGGGCGCCCCCTCCAGGACGACGACGCGCCGGGCGGCGGGCAGGGCCAGGACGGTGTGCAGGGTGTCGGCGAGTGCCGCCCGTGCGAGGCGCGCGGCCTCGGCGGGGGAGAAGGGCGGGGTGAGCCGGGTCTTGACCCGCCCGGGCAGCGGCTCCTTCGCGATGACCAGTACGGTCGTCGCGCCGGCCGGCCCGGGTCCGGGCACCCCCGCGCTCACCGCGGCACCCCCGCCGGGACCGGCGGCTCGGCCAGCACGGCCCGCATGTCACGGACGGCGTGCCAGGTGCCCAGCCAGGTCCCGGTGACCTTCGACTTCCCGGTACGCGCGAGGTACGGGACGTCGGTCTCGGCCACCCTGAGCCCCGCGTCGGCCGCCCGCACCACCATCTGCAACGGGTACCCGCTGCGCCGGTCGGTGAGCCCGAGCGCCAGCAGATCCGCGCGGCGTCCGGCGCGCAGGGGACCCAGGTCGCGCAGCCGCAGCCCGGTCCGGCGCCGCAGCAGGTGCGACAGGGCCGTGTTGCCCGCCCGCGCGTGCAGCGGCCAGGCGCCGCGCTCCCGGGGGCGCCGCCGCCCGAGCAGCAGATCGCACTCGCCCCCGGCCACCCGGCGTACGAAGTCCGCGAGGAGCGCGGGGTCCAGCGAGCCGTCGCAGTCGCAGAAGCAGACGAACTCCGCCTCACTGGCGAGCAGCCCCGCGTGGCAGGCGGAGCCGAAGCCGCGCCGGGGCTCGTGCACCACGGTCGCGCCCAGCGCGCGGGCCACCTCCGCGGAGCCGTCGGTCGAGCCGTTGTCCACCACGATCGCCCGCCAGCCCCGGGGCACCCGGGCCAGCACACCGGGCAGGGCCGCGGCCTCGTCGAGACAGGGAAGGACGATGTCGGCGCGGTGGCCTGGGTCATCGGAAGGAAGGATCACCCGGCTCACCCTACGGAGCGAAAACCGGCATTTCGGGCTTTGGATTCTTACGAAACGTGGACGTCGCCCGCCACCGGCCCGACGGCGTTTCCGGCCCCGCCGCCCCGGGTGCCAGGGTGGTCCCATGCAGACGCCCCCGGACACACCGCCACCCGTCCCCGCGGGCGGGGCACCCGCCGCCCCGGCGCGCGGTCACGTCCTCGTCGTGGACGACGACCCGACCGTCGCCGAAGTCGTCGCGGGCTACCTGACCGCCGCCGGTTACGACGTCGCCCGCGCGGCGGACGGACCGGCCGCTCTCGCCCTCTACGACGCCCGGCGGCCGGACCTGGCTGTCCTCGACCTCATGCTCCCCGGCATGGACGGGTTCGAGGTCTGCCGCCGCATGCGGGCCCACGGGCCGGTCCCGGTCATCATGCTCACCGCCCGCGGCGACGAGGACGACCGCATCCTCGGTCTCGAAACCGGCGCGGACGACTACGTCACCAAACCGTTCAGCCCGCGCGAGCTGGTCCTGCGGGTCGACTCCGTGCTGCGGCGCGCCAGGGCGACGGCGGCCCCCGCCGGACAGCCCCGGCTGCTGGAGGGTGCGGGGCTCGTGCTCGACCCGGCGGCCCGGAGCGCGACCTGCCGGGGTGCCGGGCTGGCCCTCACGCTCCGCGAGTTCGACCTGCTGGCCTTCCTCCTGCGCCACCCGGGCCGGGTCTTCACCCGGGAGGAGCTGATGCGCGAGGTCTGGGGCTGGGACTTCGGGGACCTGTCCACCGTCACCGTGCACGTGCGGCGGCTGCGCGGGAAGGTCGAGGCCGACCCGGCCCACCCCGAGCTGATCCGTACGGTCTGGGGCGTCGGCTACCGCCTCGACCTGCCTGCCGCTGCCGGAGCCGCGTCATGACCGACACGCTCCTCATCGCCCTGTTCGCCTTCCTCGGCGCCGCCGCCGCGGGACTGCTCGGGGCGTTCGCGCTGCGCCTCACCCGGCACCGCCCGCTCGTCGTCTCGCTGAGCATCGTGGCCGCCGTGGCCGTCACCGCGATGCTCGCCGGAACCCTCGCCGTCGCCTGGGCGATGTTCCTGTCCCCGCACGACCTGACCGTGGTCACGACCGTCGTCGCCATGGCCGCCGTCGTCTCCCTCGTCACGGCGATGCTGCTCGGCCGCTGGGTCGCCGCCCGCAGCCGCGAACTGACCCTCGCCGCCCGCTCCTTCGGTGACGGCGGCACCTTCGCCGCGCCCGAGGCCCCGGCCACCGCCGAACTGGCCGCGCTCACCCGCGAACTCGCCGCCACCAGCGCCAAGCTGGACAGCTCACGGATGCGGGAACGCGCCCTGGAGACCTCGCGGCGCGAACTCGTCGCCTGGATCTCCCACGACCTGCGCACGCCCCTCGCCGGGCTGCGCGCCATGTCCGAGGCCCTGGAGGACGGCGTGGCCGTCGACGCGCCGCGCTATCTGCGCCAGATCCGTACCGAGGTCGAGCGGATGAACGACATGGTCGGCGACCTCTTCGAGCTCTCCCGCATCCACGCGGGCTCGCTCGCGCTGACCCCGACCCGCGTCTCCGTCTACGACCTGGTGGGCGACGCCCTCGCCGGGGCGGACCCGCTCGCCCGCGAGCACGGGGTGCGGCTGGTCGGCGGGCGGATCGAGGAGGTGCCCGTGGAGGTGGACGGCAAGGAGATGAGCCGCGTCCTGGGCAACCTGCTGATCAACGCGATCCGCCGGACGCCCGCCGACGGCACGGTCGCCGTCGCGGCACACCGCGCGCCGGACGGAGTCGTCCTCTCGGTGACCGACGGCTGCGGCGGCATCCCGGAGGAGGACCTGCCGAGGGTCTTCGACACCGGCTGGCGCGGCAGCCACGCCCGCACCCCACCGGCGGGCGCGGGCCTCGGACTCGCCATCGTGCGCGGCATCGTCGAGGCCCACGCCGGGCGGGCGGAGGTCCGCAACGTCACCGGCGGCTGCTGCTTCGAGGTGACCCTGCCCCTGGCGTGAGCGCCTGTCGGGTGCCTCGGACGGTCAGCCCCGCCCCGGCCTCCCGCAGCGGCGCCGCCGCGAAGCCGGCCATGCCCTCGGCGAACCCCACCTCCGCCCGCCAGCCCAGCTCCTCGCGCAGCCGCCGCGAGTCCGCCGTCACATGACGCACGTCCCCGAGCCGGAACTCACCGGTCACCACCGGGTCCGGCCCGCCGTGGGCCGCCGCCAGGGCCCCGGCCATCTCGCCGATCGTGTGCGGCTCGCCGCTGCCGGTGTTGTACGCCGCGAAGCTCCCGGGAGCGCGGGCGCCGGCGGCCTCCAGCGCCACCGTGTTCGCGGCGGCCACGTCCCGTACGTGGATGAAGTCGCGCCGCTGCCCGCCGTCCTCGAAGACGCGCGGCGCCTCGCCCCGGGCCAGCGCCGACCGGAAGAACGACGCGACACCCGCGTACGGCGTGTCACGGGGCATGCCGGGCCCGTACACGTTGTGGTAGCGCAGCGCGACGGCGCTCCCTCCCGTCGCCCGCGCCCAGGACGCGGCCAGGTGCTCCTGCGCCAGCTTGGTCGCCGCGTACACATTGCGCGGGTCGGCCGGCGCGTCCTCCCCGACGAGCCCGGGCACCAGTGCCGCCCCGCAGTCGGGGCAGCGCGGTTCGAAGCGGCCCGCTGCCAGGTCGGCCGGGTCCCGGGGGCCGGGGCGGACGGTCCCGTGGCGCGGGCACGCGTAACGGCCCTCGCCGTACACCACCATCGACCCGGCGAGCACCAGGCTCCGCACCCCGGCCCCGGCCATCGCCGCGAGCAGGACGGCGGTGCCCAGGTCGTTGCACCCCACGTACTCCGGGGCGTCCGCGAAGTCCTTGCCCAGGCCGACCATCGCCGCCTGGTGGCACACCGCGTCGACTCCGCGCAGCGCCCGGTCCACCACCGCGCGGTCCCGCACGTCCCCGACGATCAGCCGCCCGTCGTCACCCCCGGCCGGGCGGTGCGCGGAAGGGCCGTGCGCCGAGGGGAGCAGTGCGTCGAGCACCACCGCCTCGTGCCCGGCCGAGGTGAGACCGCGGACGATCTCCGAACCGATGAACCCGGCACCGCCGGTGACAAGTACGCGCATGCGGGCCACGCTAGGACGCGCAAGGCCCCGTCACGCGCTTCGGCGGCGGCACGTCACGGGACCGTAAGCCTTCGGCGGCAAGGCACGCCTAGCGCAGTTCCTGGATGCGGACCAGGTTGCCCGCCGGGTCGCGGAACGCGCAGTCGCGGATGCCGTACGGCTGCTCGGTCGGCTCCTGGACCACCTCCGCGTCACCGGCCTGCACCTTCTCGAAGGTGGCGTCCAGGTCGCGGGTGGCGAGCAGAATCCAGCCGTACGTGCCCTTCGCCATCATCTCCGTGATGGTGCGGCGCTCGTCGTCCGTGATCCCCGGGTCCGCGGCCGGCGGCGCCAGCAGGATCGACGTGCTCGGCTGGTCCTTCGGGCCGACGGTGATCCAGCGCATCTTGCCCTGGCCGACGTCGTTGCGGACCTCGAAGCCGAGCGTGTCGCGGTAGAACGCGAGGGACTCCTCCGGATCGTCGTGCGGAAGGAAGCTGGTGTGAATGGTGATGTCCATGAGGATCATGCTAGGCAGCGGGCCACCACCGCGCTTCTCGAATCCTGACCGGTTACCCGCCCCGGGGCCCGGGGCCTTCCGGACCGGCCCGCTGCCCGAAGAGGCACCCCGCCGTGCCCCGCACCGGACAGGGCCGGGCTGGACGGGGCAGCGACACCTCCCCCAGGGTGGAAGGCCGGCAGGAGCGGGCGGTCCGCCGCGACCGCCCCGGTGCGGTCAGGGGAGATGACGGTGAACGCACAGGACCACGAACACGACCACGAGCACCACGTGCAGCCCCTGGAGACCGGGGAGGACCACGAGCGGCTGCCGGCCGGCCACCTGCACGACGCGCCGGCGGAGGCGCCGGCCGCCACCGGCGCCCACCACCTCTTCCGGGCCGCCGCCACCGGCCGCACCGATGTGGTGGGCACGTCGGGCATGGGGGCCCTCCAGCGCACCGTCGGCAACGCCGCGCTCGGCCCCGTGATCCAGCGCGCCCGGGCCGCGGCCCCCGAGCAGGCCGACGAGGCGGAGCCGCGCTCACCCGTGCACGACGTCATCTCCTCCGGCGGCGGCACCCCACTCGACACCGAGACCCGGGTGGACCTGGAGAACCGGATGGGCGCCGACTTCTCCGACGTACGCATCCACAACGACTCGGCCGCGCACGAATCGGCGAAGGGCGTCGGCGCGCACGCCTACACCGTGGGCAACAACGTCGTCTTCCAGCGCGACGCCTACGACCCGTCCTCGCCCCAGGGCCGGACGACGCTGGCGCACGAACTGACCCACGTCATCCAGCAGCGCAGCGGGCCCGTCGAGGGCACCGAGGCGCCCGGCGGCATCCGGGTCAGCGACCCCTCCGACCGCTTCGAACGCGAGGCCGTCGCCAACGCCGACCGGGTGCTCTCCGACCCGGCCCCGGCCCCCCAGGCGGCCCCCAGCACCGCGCCCTCCGCGGCGGCGCCCGCCGTCCAGCGGGCTGCCACGGAGGACGAGGACGAGCAACCTGCCGACGTCCAGGGCTCGTTCGTGCAACGTGCGGAGGAGAAGAACCCGGAGGAGGAAGAGGAGGCGCCGGCCTGAAGCGCTGCCACGACGGACGGCTGACCCTCCGTCAGCCGCCCTCGGCGTTCCGCATCGTGCCGCCCAGGAACATCGACTCCGCGCACCGCGCCGGTGCCTGCGCGCCCACCGGCTTGCCCACCTTGCGGCAGTCGATCGTCATGGTGACCTTGCCGCCCGCCGGGACCACGATCGGCGTCACGAAGTGGTAGTCGGAGTCGCGGAAGTTCTCCAGACCCAGGCTCAGCACCCGGGTCTCGCGGCCCGCGGAGACGACGAGCGTCCCGGCGTCGCCCTGCGGGTTCTGGACCACGATGTCGGTCAGCTGGAACGTCTTCCCGGCCGGCACGGTGAGCGCCGTCCCCGTGTTCGTCCCGCCGCCCAGCGCGTCCTGCACCCTGACCTGCGCACTGGTCGGCGCGGCCGCCCCCGCGTCGGCCGCCGCCGACGGGCTCGGGCTCGGCGTGGGCTTCGACTCGCCGCCCCCGCCCGACCCGCTCCCGGCGGAATCGCCGCCGCCCGCCCCGGAACCGCCCGAACCGCCCTGCTCCGGCGCCTTGCTCTTGTCCGCCGCGGCGGCGGACCGCACCGCTTCCGGGGTGACCGCCTCGCGCGCCGCCGACTTCACGGCCGGGCGCAGCAGCGCGTACCAGAGGCCGACCAGGGCGAGCACCAGCACGGCCGCGGTGACCAGGGCACGGGGCAGCCAGCGGGGGAGCAGCGGCTCCTGCTCGTAACTGCCGTCCACGAGGACCGGCTCCACCGGGTCCTGTCCCTCGGCGACCTGGGTCGCGGCGAACACCTGGAAGGGGTGCGTGACCGGTGTGCCGCGCCACATCCGCTTGACGGGACGCACCCGCAGCTTCGCGAACTCCGCCTTGCCGGGGGCCACCTGGAGCTCCGGAGCGGCGAACACGACGCGGGCCCGCTCGGTCCCGGGCTGGGCGCCGAGGCGCACCGTGACCGGGGTGTTGCCCCGGTTGTCGACCGCCAGCTGGTGACGTCCGGCGAGCGCGCCGTGCGAACCGCGCGGGACCAGCTCGGCCGTCGTCTCGGTGAACGGCAGCACGGTCACCCGGCCCTCGGGCACCACCGTCTCGCGTTGCTCACCGGTCGGCACCACCCGGACCCCGAACGGCGTCTCGCCCGCCGGCACCGTCGCGTCGCGGGGCGGCCGCAGCACGAGGGACACGGTGCCCGAGTCGCCCGGGTAGAGCGACAGCACGGCCGGCTCCACCGCCGCCCAGGCGGCACACGCGCCGACCACCTCGAAGCGGTACTCCTCGACGGTCTGACCGGAGTTGCGGACCTGAAGGGGGACAGCCGTCTCCGCGCCCGGTGCGGCGCTGACGGTGGACGCGTCGAGGCTTGCGGTGAGACTCATACGGCGGACCGTAAGGTTGCCGCCCAGGCCGTACATCGGCCGTGAAGGAACACTTTCGGGCACATTCGATGCCCCGGCCAAGCTATTTGGTTTCCTCCTCAATGAACCAGGGCATCTTCTGTCCGCCTCCACACCAATGAGGCGCACGAACACGGCTGCGAGGCGTGTGCCAGAAGTGCTTCCGGCCGTCACACAGGGGGAGCACACATGGAGCGCACCACTGTCGCGTTACGGGCCCAGGACCCGATCTCGCAAGCCGGAGTGGCCAGCCAGTTGAGGGCGCGGCCCGAAGTGAACGTGGTGGACTGGAGCGAGGAGGGGCCCTGGCCCGACGTCGTCGTCATGGTCGTGGACGCCGTGGAGGAGGACGTGCTGACGACGCTGCGCCACATCCAGCGCACCACTGACGCCCGTGCCGTGCTCGTCACCAGGGACATAGACGAGCAGAAGCTGGTGAGCGCCGCGGAATGCGGCGTCGTCGGGGTCATCAGGCGGGCCGAGTCCACCCCCGAGCACCTGGTGCACGTCATCGAGACGGTCGCCCGGGGCGAGGGACACCTCCCGTCCGACCTGCTCGGCCGGCTGCTCGCGGAGGTAGGCCGGCTCCAGGGCCAGGTCCTCGCGCCGCGCGGACTGCACTTCACCGGGCTCGCCGCCCGCGAGGTGGACGTGCTCCGCCTCGTCGCCGAGGGGTACGACACCGCCGACATCGCCACGAAGCTGGCCTACTCCGAACGCACCATCAAGAACGTCCTGCACTCCGTGATGACCCGGCTGCAACTGCGCAACCGGTCCCACGCGGTGGCGTACGCGATGCGCCAGGGCCTGATCTGACGCCGCCCGGACCCACACGGTCCGGGCGGCTGCCTCAAAGGGCAGCGGGAGCTACCCGCCGAAAGGGCTGACTTCCCCCTGTGCGCACCCCGCGCGCAGGGGGATCGTGTGGGCGCTGTTCTTCGGTGGGAGGTCCGGGTGCGGGGGAGAGAAACTGTGCGGTGGATTCGGCCGTCGGGACGCCCACCCGGACCGGCCGGCGCGCGTCGTTCCGCGGCGCTCGCCCTGCTCCTGCTGGCCACCGCGTTCGTCCCGGGGCCGGGCTCGGCCGGTGCCGCCCCCGCCGTGCCCGTTCCGCCGGACCCGTGGGTCACGCCGGCGACCGTGCACGAGGCGCTCGACCCGGGCGGCTCGACCAGTGTCGACAAGTCGGTTCGTACACCGGCGATTCCGCCGAAACCCGAGGTCGTCCTGCTGGTGGACGGCACGGGGAGCATGGAGAAGCCCATCACGGACGTGCAGACGAACCTGTCGGACATCACCCAGAAGGTGCTGGCGGAACAGCCTGAGTCGCGATTCGCCGTCGCCACTTTCGGTGACCAGCAATTCGACCCCACGGGGGGCGAATTCGAAGTACTCCAGGGGCTGACGGACGACCTCGCCAAGGTGCAGGCCGGCGTGAACAAGCTGACGACGGACCGGGGCGCCTACAGCATGGGCCCGTCGGAGGACTGGATCAACGGCCTCTGGCAGATCGCCAACGGAGCCGGTGGCGAGACGGTATTCCGCGAGGGTTCCAACCCGGTGATCGTGCTGGTCAGCGACGCGTCCAGTCACTCACCGAGCGCCGGCCACACCATTGACGACACGATCTTCGCGCTCCAGGACAAGGGCGTCCGGGTGGTCGGCGTCGACGTGGACAGCGCGCTCGGTGACGGGCTCAACGGCACCGGCAACGCGCACAACCCCGACTACCCCGACCAGGTCGAGGACCCGCCGACCAAGGCGGGCCAGGCCACCCGCATCATCGAAGCCACCCAGGGCCGGCTGCTCGAAGGCATCCAGGGCGACCAGGTCGTCCAGGCCATCGTCGACGGCATGGACAACCTCCCCACCTCCGTCGGCCACCAGCTCAGCGACTGCAGCCCCTACCTCACCGTCGCCCTCGACCCGCCCACCCGCCGGGTGACCAGCGGCGACACCGCTCACTTCGCCGAGACCATCGACGTCGCGGCCGACGCCCCGCAGGGCGCCCGGCTCACCTGCACCGTCCAGTTCCTGCTCGGCCCGCAGATCCCGGGCACGGACAGGCTCGCCCCTACGGCCGCGCCCGACCCCGACTTCCAGCAGAAGATCACCATCGACGTGAACGACGTCGACGCGCCGCTCGTCGCCGTGGACGACCGGATCGCCAGGGCGGACGACGAGGACGGTACGAGGATCAGCTACTGGGCGACCGCCAGGGACGCCCAGGACGGCCGCCTCCCCGTCAGCTGCACCCCCGCCTCCGGCTCCCTCTTCCCGATCGGCTCGACCACGGTCACCTGCACCGCCACCGACTCGGCGGGCAACACCGCCACCGACACCGCCGTCTTCGAGGTGCTGCCCCCGCCACCGGCGCCGCTGCCCCCGCCACCCGCGACGGACGTCGCCGTCAAGGCCGACCTCAGCCCGGACCGTACGTACATCGGCCGCCGGACCCGTGCCGGCTTCACCGTGACGAACGCCGGCCCGGACACCGCCAGGGACGTCGTCGTCGCCACGAGCTGGCCGAAGCCCGGCAAGGCGAAGGACCGCACGCTGACCTCCCTCAGCCGCTGCACGGCCGCCGCCCCCTGCACCATCCCGCCCGGCGGCCGGATCGAGGTGACCCAGACCGGCACGTACCGCGAGGCGATCACCGGGAACGTACGCGCCACCGTGAGCGGCATGCTGGGCGACCTGCACCCCGTCAACAACCAGGACACGGAACGGCTGCGCGTCCTCAGGCCCTCCCTCACCGTCACCCCGCAGGTCGCCAAACCCGGCCAGCCCGTCGTGGCACGCGGCAAGGACTACCCGCCGGGCGAGACCGTACGCCTCACCTGGAACACCGGCATCACCGCGGACCGCACCGGCGTACGCGTGGGCCGCGACGGCACCTTCGAGGTCCAGGTGCTGGTCCTGCGCAAGGACACCCTCGGCCCCCGCGTCCTGCGCGCGGACATCACCGGGCTCCCCCGGCTCCAGAAGCCCGTCCTGGTGGTCCAGCGCAACCTGCAGCCACCGGACTTCAAGGGCCGTACGTGAGAGGGGCGGGCACCAGATGATCCACGAGGTGGACGACGTACTCCGCACCCTGATCCGGGCGGAGGTGCTCGGCGGCGGCCAGATCACGGTCGTCTTCGACGCCCCCACCCGGGAGTGGGCCGCCAAGGTCAACGCCCCCATGGTCAACCTCTACCTGTACGACATCCGCGAGGACATGCGGCGGCGTGAGCGCGGCCTGCACAACGAGTACGACGAACGCGGCGCCGTCGTGGCGCGGCGCCGCCCGCCGCGCTACTTCAAGCTCTCGTACCTGATCACCGCGTGGACCAAGCGCCCCGAGGACGAACACCGGCTCCTCTCCTCCCTGCTCGCCTGCCTCCTCGCCTACGAGGCCCTGCCCCCCGAACGGCTCGCCGGCTCCCTCGCCGAGATCGGGGCCGCCGTCCCGATGTCGATCGCCCTGCCCCCGCCGGAGGACCGCTCCTTCGCCGATGTGTGGAGCGCGCTCGGCGGCGAGCTGAAGCCGTCGCTCGACCTGGTGGTGAGCGTGCCCGTGACCGCCTCCCCGACCTACCCGGCGGGCCCGCCGGTCGGCGACGAGGGCCTGCACGCACGGTTCGGCGACATGCCGGACCCCCCGGAGCCGGTACGGGGCGGTCTTCCGGTGTACGGGAGCCGCCCGGGCCGCCCGGAACGGGAGGCGCCCGCGGCCTCCCCGGCGCGTCGCGGTCTCGGGCTGCGGATCACCGAGAGGCGCCCGGCCGGTGACGCCGCCCCCGTCGTCGAGGAGGACCCCACCGCATGACGACCCCGGGCCGCCCCGACGACGACCTGAACCTGCGCCACCTGCTCGCCCGGGCGACCGCCGTCGAGCAGCGCGTCCGCCGCGCGGTGGAGACCCGGCAGCGCACGGACCCGGACCCGGAGGACGCGTTCCGGGGCCTGTATCTGACGGACGAGAACATCGCGCGGCTGCTGGACGAGGAAGCGGCGCGGGGCTTTCCGGTCCCGGTGGGGGAGGAGGACGGGCCCGCCGGGCCCTCCCGGCTCACCGCCCTGGAGGCCGACTTCGGGCTGACCCCGCTCGACACCGAGATCCTGCTCATCGCCCTCGTACCCGACCTGGACGACCGCTTCGAGGCGTTCTACGGGTACCTCAACGACGACGTGACCCGGCGGCGCCCGTCCATCGGCCTGGCCCTCGGCCTGTGCGGGGTGTCCCCGGCGGACGCGGTCGCCCGCGGCCGGCTGGCGGCGGCCGCCCCGCTGCGGGACGCCGGGCTGCTGCTGGCCGAGGACCTGGACCGCCCCTTCCTCAGCCGGGCGCTGCGCGTGCCGGACCGGGTCACGGCGCATCTGCTCGGCGACGACACGAGGGATGCGCGCCTCGCGGACCTCACGGCGCCCTGGGAGGCGGTCGGGGGTGTCGGCGACCCCGCGGCTCTGGCCGGGGTCCTGGCCGGCGGCGTCCCCCTGGTCTATCTGAGCGAGGACCAGGGCGGTGCGGGAACGGCCCTGGCCGCGGCGGCGCTGGAACGGGCGGGCCGGAAGGTCCTGGGCGTTGACCTCACCCACCTGGTGGCCGACCCCGCCCCCGCCGACGCCGTACGGGCCCTCGTCCGCGAGGCCCGGCTGACCGGGGCGGGCCTGGTCTGCGCGCCGCTGGACGCGGTGTCCCGCGAACACCCGCACCTGTTACGCCTGCTGACGGCCACTCCGGTGCCGACGGTGATGGTGGGCCGGGTGCCGTGGGACGCCTCCTGGTCCGTGGAGCCGCCGCTGCTCGTGCACGCCCCGAGGGTGGAGCCGTCGGCGCGTGGCGCGCTGTGGAGCGAGGCGTACCGGCGTACGGGCTCCGGCCCGGTGCCTGCCGGCGTCGACCCGGACCACCTCCTCGCCCCGTTCCTCCTCACACCGGAGCAGGTCACGGGCGCCGCCCGCAGCGCCGCCCAGACGGCCCGGCTCGACGGCGGGACCCTCACCCCCGGCCATGTGCGCCAGGGGGCCCGCGCCCAGAACGCGGCGGGCCTCGACCGCCTGGCCCGCCGCATCGAACCCACGGTGACCTGGGACGACCTGGTCCTCCCGCCCGACGCCCACGCCCAGCTCCGCGAACTGACCGCCCGCGCCCGGCACCGGGACCGGGTGCTGGGGGAGTGGGCGATGCGGCCGGGCGGGGGCCGGGGGCGCGGGGTCTCGGCGCTCTTCGCGGGCGACTCCGGCACGGGCAAGACTATGTCGGCGGAGGTGATCGCGGCCGACCTCGGTCTCGACCTCTACACGGTCGACCTGGCGACGGTGATCGACAAGTACGTGGGCGAGACCGAGAAGAACCTGGAACGCATCTTCACGGAGGCCGCGGGGGTCAACGGGGTCCTGCTCTTCGACGAGGCGGACGCGATCTTCGGGAAGCGCTCGGACGTGAAGGACGCGCACGACCGCTACGCGAACGTGGAGAGCGCGTACCTCCTCCAGCGCATGGAGTCCTTCGACGGCCTCGCGATCCTGGCCACCAACCTGCGCGCCAACCTGGACGACGCCTTCACCCGCCGCCTGGACCTGGTCATCGACTTCCCGGTCCCGGACCCGGCCCAACGCCTGGTGCTGTGGGACCGCTGCCTGGGGACGGTCCTCCCCCGGGGCGCGGACCTCGACCTCGCCTTCTGCGCCGAGAACTTCGAGCTGGCGGGAGGCAACATCCGCTCGATCGCGGTGACGGCGGCGTACCTGGCGGCGGACACGGGCGGCGCGGTGACGATGGCGACGCTGATCCACGCGGTCCAGCGGGAGTACCAGAAGCTCGGCCGCCTGACGCTGGCTTCGGAGTTCGGGCCGTACATGGGGTTGCTGACCTCCTGACCGAGGGGGCGGCCCGGACCCGTACGCGGGTGTCACCCTTGCGCGGAAGGGGCCGGGGAGCCACCGTGGTCGGAGCCGGGCTGCCGATGCCCGGCGGGGCCGAGCCCTACGGCGACGGGAGTTGGCGTGACCGAGTTGTCTGTTCTGCCTGAGGGAGTACTGCCCCACACGCTGTACGGCGAGGGCCCGCACAAGGTGATCGCGGTGCACGGCTGGTTCGCCGACCGCTCGGCGTACGACCCAGTGGTGCGCGACCTCGACCCCGGCGCCTTCCAGTACGCCGTGGCGGACCTGCGGGGCTACGGCGAGGCCAGGGGCGTCGCCGGTTCGTACACGACGGCCGAGGGCGCGGCGGACGTGCTCGCGCTTGCCGACCGGCTGGGCTGGGAGCGCTTCTCGCTGATCGGCCACTCGATGGGCGGCTCCGTCATCCAGCGGGTGCTGGCCGCCGCACCGGACCGGGTGCGCCGGCTCGTGGGCATCTCGCCGGTCCCCGCGTCCGGACTGCCGCTGTCGCCCGAGCAGTGGGAGCTGTTCTCCGGTGCGGCGGCGAGTCCCGAGAACCGGCGGATCATCCTGGACTTCACCACGGGAGGCCGACGTCCGGCGGCCTGGCTGGACCGCATGGTCCGGCGCTCGGTCCGGTGCAGTGACGAGCGGGCGTTCCGCGCCTGGCTGGACTCCTGGGCGGGCGAGGCGTTCCACGACCGGATCGAGGGATCGCCGGTCGAGGCCCTGGCGATCGTGGGAGCGCTCGATCCGGCCCTCTCCGCCGAGGTGCAGCGGGCGACCTGGATGCGGTGGTTCCCGCGTGGCGCGCTGGTCGAGCTGCCGTCCTGCGGCCACTACGCGATGGACGAGGCGCCGCTCGACCTGATCCGGGTGGTGGAGGACTTCCTGCGGGCGGACGGGGCCGACGGCGGGGCGACGGCGTGAGCGAGCCCGTTCTGCCCGGGGCCGTGCCCGACGTGTTCGACCCCCGGCAGTACGCTCTCGGCGTCCCCCACGACCGCTACCGCCGGCTGCGCGACCACCGGCCCGTCGCGTGGCAGGAGGAGTACGAGGTGCTGGGCTGGCCGGCGGGCCCCGGCTTCTGGGCGGTCACCCGGCAGGCGGACGTGGTCCGGGTCCTGCGCGACTCCTCGGCCTTCTCGTCGTATCTCGGGGCCACCCAGATCCGCGACCCCGACCCGGACGACCTGCCGTTCATCCGCCGCATGATGCTGAACCAGGACCCGCCGCACCACCGGCGGCTGCGCGTCCTGGTGAGCCGCGCCTTCACCCCGAAGCGCATCGGCCGGTTCGAGACCGTCGTCCGCGAACGCGCCCGCGCGCTGCTGAGGAGTGCGGTGGCCGCGGCACGGGAGGGTGACGGCACCTGCGACCTCGTCAGCGAGGTCACGGACGATTACGCGCTGCTCAATCTGACGGACCTGCTGGGCATCCCGGCCTCGGACCGGGGGCTGCTCCTGCACTGGACGCGGCGTGTCATCGGCTACCAGGACCCGGACGAAGCGGGCACACCGCAGCGCGGTCGCGCGGGTGAGGCGGTCAACCCGCGCTCTCCGGCGGCCCTGCGCGACATGTTCGAGTACGCGCGGTCGCTGGCGGCGCACAAACGCCGGAGCCCCGCCGACGACGTGATGACGGCGTTGGCCACGGACCCCGAACTGACTGCGCCGGAAATGGAGATGTTCTTCTTCCTGCTGGTCGTCGCGGGAAACGACACGGTACGCAGTGCGGCACCCGGCGGAATCCAACTCCTGGCCACGCACCCGGAGGAGTACCGCCGACTGCACAACGCCGAGGTGGACATGACGACCGCCGTGGACGAACTGCTCCGCCGCCACCCGCCGGTCCTCACCTTTCGGCGCACGGCCACCCAGGACACGACCCTGTCGGGCACGCGCATCCGCGCCGGTGACAAGGTCGTTGTCTTCCACGCCTCGGCCAACCACGACGAACGGGCCTTCCCCGACCCCTTCACCCTGGACCTCAGCCGCACCCCCAACCCCCACGTCTCCTTCGGCGACGGCCCTCACGTGTGCCTGGGTGCCCACTTCGCCCGTCTGCAACTGCGCGTGCTGTACGAGGAACTGGGCCGAGCCCTGCCTCCAGGCACCCTCGGGCCGGCAGCCCCACCGAGCCGCCTGCTGTCGAACTTCATCAACGGGCTGAAGTCGCTCCCGGTGCGGGTGGCGGACGTCTGAAGGCTTCGAGACAAGCGGAGAAGCCATTGCGGCATCCGCTCGATAGCGGTGACGGCGGCGTACCTGGCGGCGGCCAAGGGGGCGCGGTGACGATGGCCACGCTGATCCACGCGGTGCAGCGGGAGTACCAGAAGCTCGGCCGACTGGCGCCGGCGTCGGAGTTCGGGCCGTATCTGGGGTTCTTGACTCAGAGCTCCTGACGGATGTCTTTCAGTCGTTCCCGGGCTGTGGCTCCGGGTTCGTCAGGCGGAGGCGTTCGGCCAGCCTGTCACGCAGACCGGAAAAGTCTTCGGTGAATTCTTGGTCGAGGAAATTTAGCCCTTCACGCAGGTACGGCATTGACGCACGCATTCCATAGTTTTCCGGATCCGGGGTGGCGAAGAGATATTGCCAATCGTAGAGACCTCTCGTGAGCAGCATGTTGTCCAAGTAGCTGCTGTAACTGATGTCGAGCAGAGTGGCCCCCTGCCGAAGATCGCAGTACCAGACCTCCGGGGAGTTCTTATTTTCTGTGAACCGGAGTGCCGAGTACGTTCCCGTTCCCCCTACGGGATGTGTTTCGAAGACCCTCAGTTCCTCGATGAGTTTTCCCATTTTTGAGGCGGGATCGAAGGATGACGGTTGCGGGCCACGGACGACAGCCTCGGCCATGTGCATGATATGGAACTCTCCTGCGATTTTATCGAACGGTTCACGCGCCCGCCAGGAGAAGAAGAGGTTGGAATAGCGGTGAAAATTCCTTTTCAGCTCATCGGACGGTGACGCTTCCTGGACCATGCGCATGATGTTGAACGCGTCCTCGGGGCGTTTCATGTAAATGGCTATGGGGCCACGATCGTATTTTTCCGTCTGAATGGACGCGCATGCTTGAACCTGCTCGACCGTCTTGCGTAGCCTTGCTTCGAACTCTGTTTCCATGACGTCCTTCGATCTGGGGCCTGCGAGGGAAGAAAATGTCAATCGAACCTGAGCCGCTGCGTGGCGTCGGCATCGGTGAGTTGCGTCGTGAGGTGCGGAAACTTTTTGATCGCGTCAGCCAGGTCGGCGAGTGGAGTTGTTTTCACTAGATTTCTTATGGCTTTTGCGTCCGGCCTTGTGATCCCCAGGGAACTGAAGACGGCGTACTTTGCTGTCGGCAGGTTGATCCGGAGCACGTGGTGTGGTGCCGGTTCGAACCTCAGTCGCTGAACCGTCTGAGCGTTGGTCAGTTGTGCCGTGAGGTGAGGGAACTTTGCGATGGCGTCGCTGAGGTCGATCAACGGTCGGCTTTTCACGTACTTCTTGATCGCCTCGGCGTCCGCATCGGCGATGCCGAGGGACCTGTACACGGTGAACTTGACCCCCGACATGTTGATGCGCAGCACGTCCTGGTTCAGGGGTGCGGGGGGATCCTGAGTGTCCGAGAATGAACTGACACCGTTGCCCGGCCGGGGCGCGCGTTCGGTCCAAGTCCCGCCGGTGTACTCGTAGCCTCCCCATCTGACTGCCAGTGATCTGGGGAAGCCGGGGTGGTTCGGATAGTAGTCGACGTTCACGTCGTACCACACCATGCGCTCAAGTGAAGGGCTTGTTGCTCCCTTGTTGAGTGACTTCATGGCCGGGTTCTCTATGGCCCACAGGAAGAGTGGATTATTGACAAAGCCTCGCGCGGGAACCAGGTTGGAGTCGGTTGCGTCACCTCCCAGAAATGCGGGAAGCAGGTGCATTTTCACCCATGCGTTATTGTCGGCGGATGTGTTGTAGGTTTCGGCTACGTTCCATCCCGTCAAGGTCGCGCCATTGTATGTTCCTGCTTCGCTGCCGTGCTTGATGTCTTTGTCGATATACCTTGCCTTGAACGGCCGGGCGAGAACTCCATTTTCGAACGGCGGGAGCACGGGAGGGGGAAGCGGGGGTGTGGCGCCTGGCCTGTGGGCCAAGAGGGCGGCCAGTGCGGAGAGAGCTTTCAGTAGGTCTTCGTACGCGGACTGCTTGGCTCGTGATTGCCCGGGTAGCGCGACAAACGCCTTATTGAGATCTCTTACTTCTTTTTCCTTCTGCTTGACGCGGTCGAGAGCGGTTTGTGACGTGCTGTCGGCGCCGGCCCCTGCGGTGTTCAGTTCGGTCTGCCAATCGTTCATGTACTTCGTAATATCCTGAGGTGAGCTGTGGACGACCAGTCCGGCGTCCGCGTTCCTTCCGTTGAACAGAACCTTGTGACTCTCCTTGTCGAGCGATTCGAAATTTTTCTTCGGGATCGGGTACGAAGCAGGAAGGTTCTTCCCATCCTCTCCACCCTTCTTGTTATCCTTACCCTTTCCCTTCCTTCCCTTGATCTTGTTCCACAGGGCCTTGCCCTTTTTGGCGATGAAGTCGACGATCTTGTCGATCGCTCGGTTCACCGGGCGCGACACCGCGTGGAAGACGCTCTTCACCTTCGCGGCCAGGCTGCCGATGCCCAGCAGGGATGCGAGGAAGCCGATGAGCAGCGGGACGCTCGCGGCCAGGGCGGTTTCGACCATCTTGGGGACGCCCGCCTTGCCGCCGTTGGCTATCGCGACCACCGCGTCCAGGACCGAGTTGACGAACTCCACTATCTGGGCGCCCTGGTTCACCACGAAGGTGACGATGTCTATGATTCCCTTGACCGCGCGTACGAAGGCGGAGGCGGGGTTCAATAGGGAGAGGATCCAGGTGATGCCGGCGATGATGACCGTCGGGATCAGGTATGTCGTCAGCTTTTCCAGGATCGTGGACTTGAGGTCGCCCGCCTCTTCCTGGATTTCCTTGACCGCGCCCGCCGGGCCCTCCCGGGCGATGTTCTGGGCGACCGGGACCGAGGACTCGACCGCCGTCATCGCCTCGTCGGGGACGCCCTTGCGGGTCACCCGGGCCCGGATGTTGGCCCAGGTCAGGCCCAGCAGCGAGCCGATGAGCTGAATGATCCCCTTCATGTCGAAACGCTGCGGGAGTTCGAGGCCCGCCTTCACCGCGGTGCCGAGCAGCCAGGACACAAGCCCGGTCTTCAGGTGGTCGGCGATATTCGTGACGAAGAGGTTCAGGCCCGCGCCGACGGCCGACACCAGGTTGCCCAGGAAGCCGATGGGATCCTTGATGATCTTCATGATGGCGCCGGCCGCCTTGGCGAGGATGCCGAGCAGCAGGTTCTTCAGCTCGTTGATCGTCTTTATCGCGCCGACGATCGCGTCCTTCGCCTTGTCTATCAGCCCCTTGTTGGCCTCCTGGAGCTTCTTTATCTCCTCGTCGACCTTGTTGAGCGCCGCCGTGTATTTCTGGGCCAGGTCCTGGACCAGCTGCTCCGACTTCTCGTTGACCGTCGCTTCCAGGTCGTCGAACTTTCCCGCGAAGTCCTTCGCGGCCTCCTCGCCGAACTGCCTCAGATCAGCGGGGAGTCTGTCCACCTCCGCCTTGAGCTCGCTCCGCCCCTTAGCGATCCGGGCCTTCGCCTTGCCCAGTTCGGTGCCGATGATGTCGGCGACCGACGAGATCACCGTCTGCATCCGGGACACGTACAGCTTGCGGGCCTCCTGGTAGAGCTCGTTCGCCTCTTCGGGCAGACCCGCGAACTTGTCCTTCACCCATCGGGCCTTGCCGGTCCAGCCGGAGTACCGCTTGTCCTTGTACTTCTTCATCCGGCGCTTGTGGTCCGCCGTGAACGCGTCCCGTGCCGCCTTCTCACCGGAGGTGAATGCCGCGTCGACCTTCTTGTCCAGGCCGGACAGCGTCGCCTCGACGTCCTTCTTCGTGCCGTCGTAGACCTTCTGGAGCTTCGCCGTGACCTCGGCGCGCTTCTTCTCGTCCTTCGACTTGGTCTCGCCCTTGCCGCCGTCCACCTTCTGTCCGGCCTGCGCGCGCGTCGCGGTCAACGTGCTCATCGCGGCGGCGCCCGAGGCCGCGGCGCCCGCCTTCGCGGCGGACAGCTGCCGGCTCTCGGCCGACCTTCCCTTCGCCGGGGCCTTCGCGGAGTCCGCCTCGGCGGTCTTCTTCGCGCTGAGCGCCTCGTTGAACTCGGGCTCGTTGCCCTTGGCTAGCTGCTCCTCGGTGACCTCCGCGTCCGCCATCGCCTTGTCGTTCTGCGCGGGCCCCTCGGAGAAGTCCGTGACCGACGCCGGCTGCTTCTCGGGGATGGCGGCCGCCGCGGACGGCGCCCCCGGATTGCCGGGCGGCTGGTCCGGGGTCAGCGGGGTGACGGGTTTGTCCTTCGCGGCCGACGTGTCCGGCGGGGCCTTCGTCGCCGTGTCGATGTCCTTGGCCGACGCCTCCTTGCCGTCCGAGACCTTGCCGTCGACCTCCGCCTTGACCCGCTCCGCCTTGCCGGACTTGGAGAACTTGTCTGCGTCGTCGAGGTTCTTCGGGGCCTGCGCGTCGATCGCCTTGTTCACCGCGTCGATGAACGCCTTCTTGTCGAACTCGCCCGGCTTCGCGGCGTTCATCTTCTCCGCGTTGGCCGCCTTGCCCTGCGCCTCCTTGTCGTCCGGAGGCGCGACGGCGGCATCCTGCGACGCCTTCGACTCCGTCGCGGCCGGCCGGTGCTGGGCCATCCGCTGCTTCTTCGCCGCGATGTCCGCCTTGACCCCCCGGAAGCCCGGCGCCTGGGCCGGCGACGGCTTGACGGGGGCCGTGTAGCGCTGGGCGACGAGACGGGAGACGGCCGCGTTGCCGGCCGCCCGTTGCAGCCGCTGGAGACCGCGGCGGTCCGGCGCGGGGGCGGGGGCGGGCGTGGGCGCGGGCGCCGCGTCCGTACGGGGGGCGCCCGCACGGGACCCGGCGGCGGGAGCGGAGGGCGGTTTCTCGGGACCCGCCTTCATACGCCACCTCCCGCCAGTACAGCCGCCCGCACACGGTGGTCAGCCAGGCTGCCGGGCCTCCCCGGAGCGGAGGGAGGACCGGTGGGACGGGGGAGGGGCAGGCCCGTGCTGTGCACCCGGCGACATCCCCTTGCCTCTTAGGGCAGCCGCCCCTGCACGCCGGGGCGGCCGACTATCCGTTCCGGGTGATCGCCGAAGTGGCGAGAATCGCCGGTGTTCCCCGGTCGGGCAGCGGTCGTGCGACGGGGTGGCAAGCACGTCGAGGAGCACATCGAGGAGAGGCCCATATGCCGTCGTACCTGTCCCCGGGCGTCTACGTCGAAGAGGTCGAGTCCGGTTCCCGGCCGATCGAGGGGGTGGGCACTTCGGTCGCCGCCTTCGTCGGGTTCGCCCAGCGGGGCCCCTTCGACGAGCCGACGCTGATCACGAACTGGAGCCAGTTCGTCAGCACCTTCGGCGACTTCGTGGACGGGACGTACCTCGCCTCCAGCGTCTACGGCTTCTTCGCCAACGGCGGCGGCATCTGCTACGTCGTCCGCATCGGCGACGGCACGGACACCGTGGCCGGGGGAGCGGAGGGCGAACTCGCGGCCGGGTCCGAAGTCCAGGTCGGGCCGTACGCCGTCAAGCCGAAGCCGGGCGTGGCCGGCGAGATCAGCGTGGAGGTCGTGGAGGCCGAGGGCGAGGACCCGCCGTCCGACGTGTTCCAGCTCATCGTGAAGCGCGACGGCCAGGTCGCGGAGACGTATCCGTCCGTGACGACCAAGCGGAGCAAGGAGAACGTCGCCACCCGGGTCAACGCCAAGTCCGAGCTGATCGAGATACGTGAATCGGGGCGCGGCGCCGCCCCCGCCCGCCCGGCGCCCCAGTCGGTGACCCTCGCCCCCGCCGCCCCGCCCGCCGGAAGCGCCGGTGCGCTCGCCCCCGAGGTGTACGTCGGCGACGCCGACCGCCGCACGGGCCTGGGCGGCCTCGAAGCGGTGGACGACGTCACGATGATCGCCGTGCCGGACCTCATGGGAGCGTACGAACGCGGTCTGCTCGACCTGGAATCGGTCATCGCGGTGCAGCAAGCGCTCATCGCCCACTGTGAGTTGATGGGCGACCGGATCGCCGTACTGGACCCTCCACCCGGCCTGACGCCGCAACAGATCCGGGCCTGGCGCACCGACCGGGCGAACTTCGACTCGAAGTACGCCACGCTCTACTACCCCTGGATCAGCGTCGCCGACCCGGCCTCCGGGCGTGCCACCCTCGTACCGCCGAGCGGCCACGTCGCCGGGATCTGGGCACGCAACGACGACTCGCGCGGGGTGCACAAGGCGCCGGCCAACGAAGTGGTGCGTGGGGCGGTCGCGTTGCAGACGCAGCTGACCAAGGGCGAGCACGACCTGCTGAACCCGATCGGGCTGAACTGCATCCGGTCCTTCCCCGGCCGCGGCATCCGCGTCTGGGGCGCCCGCACCCTGGCCTCCGACCCCGCGTGGCGCTACCTGAACGTGCGGCGGCTCTTCAACTACCTGGAGGAGTCGATCCTCGCGGGCACCCAGTGGGTCGTCTTCGAGCCGAACGACGACGCCCTGTGGGCCCGCATCCGGCGCACGGTCTCCGCGTTCCTGGTGAACGAGTGGCGCAAGGGCTCGCTCTTCGGCCTCACCCCGGACGAGGCGTTCTACGTGAAGTGCGACCGGGAGACGAACCCGCCGGAAAGCGTCGACGCGGGGCAGGTCGTGTGCGAGATCGGCGTGGCGCCCGTCAAACCGGCCGAGTTCGTCGTGTTCCGCCTCTCCCAGCTGACCGGCGGGACCGGGGGCGTGGACGAGTGACCGGCCCGTGCCGTCCCTCAGTTCCGTGACCGGCCCGTCCCCGAACCTGGCGTAAGGAGCCTGTGGTGCCACTTCCCGATCTCGACAGTTCCGTCGGGCACTCCTTCGGTCTCGAATTCGACAGCGTCGTCATCAAGCAGATCACCGAGGTCAGTGGTCTGAAGATGGAGCAGGACGTCATCGAGCTGAAGCAGAACACCGCCGACGGCAAGTACGCCATCAAGAAACTGCCCGGCCGCCCGAAGGCCGGCGAGGTCACCGTCACGCGCGGTCTGACCGAGGACAACAGCTTCGAGCGCTGGATCAAGGACTCCCGCTTCGGCCGCATGACGAACGCCCGCCGCAACGGCGCCGTCATCGTGTACGACTACGAGGGGCTGCCGATCAAGCGGTACAAGCTCATCAACGCCTGGCCCAAGTCGCTGGAGATCGGCACGCTCAAGGCCGGTGACACCTCGGTGCTCACCGAGAAGCTGGCGATCACGTACGAGAGCATGGAGCTCGACTGATGCGGCGTACGGTCCAGTTCCAGGCGCCCCTGGAACGGGACACGGGCACCGGCCGGTCCGAGCCGTTGCGGACCGAGTTCGCCTTCGAGCTGCCGCGCGGCTACGTGGACGAGTCGGGCACCGTGCACCGCAGCGGGGTGATGCGGCTGGCGACCGCCCGGGACGAGCTGGTCCCCCTGCGCGACGACCGGGTCCGGGAGAACTCCGCCTACCTCTCGGTCGTGCTGATCTCCCGGGTGGTGACCCGGATCGGGACGGTCGAGGACATCCATCCGGGGGTCATCGAGGACCTGTTCGCGTCGGATCTCGCCTTCCTCCAGGACTTCTACCGCCGGATCAACGCCGAGGGCCACACCCGCGCTGCCGTCACCTGCCCGTCCTGCGACGAGGAGTTCGCGGTGGATCTCGCCGGTGGTCGCCTGGGGGAATCGTGACGTACGCGGCCGACCTGCTCTACGAGGAGGTCGCGTACCTCGCCTATCACTTCCACTGGCCGCTGGACGACCTGCTGGACCTGGAACACCCGGAACGCCTGAAGTTCGTCGCACAGGTCGCCCGCCTCAACGGGCAGTAGCCAGGAGCACGGAGGAGAACGAGGAGCATGGGCCTGATGTCCTGGCTGCGCGGCGGCCGTTCCGCCGACGCCCCACTCCCGCAGCACGCCGGCCGCGGCGGGCCGGACCGGGCGGACCGGGTCGACGTGAGCCGGCTGGAGCCCGTCCAGCGGTCCGTCACGGGCCAGGACCTGCTGACCAACCCGTCCGGCTTCGAGACCGGGTTGACGACACGCCGGAGTCCGGCTCTGGGAACACCGCTGGGACACCTGGTGAGCCCCGAGGCACCCGCCGGCCTGGTACGCGGTGTGGTCGACGCCGCTCCGGGAAGCCCGCCCCCGCCGGTCCAGCGTGCCGTCGACATGCCGATGCCGCCGCGCCCCGGCACGCGGCGCGGCGCGGTCGCCGTCCAGCGGACGTACGGGGATGGTCTGCCGAACCTCACCTCGGCCGGACCGGTTCCGGAGCCCGCCGGTCCGCCCGTACGCCAACTGGTCGGCGAGCAGCCCCTCGTACCCCCGGAGCGGCATACCGAGCCGGTCGGCCCGGCGCCGCACGCGGACGCCACCGGGTCCGACGCCCCGGCACCGGAGGCCCCGCCCGTGCAGCGCACACCCACCGGTGCACCGCCGCAGCCCTCCCCGCCCGCGCCCCCGGCCCCGCCCCGGCGGACGGGCGGACTGGGCGCGCCGCTTCCGGGCCTGCCGCCCACGGCCCAGCGCAAGGCGGTCCGGCCCGCGTCGCCCCAGGTGCAGCGGGACAGCGCCCCGCCGCCGGACCACGTCCGCGCCGCCGGCCCCGCGCCCGGCCCCGGCGCGACCACGGACCCGGACGCCCCCACCGGGACGGAGACCGTGGCACCGCTCCTGGGCGACGCCCCGCTCGGGCCGGACGACGGTGTGCGGGCGCCCGACGCGCCGCCGGAGCGCCAGGAGCCCGCAGCCCCGGTCCAGCGCAGCACCGCCCCGTCACCCGCGGCCCCCGACCGCCCCACCGCGCCCCTGCTCGGCGACCGGCCCCTGACCCTGCGTACGGCCGACGCCCCCGGCGGCACCCCGTCGGTCCAGCGCGTGGCGGACGGCACGGGGGCCGACGACAGCGCACCCGCCCCGTCCCCCTTCGTCCCCGCGCCCCCGGACCCGCCGCCCGCCGTCGCCGTCCGGTGGACCACGGCCGACCCGGGCGCGGGAACCAGGACCGGAGCGCCGGCGGGACCGGCGGCACCGACCGCACCCACCGCCCCGGCGGCACCGTTGCAGCGTGCGGTGTCCCCCGTACAGCGTCAGACGGCTCCGCCCCACGCGCGGCCGGCGTCCGGCCCCGGCCGGGGCCCGCGCGTTCCCGCGTCCGTCCGTGACGCCGGGGCGGTCGCCATGGCGGCCGGGGTGGCCCAGCGCATGGCGGACGGGAGCGTCGTCTTCCCGTCCGCGCCCCGCGACGGCACCTCGCGCCCGGTCGTCCAACGGGACTCGGAGACCGCCGAGGAGCCACCGCCGCCGCCCGCACCCGAACCCGAACCGGAGCCCGGACCCGACCCCGAGCCGCCGACCGAGCAGCAGCCGCCAGCGACGACGGCCGGCTCCACGGGCCCCGACGGAACCCCGCAGCAGCCACCCGTCACCGACGAGCTCGTCCGGGCGCTCTACGCACCCCTCAGCAGACTGCTGAGGGCCGACCTGAGGCTCGAACGCGAGCGGTCCGGCTCCCTCATCAACACCCGCCACTGATCGAGAGGCACGCGCATGGCCAACGCCCCGGACGAACCCGCAGTCAGCGTCTGCTTCGTCGTGACGATCGACGACATCGAACTCGGGTCGTTCAACACCTGTGACGGGCTGGGTTGCGAAGTCGTCCTGGAGACGCGCGAGGAGGGCGGCAACAACGGGCACGTGTGGCAGCTGCCGACCCGGCTGAAGTACTCCAACGTCAAGCTCTCGCGTCCGCTGACCCGGGAGACGGAGAAGGTGGCGCGCTGGTTCGCCACCATGACGACCGGGTTCAGCCGCAAGACCGCGCACATCGAGGCGCGGACCGGCGACGGCCGCAAGGTCGCCCAGTGGGGGCTGCTCGAAGTCGTGCCGGTCCGCTGGACCGGGCCCTCCTTCACCCCGGAGTCGCCCAAGGTCGCGATGGAGACGATCGAGATCGCCCACCACGGCTATGTGATGGAGGGCTGAGCGGCGTGAGCCCGGGACCCATCGCCTTCAGCGCGGCCGGGACGTCCAAGGTGGCGTCCGCCGCGAAGGGCGGCTCCGCCAGGCCCAAGCTGGAGCACGCCTACCTGGAGCTGCGCACCCCGCCCACCGGGGGCGGGCTCACCCCCGGCGGGCCGTGCGGGCGGATCGACTTCCAGTTCAACCCCAAGGAGCTGAGCCTGACGAAGGCGGCCTCCTGGAAACGCACCCCGGCCAAGGGAGCGAAGAGCTCCGGGCCGCCGGAGTACCAGGGCTCGCAGCCCAGCAAACTGACCGTCGAGATGTTCTTCGACGCGGGCGACACCCAGGACACCCGGGTCGTGACGGCGGTGGAGCAGCTGTTCGCGTGCTGCGTGCCGACGAACGAGACCAGGCAGCAGCAGCGTTCCTCGCCGCCCTGGGTGGTGTTCCACTGGGGCGGGCTGACCGGATTTCCCGGCTACGTGAGCCAAGTCGCTGCGAAATACACCCTGTTCACCACATCGGGCGTGCCGATCCGGGCCGTGTGCCAGGTGACGATGGAGGAGATCAGCGGGGAGACGCCCGGGCAGAACCCGACGTCCGGGGCGCTGGCGGCCCGGCGGGTGCACCGGGTCGCGTCGGGCGACTCGCTGCCGTCGCTGGCGCACCGGGAGTACGGCGACGCGGGCGCCTGGCGGGTCATCGCCGAGGCCAACGGCATCGACGACCCGATCAGGCTCGCCCCGGGCACCCAGCTGCTGCTGCCCGCGCTGGACGAGCTCAGCCGGCTGGACGACAACGGCGGCCGGGGGGCGGGCCGATGACTCGCCCCGGGGTCGCCAGCGCGCTGGTGGTGGAGTTCGACGGCCGCCCGCTGCCCGCCAAGTTCCTCAACACCCTGGTCGAGGGCTACGTGGACGACAGCCGGACGCTCCCCGACCTCTTCCTGCTCCGGTTCCGCGACCCGGACCGGGTCCTGCTCGAACAGACCGGCCTGAAGATCGGCAGCGAGGCCCGGCTCCTCGCCCGGGCCGGCGGCGGCAGCGCCCCGAAACCGCTCCTCGAAGGCGCGGTCACCGCGCTGGAGGTCGAGCTGGACGAGACCGGCACCTTCACCGTGGTCCGGGGGCTCGACGCGTCGCACCGGCTGCTGCGGGGCCGCCGGGTCGCCAGCTACCAGAACATGACCCTGTCCGACATCTGCGGCCAGGTCGCCCAGCGCGCCGGACTCAAACCGGGCACCGTGGACATCGCCGGACCGGTCATCGAGCACATGGCCCAGCCCAACGTCACCGACTGGGAGTTCGTGCGAGGACTGGCCGAAGAGGCGGGCGCCCAGGCCTACGTGCGCGACGGACAGCTGCACATCACCCGGCCCGCCGAGGCGAGCGGGGCACCGGACAGCTCCGCGCGCGCCGACCGCGACCCGCTCGTCCTCGAACTCGGCAGCAACCTGCTGCGCTGCCGCGCCGGAGTGTCGGCCGCAGAACAGGTCTCCGAGGTCGAGGTGCGCGGCTGGGACATCGGCGCCAAGGAACCGCTGGTCGGCCGGTCCCCCGCCGGGAAGTCGGCGACGCTGGACCTCGGCGTCACGGCGGCCGAGGTCAGTGCCCCCTTCGGCGAGGCCCGGTTCGTCGTCACCGACGCCGCGTACGGCACGCAGGCGCAGGTGGACCAGGCGGCGAAGGCGCTGGCCGAGCGCATCGCGGGCTCCTTCGCGGAGCTGGAGGCGGTCATCAGGGGCAACCCCGAGGTCACGGCAGGCAGCGCGGTCGCGCTCAACGCGGTCGGCGCGCCCTTCGAGGGCCGCTACACCGTCACCTCCTCCCGCCACGTCTTCGACTCCGTACGCGGCTACGAGACCTGGATCACCGTGTCCGGTCAGCAGGAGAGGTCGCTGTTCGGGCTCACCGGGGCGGCCGGTGCCTCCGGGAGCGGTCCCCGCTGGGCCGGGCTGGTCAGCGGGACGGTCACGGACACCCAGGACCCGGAGGGCTCGGGCCGGGTGAAGGTGCGCTTCCCGTGGCTTTCGGACGAGTACGCGAGCGACTGGGCGCGCACCGCGCAGTCCGGCGGGACGGGCGGCGGCGAGGCGTTCATCCCGGAGGTCGGCGACGAGGTGCTGGTCGGCTTCGAGCACGGGCACCTGGACCGGCCGTACGTGCTGGCCGGGCTGTACAACGGCAAGGACCGGCCCGGCGGGGGAGCCGGCGCACCCGGAGCCCCCGGCGCGCCCGGGGCCCCGGTCACCCCCGGCGCCTCCGACGCGGGCGGCGGCGATCTGGTCGACCCCACCACCGGTGCCGTCAACCGCCGGGCCTTCGCGTCCAAGAGCGGCAACCAGCTCGAACTGCTGGACGCGGCCAACGGCCCGCAGGGCGTACGGCTGCGGACCGGCGACGGGAAGCTCACCATCGCCCTGGACCGCCGGGGCACCGCCGTCGTCATCAACAGCGACGGCAGCGTCACCATCGAGGCCAAGGAACGGGTCTCCGTCACGGCCGCCAAGGGCGTTTCCCTGGACGCCGGACGCGGGGCACTGACCCTGACCGGCGAGAGCGTCACCCTCACCTCCCGCAACGGAGTCGCCCTCGACGGCGGCAACGGCAAGGTCGCCCTCTCCACGGACGGCGCCGTGGAGCTGCGCGGCGGTCAGGTCACGGTCGACGGCAGTCGCCGCACGGACCTGAAGAGCGGCGGCTCGGTCTCCGTCAACGCACCGATGATCCAGCTCAACTGACGTACCGGCACATTCACAGCGAAAGGGAGCGCACCGCATGCCGTCAGCAGCAGCCGCCCGGGTCGGCGACCCCACGGGTCATCCCGGCACGGTCGGGCCGCCCGGGGTGGTCTCGGTGCTGATCGGCGGCAGACCCGCGGCCACCGTCGGCACCCTCCACCAGTGCGCCTCGCCGCTCGGCCACCCACCGTCCCCGATCGCGCCCCCGGGCAGCCGCAGCGTGTTCATCGGCGGCAGGCCGGCCGCCCGCGTGGGGGACCTGAGCGGCTGCGGGGCGCCGATCCTGTCGGGCTGCGCCACGGTGCTGATCGGAGGCTGAACGGACATGGGAGAGCAGTTCATCGGGGCCGGCTGGGCCTTCCCGCCGCGTACGGACGCCACCGGGTCCATCGCGCTGGTGCGCGGCGAACGCGAACTGGAGGAGTCGATCCGGCTGATCCTCGCCACCTCGCCCGGCGAGCGGCCGATGCGGCCCGAGTTCGGCTGCGCCGTCAACGACTACGTGTTCGCCCCCGCCGACGCCGGAACGGCCGGGCAGCTCGCCTACGAGGTGCGCCTCGCCCTGGAACGCTGGGAACCGCGCATCGAGGTCGCCGACGTCACCGTCCGGTTCGACGCGGCGGACAGCGGGGTGCTCTACATCGACATCGGCTACACCGTGCGCGGCTCCAACGACCCGCGCAACCTCGTCTTCCCGTTCTACGTGATCCCCCCGCACGGGCCGGAGACGAACCCCGACGACGAGGAGGCCGGCGCGTGACGCTGCCCAGTCCCCATCTGGACGACCGCCGCTTCCAGGGCCTGGTGGACGAGGCCAAACGCCTGGTCCAGCAGCGCTGCCCGGAATGGACCGACCACAACGTGTCGGACCCGGGCGTCACGCTCATCGAGGCGTTCGCGACGATGGTCGACCAGCTCGTCTACCGGGTGAACCGGGTGCCGGAGAAGAGCTACCTCACCTTCCTCGACCTGATCGGCGTACGGCTGCACCCGCCGACGGCCGCGCGCACCGAGGTGACGTTCCGGCTGTCCGCACCCCGCCCCGACCCCGTCGTGGTGCGCGCCGGGACCGAAGTGGCGACCGTCCGTACGGAGACGGAGGAGGCGGTCGTCTTCACCACCTCGTCCGAACTGACCATCTTGCCCTGCTCGTTCGCCCACCTCGCGACCTGGCCCGCCGCCGAGGAGGTGGTCGACCGCACCGAACAGCTCGCCATCGGGCGGGACGTGGCCTGCTTCGGCGCCACCCCCGCCCCGGGCGACTGCCTCTACGTGGGCCTGTCCGCCGCCGTGCCGGCCGGTGTCGTCGTCCTGCGGCTCGACTGCCGCGTCGAGGGCGTCGGCGTGGACCCGCTGCGCCCGCCCCTGGTCTGGGAGGCGTGGGACGGCACCGGCTGGGCGGTGTGCGAGGTCGAGAAGGACGACACCGGCGGCTTCAACCGCTCCGGCGAACTCATCCTGCACCTGCCGAGGACCCATACCCCGGCCGCCGTCGTCCGGCGCACCGGCGGCTGGCTGCGCTGCCGCCTGATCGAGGCCGAGCCCGGCCGCCCGACCTACCTGGCGCCGCCCGTGGTCCGGTCGGTCACCGCCTTCACCATCGGCGCCACGGTCGCGGCCGAGCACGCCGAGACCATCACCGACGAAGTGCTCGGCGCGGCCGAGGGCGTACCCGGCCAGGCGTTCACCCTGGCCCGCTCGCCCGTCGTGCCGGGGGACTTCGTGGTCGAGGTGACGGACCCGGCGAGCGGCCCCGAGCCGGAGTACACCCGCTGGACCAGGGTCGACGACTTCGCGCACTCCGGGCCCGAGGACCGGCACATCACCCTCGACCCCAACTCCGGCCGCGTCGAGTTCGGCCCCGCCGTGCGCGAACGGGACGGCTCCATCCGCTACTACGGGGCCGTCCCCGCCAAGGGCGCCACGGTCCGCGTGCGCTCGTACCGCACCGGCGGCGGGCTGCGCGGCAACGTCGCCCGGTCCACCCTGAAGATCCTGCGCAGCGCCATCCCCTATGTGGCGCGCGTGGAGAACCGCAGGCCCGCGCTCGGCGGTGTCGACGGTGAGAGCGTCGAAAGCGCCCGGGTGCGCGGCCCGATGACCCTGCGCACCCTGCACCGCGCCGTCGTCCCGCACGACTACGAACTCCTCGCCCGCGAGGTGGCCCCGGACGCCGCCCGCGTCCATTGCATCCGGGCCGGGGCCGACGGCGACGAGAGCGACGCCACCGCACAGGGCGTACGGCTCCTCGTCGTGCCGGCCGGGCGCAGCGACGACCAGGGCCGGATCGAGTTCGACGAGCTCATCCCGCCCGCCCAGACCCTGCGCCTCATCGCCGGGCACCTGGACGAGCGACGCCCGATCGGCGCCCGCCTCGTCGTGGAACCGCCGTTCTACCAGGGCGTCACCGTCGTCGCCTCGGTCCAGGCCGAGCCCGGCGCGGACCGCGACCGCGTACGGGACGCGGCACTGGCCGCGCTGTACGGCTACTTCAACGCCCTGACCGGCGGGCCCGGCGGACAGGGCTGGCCGTTCGGGCGCCCGGTCCAGTCCGGGGAGGCGTTCGCCGTGCTCCAGCGGGTGCCGGGCGTGGACCTGGTGGAGGACGTACGGCTCTACCGCGCCGACCCGGTGACCGGTGAGCGCACCGACGCCACCACCAAGATCCCGCTCGACCGGCACGCGCTGGTCTTCAGCTACGAGCACCAGCTCCGCGTGAGGGGAGCCTGACCCATGCGCACCGGCGTCCCCGGGCTCCCCACCCCGCACCCGCTCATCGACCAGCTCCCGGCCCTCTACCTGGAGCACGACTTCATCCGCCGCTTCCTCACCGCGCTGGACGACGTCCTCGCCCCCGTCCTGCTCACCATCGACAACCTCCCCGCCCACCTGGACCCGCGCAGCGCCCCCGACGACTTCCTCGCCTGGCTGTCGCAGTGGGTGGCGGCGGAGTCCCCCGAGGACGGGCCGGTCGAGCGGCGCCGGGAGACGGTACGCGGTGCGGTGGCCCGGCACGCCCGGCGCGGGACGGCGGGCGGACTCGCCGAGGCGGTACGCCTGGCGACCGGAGCGGACCCGGAGATCACGGAAAGCGGCGGCACCGCCTGGTCCACCGGAACCGGCACCACGCTCCCGGGCACGCCGCGCCCCTGGGTGACGATCCGGGTCCGGGAGGGCCACGGCCGGCCCGTCGACCGGTCCCGGCTGGAAGAACTCATCGGCACGGAGGTGCCGGCCCACGTGGGCTTCACGCTGGAGATCCTGCCCCCGGACGGGGGCGCGGGGGGTGCGACGCGGTGATCTGCGAGTCGTGCGGGACGAGGAACGAACCGGGGCGCGAATTCTGCGTGTCGTGCGAGGCGTTTCTGGCGTGGGAGGACGGCGACGAGCCCGCGCCCCCGGCGCCGCGCACGCCCGCCGCTCCGCCGGAGGCGGGACCGCCGCCCGCCCCGGGACCGATCGTGACCCCCGAACCGCGCCGGGGTCCCCTTCCCCCGACGGCCGTGCCTCCGGTCCCGTCGCCCCCGGCCCCCGCGCCCCCGGCCCCCGTACCCCCGCGCCCGGCCGCCCCCACCCCACCGCTCCCGCCCCACGCGGTGAACCCCCTCCCCGCCATCCCGCCACAACGCCCGCCGGCCCCCGCGGTCCGCGCCCAGGACCCGGACCGCCCCGGCCCGGCCGCCCCTCGCCGCCCCGGGGACCGGCCGGACGCGCCGCCCGGCCCCGCCGCCTGGACGCCCGACACGTCGGAGCCCGAGCCGCCCGCCGCACCGGTCCGGTCCGCCGCCCCCGTCCGGTGCCCCGGCTGCGGCGCCGACAACGCGCCCGACCGCACCCTGTGCGTCCGGTGCGCCCTGCTCCTCGACCCCGGGCCCCCGCCGGACGCGCGCCCGCCCTGGTGGCGCCGCCTCTTCCGCCGGGACCCGGCGAGGGGCCACGAGGCAGGGGCGCGTCCGCGACGCCGACGGCGGGGGCCGCGGCTCGGGGTGCCCCTCGCGCTGCTCCTCGTCCTGGCCGGGGTGTGGTTCGCGCTGCCGCACCTGTCCGGACTGCTGGGCCTCGCCAAGGAGGAGACCGGCGCGCCGGAGTCGATGCCGCCCTCCGCCTGCCACGCGTCGAGCGCCGCCCCCGGCCATCCCGCCGGCGCCGCCGTGGACGGCTTCAACAACCGGTACTGGGCGCCCGAGAAGACCGGCGGCGCGGCGGGGGAGTTCCTTGAGTGCACCTTCGACGCGCCGGTCCGCCTGCGGAAGATGGCGGTGTTCTCCGGCACGTCGACGCGAGCGGACGAGTATCTGACGCAGGCCCGCCCGGCCAGGCTCGTCGCCGAACTGACCGCACGGGACGGCACCAGGAGCACGAAGACGATCCGGCTCACCGACCAGGCCGGCCAGCAGACGTTCGACGTACGGGGGTCGGAGACCGTCCGCATCCGGCTGACCGTCGACTCCGCGTACGGCACCGGCAAGGGCCGCCGGGTGGCGGTCGCCGAGGTCGAGTTCTTCGGCCACCGCTCCTGACCCGGCCGGACCGCGCGCCCGGCTTGCGACGGAGGGAGGGGGACGGCAGGCTTCGGTGCTGTGCCCACTCTCCTGATCGTGCATCACACGCCCTCGCCGAACTGCCAGGCCCTCTTCGAGGCCGTCGTCTCCGGAGCGACGACGGACGAGATCGAGGGCGTGCGCGTCGTACGGCGCGCCGCGCTCGCCGCGACGGCGTCCGACGTACTCGAAGCGGACGGGCTGGTCCTCGGCACCCCGGCGAACCTCGGCTACATGTCCGGGGCGCTCAAGCACTTCTTCGACCAGATCTACTACCCGTGCCTCGACACGACGCGCGGCCGCCCCTTCGGCTACTACGTGCACGGCGGCAACGACGTCACGGGCGCCGTGCGCGGCATCGAGACGATCACCACCGGCCTCGGCTGGCGCCGGGCGGCGGACGTCGTCGAGGTGACCGGCGAACCGGCCAGGGCGGACACCGAGGCGTGCTGGGAGCTGAGGGCCACCCTGGCGGCCGGCCTGACCGAATAAGGGCTGCGCCGCCGGGGGCCGGACGCTACTCTGTCCCGCGATGACAACTCACTCTCTCCAGAGATTGGGGGCCCCGTCCGCGCAAGGTGAGTGCTGATGACCACTCACCGGCCCGACGAGGAGCCCTTCCTGCCCTTCTGGCTGCGCGTGCGCGAGTTCGCCGTGCCGCCCTCCATGATCGAGACCGCCACCGCCCGGCGCCGCACCGGCGACTGGGCCGGCGCGTGTGCCGCCGCCGGTGTCGACGTCGACTTCACACCCCGAGTCCTGGCCCGCACGCATGGCCGTGAACTCGCCACCCGCGTACGCGCCGACCTCCGCCACCTGGCACCGGACCTGCTGCGCTGGCACCTCCCGAGGATCGCCCCGCGCGGTCTGCTGCGCCCCGGACTGACGATCGCGCTCGCGCGGTACGACTCCGAGCCGCGTCCCGGAACCGCGCGCGCCCCGGCTCCCGTGCACCTGGTGGCCAGGACACCCCCCGCGTGGGCGGACGCCGGGCAGCGGATCAGCCTCGGCCTGTGGGACGGCACGGGCGCCGGGACCGTACGCCTGCATCCGCACCCCCACCCCAGCCGGCGGTTCCGGCTCGACCTGCACCGCCATCTGTGGGACGCCCGCAGCGCCGCCGACCTGCGGGTCCGTGCCGGAGGCGCGAGCGGCGGGGACCCGGAAGTCCTCGGCCGGGTCCCGCCGGGGCGCCGCTGCGCCGTCGGGCGCTGGGCGGCGGAGGCCGCACTGCTGCTCGCCGCCGAGGGCCGCACCTCGGGCCCCGTCACCGTACGGCTGGGCGGCAGACACCGGCTGCACCTGGACGTGGACGGCGGCGAGCGGCCCGCCCTGCGGTTCGCGGACCCCCGGGCGGCCGCCGCCCGCGCCCCGTTGGTGCTGCCCGACGCGGCCACCTGGGCGCTGCCCGACCTCGAGCTCCTGCGGTCCGGCGCGATCACGCCCGACCGGCTGCACCCCCTCGTCGCGGACGCGCTCGCTCCCGGGCACACACCGACCGGTCCGCCACCGGCCCCGGCCGGCTCCGGGCACCCGCGCGTCGTGGACTGCCGGGGCGCCCGGCACCGGATCGGCCTGGTCGACGGGGTGCTGTCCGCCCTGGACCACGACCCGGCCGAGGTCCGTCGGGAGGAGCTGCTGGTCGCCCTCACCGGGACCCCGCTGCCGTGCCTCAGGGCCATCGACGAGGCCCACCGCCGCCCGGACTGCCTCACCGGGGTGCGGGAACGGCTCGATCACGGCGACATCGGCGGCGCCCTCGCCGTCGTCGAAGCCCTCCTGGGCCCCGGCGCGCAGCTCCGGGACGGCCCGCTGCGCGACGAACTGGAGTCCGCGGCGCTCCGCCGCATCACCTACGGGCTCTACCGCGCCGACCTGATCGAGCCCGGTCCCAGCACCTGCCACCCCGTCACCCCGCCCGCCCCCGCACGCCGCACGCGCCCGCGCCGGGCGGGCGTGCGCTGACGCGCCCGCCCGCACCCGTTCCAAGCCCACCACGACTCCCAAGGTGATGACCCATGCCCGTGAACACCCTTTCCGCCCCGCCTGCGGCCTCCCAGCTCGACATCGCCGGGGCCCTGACCACCCTGCTCCGCGACACGACGACCGAGGCGCGCCCCGACACCCAGCTGGAGGCCCTGACGCTGGCCGTCGCCGCCGACCTCCCCGTCCTGCTGTGGGGCGAACCGGGCATCGGCAAGACCGCCGCCCTCACCCAGCTCGCCGACGACCTCGGGCTGCCCCTCACCACGGTCATCGCCAGCGTGCACGAGCCGTCCGACTTCTCCGGGCTGCCCGTCGTGGGCGACGATCCGGCCGAGCAGGGCGTCCCCATGGCCCCGCCGGACTGGGCCGTGCGGCTGGTCCGGGCCGGGCGCGGACTGCTCTTCCTGGACGAGCTGTCCACGGCGCCGCCCGCCGTGCAGGCAGCCCTCCTCCGTCTCGTGCTCGAACGGCGCGTCGGTGCGCTGCGACTGCCGCCCGGCGTACGGATCGTGGCCGCCGCGAACCCGCGCTCGTCGGCGGCCGACGGCTGGGAGCTGAGCCCGCCGCTGGCCAACCGGTTCGTCCACCTCCAGTGGACCCACGACCAGGACGTCGTCGTACGCGGTCTCGGCGGGACCTGGCCCCGGGCCACCCTGCCCAGGCTCCGGCCCGAACGCCTCGGCGAGGCCGTCGACTTCGCCCGGCGCGCCGTGTGCGGACTCCTCGCGGCCCGTCCCGCGCTCGTTCACCGGCTGCCCAGCGGCGAGACCCGCAGGGGCGGCCCCTGGCCGTCGCCCCGGAGCTGGGACATGACCCTCACCCTGATCGCCTTCGCCACCGCCGCCGGGGTCTCCCGCGACGTGCTCTCCCTGCTCGTCCGGGGCACGGTCGGGGACGGGCCGGGGCTCGAACTCCTCGCGGCCATCGACCGGATGGACCTCCCCGACCCGGAATCGCTCCTGGCCGACCCGGCGGCCGCCGTACTGCCCGAACGGGGGGACCTGCGGCAGGCGGTGCTCGACGGGGTGGTCGCGGCGGTGCGCAATCGCCTCGACAGGTCGCGCTGGGACGCCGCCTGGACGCTGCTGGTGCGGGCGGTCGAGACCGGCGCGCCGGACCTGGTCGTCGTTCCTGCGACCACCCTCGCCGCGCTCAGGCGGGAGGAGTGGGACGTGCCCGCGTCGATCGAGGCGCTGGCCGGGGTCGTGTCGGTGTCACGGCGCGCCGAGGACGCGGCGGCCCGCGCCGCCGCGGCGACGAAGGGCGGCCGGTGACCGGGGCCGAGCTGGACCGCGACAAGCTCTTCGCCGCCCGGTTGCAGGCCGTCCGGGCCCGCCCCTTCCTCGCGACGGCGCTGTTCGCCCTGCACGTGGTCGAGTCGCGGCGCGTTCCGACGATGGCCGTCGACCGCTACTGGCGGTGCTACGTGTCGCCGTGGTTCGTGGACCGCACACCGGTGGAGGAGCTCGCCGGGGTGTGGGTGCACGAGGTGTCGCACCTGCTGCGCGACCACCACGGGCGCGGCGACCGGTTCGCGCGCCAACACGGACTGACGGGTGCCGGGGAGCGGCTGCGGATGAACATCGCGGCCGACTGCGAGATCAACGACGACGTGTACGGGGACGGGCTGGCCGCCCCCGGGGGAGCCGTCTGGCCCGCGACGCTGGGGCTCCCCGAGGGAAAGCTGATGGAGGAGTACCTGCGCCTGTTCCGGCTCGGTTCCCGTACGCAGGACTTCGCCTGGCTGGACTGCGGCAGCGGCTCCGACGGGCTCGACCGGGAGTGGGACCTCGGGCCCGACGGCGCGCACGGGCTCAGCGAGCAGGAGCGGGACGCGGTGCGCTTCCGGGTCGCGCAGGGCATCACCGGCCGCCCCGGCCGGGCGCCGAAGGCGTGGAAACGGTGGGCGGAGGAGGCGTTCCACCCGCCCCAGGCGTGGCGCGACCTGCTGGGCGCCGCCGTCCGGTCGGCCGTCTCCGGCCCCGGCGCGGGCGACGACTACTCCTACGGTCGTCCCTCGCGGCGCTCGGCCGGGCTGCCCGGGGTGGTCCTGCCGAGCCTGCGGCGCAGACCACCGCAGGTGTCCGTGGTCATCGACACCTCGGGCTCGGTCAGCGACGCGGAGCTGGGCAGCGCCCTCCTCGAGGTGTCCGCGATCACCCGTGCCGTGGGCGGTCGCCGGGACCTGGTCAGGGTCCTGTCCTGCGACGCGGCGGCCCGGGTCGTGCACCCGCTGTGCCGCGCGGAGGGCATCCCGCTCGTGGGCGGCGGCGGAACCGATCTGCGTACGGGCTTCGCCGAGGCACTGCGGACGCACCCCCGGCCCGACGTCGTCGTGGCCCTGACCGACGGCCAGACCCCGTGGCCCTCCGCGCGGCCCGCGTGCCGGACGGTGGTGGGCCTCTTCGACCGGCCGGACCGGGACTCCTGGGACGAGAACGACCCCGACTACGTACCGGACTCGCCGCCCGAGTGGGCGCGCGTCGTCAACATCGGCTGACCTGGCGGCCGTTGATCAGGGTGACGGTGCTCGCGTCCGCCCCCGGACGCCCCCGCCCGCAGCCCGTCCGCCACCAGGTCGAAGAGGCGGGCGGCACGGGGCTGCCAGTCGCTGTGCGGGTCCAGTTGCCACAGACCCGCTATGGCGAGGAGGAAGTCGTCCGGGGTCACCCCGGCGCGAATCGTGCCCGCCGCCTCGTTCGCCGCCAGCAGGAGCGCGATCGCCTCGGTCACCGGGCCGTGGCCGACCTGCGCCAGGCTGCCGTGTCCACGGGTCGCCGCGCGCAGGGCGTCCGCCAGGCCCGCCTTCGCCATCGCGTACCGGGCGAGACGGTCCATCCACTCGCGCAGCGCGCGGTCGGCCGGGTGGTCCCCGAGGAGCTGCGCCGCCGCGTCGGCGACCTGCCGCATCTCGTACCGGTACACCTCCAGCACCAGCGCCTCGCGGTGCGGGAAGTTGCGGTAGAACGTGCCCTGGCCGACTCCGGCCTTCCGCGCGATCACGCTCACCGGCGTGTCCGCGGCCCGGGTGAGTTCGGTGAGCGCGACGGCCAGGATGCGCTCGCGGTTGCGCTGCGCGTCCGGGCGCGTCGGCGTGCTCCTCGCGTCCCGCACCGCTTCCCCCTCCCGAGCCGCGGCCGGGGACGGCCTTGCTCGCCGGACAGCCGTCCGTTAGGTTCGACAACCAAGCGGACAGCTGTCCGCTTGCCTCCACCAGAGCGCCGGGTCAGGCCACTTGACCGACCGGCTCCCGTCGGCCCCCCACCCCGCACGGCGCGCCCGCCGCCTCCCGCACCGGTCGTACACCGTTTCGTGCGAGCGCCCGAGCACCTGCGAAAGAAGGCTGATCATGGACCCATCGACGTCCAGCGCCGTCACCCTGCGCGTCAACGGCGAAAAATACACGCTGACCGTCGACCACCGCACCACCCTGCTGGACGCGTTACGCGAACGCCTCGACCTGACCGGCACCAAGAAGGGCTGCGACCAGGGCCAGTGCGGTGCCTGCACGGTGCTGCTCGACGGCCGGCGGGCCGTGGCCTGCCTCCAGCTCGCGGTGGCGGCCGAGGGGCGCGAGATCACCACCATCGAGGGCGTCGCGGACGGCGACCGCCTGCACCCCGTGCAGCAGGCCTTCCTGGAGCTCGACGGATACCAGTGCGGCTACTGCACCCCGGGCCAGATCTGCTCCGCCCTCGCGGTCATCGAGGAGCACGCCGCCGGGTGGCCCAGCGCCGCGACCGAGGACGTGCGGCCCGAGGCCGGAGTGCCCGCGCTCACCGCCGACGAGATCCGCGAGCGCATGAGCGGCAACCTCTGCCGCTGCGGGGCGTACGCACAGATCGTGCAGGCGGTCGCCCGCGCCGCCGAGGACGTCGGGAACACCGTGGGCGAGCCCAAGGAGGCGGTGGCATGAGGGAGTTCGGATACGAACGGGTCCATGACGTCGCCGGAGCGGTGGCCCTCCTCGGTGCCGACCCCGGTGCCCGCCTCCTCGGCGGCGGTACCAATCTGGTCGATCTGATGAAGGCGGGCGTGGAGCGCCCCAACCTCCTCATCGACGTACGGGAACTCCCACTGGGCGACGTCGGGTTCAGCCCCGAGGGCGGCCTGAGCGTCGGCGCCGCCGTCACCAACAGCGACCTGGCGGCCCACCCCGACGTACGCCGCCACTATCCGGCCCTCGCCCAGGCGCTGCTCGCCGGAGCGTCCGGGCAGCTGCGGAACATGGCCACCGTCGCAGGGAACCTCCTCCAGCGCACCCGCTGCGGCTACTTCGCCGACCTCGCCAAACCCTGCAACAAGCGTGCCCCTGGCACCGGCTGCCCCGCCCTCGCGGGCGACCACCGCAACCACGCCGTCCTCGGCGCGTCGCAGCACTGCGTCGCCACGCACCCCTCCGACATGGCGGTCGCGCTCGCGGCGTTCGACGCGGTCGTCTCGTACGAAACGGCCGACGGCCCGGGCGAGCTGCCGGTCGAGGCGTTCTACCTTCCGGTGGGCGACACCCCGCACATCGAGACCGCGCTGCCCGCCGGAGCCGTGATCACCGGCGTCACGCTGCCGCCCTCCCCGGTCGCCGCCCACTCCCGTTACCGCAAGGTCCGCGAGCGTGCCTCGTACGCCTTCGCGATCGGCTCGGTCGCCGCCGCCCTCGACGTACGCGACGGAGTGGTGCGCGACGTCCGCCTCGCGTTCGGCGCCGTCGCCTCCCGGCCGTGGCGCGCCCGCACCGCCGAACGGGCGCTCACCGGCGGCCCGGCCGACGGGGCCGCGTTCGCCACGGCGGCCGACGCCGAACTGGCCGCCGCCCGGCCGCTGCCCGAGAACGGCTACAAGGTGACGCTGATGCGCAACCTCGTCGTGGCCGAGCTCACCCGACTCGCCGAGGAGGCCGCCCGATGACCACGACGACCGGCACCACCACCGCCACCGGGGCCGTGGGATCGGGCCGTGCCCGGGTCGAGGGCCGCGACAAGGTCACCGGCGCCGCGCGCTACGCGGGAGAGGTCCCCTTCGACCGGCTCGCTCACGGCTGGCTGGTCCTCTCCACGATCGCCCGGGGCCGGATCACCGCCGTGGCGGACGAACCCGTCCTCGCCATGCCGGGCGTGCTCACCGTCATCCACCACGGGAACGCGCCACGCGTCACCACCGACTACGTGGGCATGCTCGGCCGGCCCAACCCGGTCGTCGGCCTCTTCCAGCACGACCGGGTCCCGTTCGCCGGCTGGCCGGTGGCCCTCGTGGTGGCCGAGACCCCCGAACAGGCCAGGGAGGCCGCCGAGGCCCTGGTCGTCCGCTACGAGGAGGAACCGCACGACGTGGAGTTCCGTGCCGGGCGCGCCGACGCCCACCGGCCCGGGGACTCGTCGATGGTGCGGGCCGACACGGACAAGGGAGACGTCCGGGCGCGGATCGACGGTGCCGCCTTCGTCGTGGACGCCGAGTACACGACGCCCGAGGAACACCACTGCTCGATGGAGCCGCACGCCGCGACCGCCCGCTGGGAAGACGGACGGCTCGACCTCATCGACTCCAACCAGGGCACCTCCTGGGTGGTCGGCGAACTCGCCCAGCTCTTCTCGCTGGACCCCGCCTCGGTGCGCGTGCGCTCCGAACACATCGGCGGCGCCTTCGGATCGAAGGGCCTGAGCGCCCATCAGGTCGCCGCCGTCATGGCGACCACGGCCCTCCACCGACCCGTACGCGTCGTGATCACGCGCCGTCAGATGTTCTCGCTCGTCGGCTACCGCAGCCCCACCGCCCAGCGCGTCAGGGTCGCGGCCGACGCCGAGGGACGGCTGTGCGCCTTCGACCACGAGGCGCTGAACCTCACGTCGAGCGTGCACGAGTTCGTCGAGACCAGCGCCGTGCTCGGCCGGGTGCTGTACGACGCCGACGCGCACCGCACCCGCCACCGCGTCCTGCCACTCGACGTGCCCACGCCCACCTGGATGCGCGCCCCCGGCGAGGCACCCGGCTCCTTCGCCATCGAATCCGCCCTCGACGAACTCGCCGAGAAGTGCGGCGTGGACCCCATCGCCCTGCGGGTGCGCAACGAACCCGCCAAGGGCCCCGTCTCCGGGCTGCCGTTCAGCAGCCGCAACCTGCTCGCCTGCTTCGAGGAGGGTGCCCGCAGGTTCGGCTGGGCGGACCGCGATCCGCGTCCCGGCCTGCGCCGCGAGGGCCGCTGGCTCATCGGGAGCGGGACGGCCGCCGCCTCCTACCCCTCCGGCGTCGGCCGCTCCACCGCGGCCGTGACCGCCGAGCCCGACGGCACCTTCACCGTGCGGGTCAACGCGGCGGACATCGGCACCGGAGCCCGCACCGCCATGACGCTCGTCGCCGCCGAAGCGCTCCAGGTGGACCCGGGCCTGGTCCAGGTGCGCATCGGCGACAGCGACCTGGGCCACGCGATGGTCGCGGGCGGCTCCACCGGCACCCGTTCCTGGGGCTGGGCGGTGCGCCTCGCGGCGGCCGACCTGCGCGAACGGCTGGGGCCGGGCGGCGGCATCCCGACGGAGGGGATCACCGCCCGCGCGGACACCGCCGACGCCATCGCCGCCCTGCCGCAGCAGGAACGGCACTCCTTCGGCGCGCAGTTCGCCGAGGTCGCCGTCGACGTCACCACCGGCGAGGTACGGGCCCGACGCCTCCTGGGCATCTTCGCGGCGGGCACCATCGTCAACCCCCTGACCGCCCGCAGCCAGCTCATCGGCGGCATGACCTGGGGGCTCTCCATGGCGCTCCACGAGGAAGCGGTCCGCGACGCGGCGACCGGCGGGCACGTCAACGCCGACCTCGCCGGATACCACGTCGCCTGCCACGCCGATGTGCCGCTCATCGAGGCGGACTGGGTGGACGATCCGGTGCCCGGCGACCCCGTCGGCATCAAGGGCATCGGCGAGATCGGCATCGTGGGCGTCGCGGCCGCGATCGCCAACGCGGTGTGGCACGCGACGGGCGTACGCCACCGCGCCCTGCCGATCCGTCCGGACCGCGTCCTGCGAGCGGCGGCCAACACGCCCTAATCGCCCAGCCGCACTTCGCGCCCCCGCCAGCGCCGTCGCAGCCAGCGGTCGTGGCTGGCGACCACGACCGCACCCGGCCCGGGGCCGAGCGCCTCCTCCAGCTCGTCGCAGAGTGCGGGGGAGAGGTGGTTGGTCGGCTCGTCCAGCAGCAGCAGTTCCGGTGGGCGGGCCATCAGCAGCGCGAGCGCGAGCCTGCGCCGCTGGCCCGCCGACAACTGCCGCACCTCCTTGGCCAGATCCGCCTCGCGCAGCAGCCCGAGCGAGACCAACGGCACCAGCTCCGCCCGCTCGGCGCCCAGCACCCGTACGTAGGTGTCGCCGACGGTACGGTCCGGCCGGGCGAACACACTGTCCTGCGCGAGCACCCCGACGGACAGGCCCGGCCGCCGGACCACCTCACCGGCCGCGACCGGCCGGCCGGCGAGCACCGCGATCAGCGTCGACTTCCCCGTACCGTTGCCGCCCGTCACGAGCAGGCGGTCGGACGCCTCCACGTCGAGCCGGTCGACGGCAAGCCGGCCGGGGAACCGCACCCCGCGCAGCGACACCAGCGTGCCCGGCCCGGGCGGCTCGGCCCGCTCGGGATACCGGAACCGCAACGGGCTGGGCGGCTCGGCGACCTGGCGGCGCTCCGCCTCGTCCAACCGCCGGGAGGCATTGCGCACCCGGCGCGCGATCTGGCTCTGCACCCGGCCCGCCCGCAGCCCGTACCCCATCTTCTCGCTGTCGCGCGGCCCCCGGTCGGGCGCGACCTGGCGCGCGGTCACCGCGGCCGACCGGCGCAGCTCCCCGATCTCCTCCTGCTCCTCGGCGTACCGCCGCTCCCACCGGGCCCGTTCCGCCCGCTTCTCCGCCAGGTACGCGCTGTACCCGCCGCCGTACCGCACGGGGCCGTCGACCGCCGGATCGAGGTCGATCAGGTCCGTGCAGACGGCGTCCAGGAACGCCCGGTCGTGGCCGGCGATCACCACGGGCCCCGGCATCGAGCGCAGCTGCTCCTCCACGAACGCGGTGGCCTCGTCGTCCAGATGGTTGGTCGGTTCGTCAAGGAGCAGGGCGCCCGGCCGGCGCACCAGCAGTGCCGCGAGCGCCAGCCGGCCGCGCTGCCCGCCCGAGAGCGAGCGGAGCGTCCGCCCGTGCGGCAGGGAGCCGAGCCCGAGCCCGTCGAGCACGACGGACGCGCGCCGGTCGGCGTCCCAGACCTCCCGCTCCTCGGCCTGTTCGAGTCGCCCGCCGTAGGTCTCCAGGAGCCGCGCGTGCTCCGGGGAGTCCTCCGGCGTACGGGCGAGCAGGCCGGAGAGCCGGTCCAGCTCGGTGAGGTCCGCCCGGGCCTCGCGCAGCGCGTCGTCCAGTACACCGGCGATGGTGGAGTCCGCGTCGAACGGCATCTCCTGGTGCAGGAATCCGACATCGGCGGGCCGGACGACCTGACCGGCATCGGGTTCGTCCACCCCGGCGAGCAGCCGCAGGAGTGTCGACTTGCCGACACCGTTCTCGCCGATGAGTCCGATGCGTTCGCCGGGCGACGCCGTGAGCGAAACCCCGTCCAGGACGCGCTTCGGGCCGAGGACGCGGACCAGTTCGTGGGCGAGGAAGGCGTTGCTCATGATGCCGGCGCCCCCGTCTCCCGCAGCTCCCCGTCCGCCAGCCGCAGCCATCGGTCCACGCCGATCCGTTCCAGGAACCGTTCGTCGTGGCTGACCACCACGAAGGCGCCCCGGTACGAAGCGAGGGCGCTCTCCAGCTGGCCGGCGCTCACCAGGTCCAGGTTGTTGGTCGGCTCGTCCAGGAGCAGCAGCTGCGGGGCCGGTTCCGCGCACAGGACACAGGCCAGCGTGGCCCGCAGCCGCTCGCCGCCTGACAGCACCCCGACCGGCAGATGGGCGCGGTCGCCGCGGAAGAGGAAGCGCGCGAGCAGGTTCATCCGCTCGGCCTCCTCCCGGTGCGGGGCGTACGCGGCGAAGTTCTCGGCGACCGTGCGGCCGAGGTCGAGCAGGTCGAGCCGTTGCGAGAGGTACGCGATCCGGCCGTCGGCGCGCCGGACCGTCCCGCTGTCCGGTTGCAGGTCCCCGTTGACCAGCCGCAGCAGGGTGCTCTTCCCGGCGCCGTTGGGCCCGGTCAGCGCGATGCGTTCGGGGCCCCGGATCGTCAGGCCGACGCCGTCGCCGGCGAACTGTTCCCGTCCGCCGAGGCGCACCCGCAGCTCCTCGGCGAGGAGCACGGTCCGCCCGGCCGGCACATCGGTGTCCGGCAGGTCGAGCGTGATGCGCTGCTCGTCGCGTACGGCACGCCCCGCCTCGTCCAGGCGGGCCTGCGCCTCACCGACCCGGGCGGCGTGCGTCTGCCCGGACTTGCCGGCCGCCTCCTGGGCACCGCGCTTCATGTTCCCGGCGAAGATGCGCGGCAGGCCCGCGTTCTTGAGGTTGCGGGCCGCGTTGCTCGCGCGCCGCTCGGCCCGCTCACGGGCCTGCTGCATCTCGCGCTTCTCCCGCTTCAGCTCCTGTTCCGCGTTGCGGACGTTCTTCTCCGCCACCTCTTGTTCGGCCCGCACGGCTTCCTCGTACGCCGTGAAGTTGCCGCCGTACAGCCGCAGTTCCGAGCCGCCGAGTTCGGCGATGCGCTCCATGCGGTCCAGGAGCGCGCGGTCGTGGCTGACGAGGAGCAGCGTGCCGTTCCACGACTCCAGCGTGTCGTAGAGCCGGAGCCGTGCGTCGAGATCGAGGTTGTTCGTCGGCTCGTCGAGCAGCAGGACGTCCGGCCGCTTCAGCAGCTGCGCCGCGAGGCCGAGCGAGACGACCTGCCCTCCGCTGAGCGTGCCGATGCTGCGGTCCAGGGCGACGCCGTCCAGGCCGAGCCGGTCGAGCTGGGCACGGGTGCGCTCCTCGATGTCCCAGTCGTCGCCGATGACCGCGAAGTGCTTCTCGTCCACGTCACCGGACTCCACGGCGTCCAGCGCGCGGATCACCGCGTCGACGCCCAGCACCTCGGCGACCGACAGGTCACCGGTCAGGGGGAGGCTTTGCGGGAGGTAGCCGAGGGTGCCGTCGACGGTGACGGAACCGGCGCTCGGGCGCAGCTCTCCGGCCAGCAGCCTGAGCAGGGTGCTCTTGCCGGAGCCGTTGGGGGCGACGAGACCGGTGCGGCCGCTGCCCACGCTGAAGGACAGGCCGGAGAAGACCGGGGTGTCGTCCGGCCAGGAGAAGGAGAGGTTCGAGCAGATGAGGGATGCGTCGGACATGAGAGGACCTCGCGTGTGAAATCCGGGGACGGCAGACACCACGGCCCCGGAGAGATGGCCTGAGGGAACAACGACATGGCCACTGCGGCGGCGCCCTGGGCGCCCGCTGCGGCTACGGAGCTCCGGGATCACCCGGAGATGTCGTCGTCGCCTGCCATGTCTGGTCTCCTCGTACACGCTGAACAGCCCGTCGATCTTAGCAGCTGCCCCCGCTCACGGCTTCTCATTTACGGTGCCGGTCCGGCGGCGCAGATCGGCGATGCCCTGGTCCAGGGCCGCTTCCAGGTAGTTCAGGCTGCCAGTGGACAGCAGGATCACCACACCTCCCTGGATCCCGGCGAGCAGGGCCGCCGCCGAGCGGTCCGCGTCCCGGTCGGCGTCGATCTCGTCGATCGACTGCATGTGCCGGATGCCGGAAGCCAGCGCGTTCTGCCAGCGTTCCAGCAGCTCGGTGGCGACGGCCTGCGCACCCGACGAGGCCGGCCCGATCCGGGAGACCGCGATGTCGAGCGGGCACTCCCGGCCCTGCTCGCGGTAGCGGGCGACGACCTTGTCGCGCCAGCTCAGCCAGGCCGGCCACGAGGTCAGGGCGCCCAGCTCCGGCTGCTGGTCGCCGATCACCCGGTCCGCCTCGTGGTGGGCGACTGACAGCATCAACTCGTCCTTCCCGCCCGGGAAGTAGTGGAACAGCTGGCTCTTGCTGGTCGATGTGAGCGCCAGGACGTCGTCGAGCGTCAGCGCGAACACACCCTGCCGCCGGATCGCCGCGGCGGCACCCTCGACGATGCGCTGTTTCGTCGCGGCGCCCTTGGGGGTCAGCGGCACGATGTCTCTCCCTCTCTCACGGTTGTAACGGGCCGGGCGCCCGCTCAGGGGATCAGCAGCAGCTTCCCGGTGGTCCGGCGGGACTCCAGGTCGCTGTGGGCGCGCGCCGCGTCCGAGAGCGCGTACCGGCCGCCGATGCGCGGGGACACGTGCCCCGCCCGCACCATCGCGAAGACCTCCCCGGCCCGGGCGACCAGCGCCTCCCGGGTGGGGACGTGGTCCTGCACGGTCGGGTACGACAACAGGATGCTGCTCGGCAGATCGGTCACCGAGAGCGACGGTACGCCCATGAAGGGGCCGTAGTACGCGTGCACCCCGTGCAGCCGCAGGGCCAGCTGCGAGGACCGGAACGTCGAGGTCCCGCCGCCGTCGTACACGACATGGGCGCCCTCGCCGCCCGTCAGCTCGCGCACCCGGTCCTCGAACCCGGCCCCGGACGACACGATGACGTGGTCCGCACCGGCCTCCTCGGCGACGGCAGCCTTCTCCGGGCGGGAGACCAGGCCAATGACCCGGCCGCCGCGCGCCTTGATCATCTGGGTCAGCATGAGTCCCACGCCACCGGCGGCGGCGTGCACCACGGCGGTGTCGCCGGGGCCGACGGCGTACGTCTCGGTGGTGAAGTGGTTCGCCGTGAGCCCTTGCATCATCACCGCGGCCGCCGTCTCGTCGGGGACCTTGACCAGCCGGTCCGCCGGGACTGTCAGGAGCTCCGCGTAGCTGCCCGGGTGGTAGTACCAGGCGACCCGGTCGCCGACGGCCAGCCCCTCGACGCCCTCGCCGAGGCCGGTCACGTATCCCATGCCCTCGGCGCCGAGCACGGTCGGTGCGGCCCAGCCCGGGCCGCCCACCTTCCGGGCGCCCACGTCCATGAAGTTCACCCCGGCGGCCCCGAGCCGGACCAGGGCCTCGCCGGGGCCGGGGGTGGGTTCCGGCAGTTCGGTCCAGGCCATGACCTCGGGGCCGCCGTGCTCGGTGATGCGGATCGCGTGCATCGGATGTGCCTCTCCGTGAGCCGTCACCGCGAGCCGTGTGCCGCGGTGAGGTCAGGCCACCGTAGAAAGGCAAAAATGGACCGGCAAGTCCAGTGCGTGATGCGGCGGGACGTCGCCGCGCGACGTCACTCGCGCGGGCTGTGGCCGAACCGGACCCCCTCCCACGGCGTTCCGGCCGGGAAGGAATCCGCGCGCCGCTGGCCGGGCGGGCGTGCCGGGGCCCGTACGACGGCGGGCTTCGCGTTCTCGATCCGGGCCAGCCAGGCCAGGAGCTCCCGACGCAGCTCGTCGGCGACGGCGCGATGCGAGTCGAGGCCGGCGAGATTGTCCAGCTCGTACGGGTCGGCCGCCAGGTCGTACAGCTCCGTCTCCGTGTAGTGGTCCGCGCCCGGGTCGTTCCAGGCGTCCGCGCCCGGTGCCTCCACGGCATACTTCCAGCGCGAGGTGCGCACCGCCCGCCCCACCCGGTCCTCGCTGATCTGTACGAACACGGATCCGAGCCGCTCCGGATCGCGTCCCCCGCCGGTCAGCGGCAGCAGGGAGCGCCCCTGTACGCCCGGCGGGACCGGGAGGCCGGCCGCCGCGAGCAGGGTCGGCATCAGGTCCACCGTGGAGACCGGCCGGCGGACGAGCCCGCCGCCGTCGAAGCCCGGCCCGGTGACGGCCAGCGGCACCCGGACCGAGGCCTCGTGGGCCGAGCGCTTGTACTCGCTGTTGCGGGTGCGGAAGTGGGAGCCGTGGTCCGCCGTCCACGCCAGGACCGTGTTCTGCTCGGTGCCCAGGCTCCGCAGGGCGTCGCGCAGACGGCCCATGCCCTCGTCGACCCGCTTGATCTGGCCCAGGTACCCGGCGAGATGGCGGTGCGCCCCGCCCTGCTCGGCCCCAGGGGAGAGCGCGGCCAGGTCGGGCGGCAGCCAGGCGCCCTCGTAACGCTCCCGGTAGCCTGCCGGGGCCGGGTAGTCGTCGGTGGGGTTCTGGTGGTGCGGCTCCAGCAGCGACAGGAAGAGGAGGTACGGCCGGTCGTAGTGGTCGGCGACGAACCGGATCGCCGCGTCGATCAGCGCGTCCGAGCGGTAGCCGGGCAGCCGCACCGGGGCGCCGTCCTCGTCGTGCACCACCGTGCGGTAAGCGTCCGAGGTGAATTCGAGCCGGTCCGACGCGAGCCATGTGCCGTAACCGCCCCGCAGGGCCGGGGGCACGGGCCCGTCGGGGTTGTCGTCGCCCGCCAGGTGCCACTTCCCGATGTAGCCGGTGGCGTATCCGGCCGCCGCGAACTCGCCGGCGAGCGTGGGGATGTCCCCCGGGAGCGGCAGGCCGTTGCGGAAGACACCGGTGGCGGTCGGGTAGCGGCCGGTCTGGAGCGACGAACGGGCCGGCGCGCAGACCGGGTTGGGCGTGACCGCCTGTTCGAAGAGGGTGCCCTCGCGGGCGATGCGGTCGAACTCGGGGGTCACACCTGCCCGGTTGCCGTGTACCCCGGCCGTGTCCCAGCGCTGCTGGTCGGTGAGGACCACGATCACCTGCGGGCGTGCCCCGGAGGGCGGCGCCGGGACGCCGCCCTCCGGGGCCGTGGAGTGCTCGCTCACGCAGCCGTCGCCTCGGTGGTGGAGGCGCCGGACGGGATGCCGAAGGACGGGTCCGGCACGGCCTCGGGGCTGATGAGCGTGGAGGAGCGGCCGTCGACGCCGACCGGGACGTCGCCGTCGATGGTGACGCGGCGCAGCTTGCGCTCGTGGGTGTCGGAGTCGTCCACCCCGTAGTGCTGGGTGGCGCGGTTGTCCCAGATGGCCACGTCGCCCACCTGCCAGTCCCAGCGCACGGTGTTCTCCGGGCGCTCGATGTGCGACTGGAACAGGTCGACCAGGGCCCGCGAGTCACGGCCCGTCAGCCCGCTGATCCGCTGGACGAAGTTGCCCAGCAGCAGGACGCGTTCGCCGGTCTCGGGGTGCACGCGCACCACCGGGTGCTCGGTGAGGAACTTGGTCGACGTGAACACCTCGCGGTACTGCTGAAGCGCCTCCGGCAGGGCGTTGGGCCGCACCGCAGCGTAGTCGTAGTCGTTGGAGTGCACGGCCCGCAGCCCGTCCGCCAGGGTGCGCAGCTGCTCGGGCAGCTCCGCGTAGGCGGCGGCGGTGTTGGACCACAGGGTGTTGCCGCCGTACGGGGGGATCACGACGGCCCGCAGGATGGAGAAGGCCGGATAGGCGGGGACGAAGGTGACGTCGGTGTGCCACTGGTTGGCCCGGCCGCCGTGGTCGGAGTCGATGCCGAGCGAGTACCGCCCGTCGGCGGACGGCACGGTCGGGTGGGCGACCGGCGTGCCGAGCAGCCGGCCGAACGCCTCGTGGCTCTCCTCGTCCAGGTGGTCCTGCTCCCGGAAGAAGACGACCTTGTGGGCGAGGAGCGCGGCCCGGACGGCGGCGACCGTCTCCGGGTCGAGGTCGCCGCCGAGCCGTACACCGGAGATGACCGCGCCGATGCGGCCGCCGAGCTGCTGGACGGTGACGGCGGGGGCGGTGGTGGTGGAGGACATGGGATTCCCTTCGAGGAGGTGCCCGCCACGGCCGGGCGCGGGGCGCGGCAGTGGGCGAGGCGATTAATTGTGGAGCGGAATTAATTGGGGCGGGATGCGCCCACGGGCGGAGCCGGTGCACTGCCCGGAGCGGGTTCGCGCAGGGTGGCCGGCTCCGGAGGGGGAGCGCGGCGCGGCGACACGCCGGTGAGGTCAGGCGGCGGTACAGGGGCCCGGACACACGGGCTGAGGAGCGGGGCGGCCGATGCGGGCGGGCCGCGCATCGGTGAGTGCCGTCGCGAACATGTCCCGGAGACTCGCAGCGCCCCGCCGGATACGTCAAGCGCCCGCCGGGGCGCCGCGAGGCGTGCGGCAGTGGTTCAATCGGCGCCTGCACGGGTCCGCCGGATGCCCTCGAAGGGCGCCGAAAAACCCTTGCTGGCCTGCGAGTTCACCCCGTCGCCCGAGTGCTGCGCGGGAGCGGCCCGCGGGCCCGGTCACCGCCCCCGTGCGAATTCACGCCGCCGTAACGTTGCGAGCGCCCCACCGGCGCAGGACCGAAGGAAGGCCCCCATGACCGCTGCCCCCCGCCTCTTCCGCGCCACCGGTGACGGCAGGCGCGAGACCAACGCCGCCACCGTGCTGCGCACCGTCCTCGATCACGGGCCCGTCGCCCGCCGGACGATCGCCGATCGCTCCGGGCTGAGCCAGGCCGCCGTGTCGCGCCAGTGCACCGACCTCGTACGGCTCGGCCTGGTCAGGGAGTTGCCCGAGCTGAGCACCGGAAACGGGGTGGGCCGCCCGCAGATCCCGGTCGACCTGCACACCGGCGAGAGCGACGGGCCCCTGGTCGCCGGGGTGCACATCGGGGTGCCCGCCTCGACGTTCGGCCTGCTGGACCTGCGCGGCCGCCTGCTCGACCGGCGCACCTTCCCGCACGACGGCATCACCGCCGGGGAGCTGCCGCCGAGGATCGTGCGCGGGCTGCGCGCCTTCCTGGACGACGTCCGCCGCGACCGCCCCCTGCTCGGGGTGGGCGCGGCCCTCGGCGGCTGGGTCGATCCGGGGTCGGGCACGGCCGTGCGGCACGCCTCGCTCGGCTGGGCCGGCCGCCCGCTCGCCGCCGAACTCGCACGTGGCCTGGACGGTTTCGAGGTGCGCGTCGACAACCACGCCCGGGCCGTCGCGCAGTCCGAGATCCTGTTCGGCCGGCCCGAGGCACGGCGCAGCCTCGTCCACCTGTTCATCGGCAACGTGGTCGACGCGGCCCTCGGCATCACCGGGGTGGTGCACCAGGGGCCCGGGTCCGGCGCCGGGGACGTGGCTCACCTCCCCGTCCCGGACTCCACGGTGGTCTGCCCCTGTGGGCGCTCGGGCTGCCTGGAGGCGACCGCCTCCAACACCGCCATGGCGCGCACCGCCGTGCGGCGCGGCATCGTGCCCTGGCCGGACGCCTTTCTGGTGGTGGACGCGGCGGCCGCCGGTGACCGGCGCGCCGACCGGCTGCTGCGCGAACGGGCCCGCGCGGTGGGCCGGGCGACGGCCCTGCTGCTCGACGTCCTCAACCCCGACCTGGTCGTCGTCACCGAGCACGCCAGCCTGACCAACCCGGAGTACCTGGAGGAGATCAGGGGCGCCGCGGTCGACCACTCGCGCGTCTGCCGGGACCCGGAACGCATCGTCAGTCCGCATGCCGGGACGGCGGTTCTCCCCGTCGCCGCCGGTGCCGTCGTCCTGAACCCCCTGTTCAGAAGCCCGCTGGCGGCATCGGTGCGGTAGCCGGCCGCCGGAGGACGGAAAGCGCTTCGTACCAGGATGCGGACATGGCAGGTTGACCGTCCGGCGAAGCCGCTGTCATATTGCTCCCGTGAACCCGGACAAGCGCCTCGTCTCCCGCAGGCACGTCGACCTCTGTCGACAGGCCAGCGCGGTCTGTGCCGTCCGCCGCTGACCCGGATCGCGGCGGGCAGAGGCCCATGGCCGCCGCCCCGCTGACCTCTCACGGGTGACAACAACCCGCTGAGAACCGGGAATCGCCTCTCCTTCGGGCTTCCCCCGCCCCCGTGTGCCGCGGGAGCCCCTTACGCCCACCCGCGCCGATTCCGTACGGCCGCCGCAGCGGCCCCGGTCCGGTGCGCCTGTCGCGCAGCGCAGCCTCCTCGCTCCATTCCTCCCGCAGCGGAACGAATACGCGTACGTGCTCCGGTGCGCGCTTCCACCTCCCCCTTTCCCACCACTGTCACAGGCAGGCATCGATGACCGAGCTGTACCCCCTCACGCCCTCCGGACCGTCCCGGCGCTCCACGCTGCGCGCCGCGGGCGGCGGCGCACTGCTCCTCGGACTGGGTCTCGCGGGCTGCCGCTCGGCCGTGTCGGAGACCTCCTCCGCCGCGCAGGGCACGAGCGCCGCTCCCCGGCGCGGCGGCGTGCTGAACGTCGCCGTGAACGCGGACTTCACGCCCGCCCTGCTGTTCGCGCAGAGCGGCCAGTCCCTTCAGCAACGCCTCATCTACAACACGCTCACCCGGTATGACGACCGGCTCCACCCCAAACCGGAACTCGCCACCTCCTGGACGTATGCCAAGGACGGGCGCAGCATCACGCTCCGCCTCCGCGACGACGTCACCTTCCACAACGGCCGCGCCTTCACCGCCGACGACGTGATCTTCGCCGTGAAGAACCTTCAGAATCCGGTGCGGGCCGCCCAGTTGCGCAGCACCGCCGCCACGATCACCGGGTTCGAGAAGCGCGGCGACCACGAGCTGGTGCTCAAGCTGGCACACCCGGTCAACAACCTCTTCGACCTGTTCGAGTTCATGATCATCGCGGACTCGGAGAGCGTCGAGGACGCCGTCGCCGGGAAGAAGCTCATCGGTACCGGCCCGTTCAAGCTGAAGAAGTGGAGCCCCGGCTCCGGACTGAGCCTCACCCGCAACGACACGTACTGGCAGCCCGGCCGCCCCTACCTCGACGGAGTCGAACTGCGGGTCATAGCCCAGGCCGACGCGCTGATCTCGTCCCTGCGCTCCGGCCAGTCCCAGCTCTCCTTCGACGTGCCCGGCAAGAGCCTCGGCGTCGTCAAGGCCGACAACGGACTCACCATCAGCGACTACGACACCGGTGCCGGCGCCGTCTATCTGGGCGTCAACACCACGGTCGCCCCGCTGAACGACCGCACCGTCCGCCAGGCGCTCGCCTGGGCCGTCGACCGCGACCGGCTCGTCGCCCAGACCCTCGGCGGCTACGGCCTCGCCTCCGCCGCGCCCTGGCCCAAGTCCTCGCCCGCCTACAGCGAGGCCAACCGCACCCACTACACCCACGACCCCGCGAAGGCCCGGGAACTCCTGAAGTCCGCCGGGCACACCAGGCTCGACCTGCCCATGCTGCACATCGCGCTGCCCGGCGAGACGGCCATCGCCGAGTCCATCCAGTACGACCTCAAGCAGGTCGGCGTCCACGTCACGCTCCAGCCCACCGACGGGGCCACCGCACAGAAGAAGCTGATCTCGCAGGGCATGCCGGCCCTGTGGTCCCTCGGCCACGGATTCGCCCAGGTGCAGCCGTCCACCCTCGCCGTCAGCGCGTATCCCTTCAACGAGGCGAAGAACACCTCCAAGTACCGCTCGGCCCACTACACCGAGGTCGTGCGGGAGGCGTGGACCGAGCCCGAGACCGACACGGCCGCCGCCAACGCCCTGCACCAGAAGATCTCCTCCATCCTGCTGGACGAGGCGTTCCTCATCGACCTCGTCGTGCGCGGTCAGGTCCAGGTCTCCGCCGCCCGGCTGCACGGCGTCACGCTCAACAAGTTCTCCTACCTCAACCTCGACAACGCCTACCTGGTGTGACATGCGCAGCTACCTGATCCGGCGGCTGCCGTCCGCCCTCCTCGTCCTGGCCGCCGCCTCCTTCCTGATCTTCACCATCCTCAGGCTGGTCCCCGGCGACCCCGCCACCGCGCTCGCCGGACCCGACGCGGACGCGGCGACCGTCGCCGCCATCCGCGAACGGCTCGGCCTCGACGCACCCCTGCTCTCCCAGTACGCCCACTGGATCGGCTCGCTCCTGAAGGGCGACCTCGGACCCTCGTACGCGATCGGCGGACAGACCGCCGACCTCATCGGCGACGGACTCGGCGCCACCATAGAACTCACCGCCGCCGCCCTGCTGTTCGTGATCCTGCTCGGTACGGCCTTCGGCGTCATCGGGGCCACATCGGGCAACCGGTGGCTGACGGGGACCGTGCGCGTGATCACCACCGCCGCCCTGGCCGTGCCACCGTTCGTCAGCGGCGTCCTGCTCGTCCTGGTCTTCGCCGTGGCGCTCCCCGTACTGCCGCCCGGCGGCCGGGTCGCCTTCCTGACCGCGCCGGACCTCGCCGTCCAGTACCTCGTGCTGCCGGCGCTCTGCCTGGCGCTGCCCAGCGCCGCCGTGCTCGGCCGCTACCTCAAGGACGGCATCGAACGCGGCCTCGCCGAGGACCACATCCGCACCGCCACCGCCGCCGGGATCGCCCCGCGCCGCCTGCTGTGGCGCCACACCCTGCCCAACGCCCTGCCGCCCGTCGTCACCCTGCTCGGCATGCAGGTCGGGAACCTGCTCGGCGGTGCGGTCCTGGTCGAGGCGATCTTCGCCTGGCCCGGCCTCGGACAACTCGCCGAACAGGGACTCCAGCGGCGCGACTACCCGGTCGTCCAGGACCTGCTGCTGCTCCTGGTCGCCGTCTTCGTCCTCGTCCAGCTGCTCACCGACCTCGTGTACGCCTGGCTCGACCCCCGGATCAGGTGGGAGTGACCCCGATGACCCAGACGACCGACCTCCTCAACTCCGCGCCGCCCGCGGCCGCACGCAAACCGCGTGCCACGGCCCGCCCCCGCCACCCTTACCGCACCGCGCTGTCCACCGCCCGCGCCCGCACCGGCCTCGTCCTCGTCGGCGTGATCGTCCTCGCCGGACTCCTCGCACCCCTGCTCGCCGGGCACGGGCCCACCGACCAGAGCGGTCGGAGCCTGGCCGGGCCCGGCACCCCCGGACACCTCCTCGGCACCGACGACCTCGGGCGCGACCTGCTCAGCCGGGTGCTGTACGGCATCCGCACCGACCTCACCATCATCACGATCGCCGTGCCCGCCGGTGCCGTGCTCGGCTGCCTGCTCGCCCTGGCCGCCGCCGCCCACCCCGTCGTCGACACCGTCGTCCAGCGCGTCTTCGACCTGCTCCTCGCGTTCCCCGGGCTGATCCTGGCGCTGGCCGTCACCGCGATCCTCGGCCCCGGACGCGTTCCCGTCATGCTCGTCATCGCCCTCGCCGAGGTCCCGGTCTTCGGCCGGCTGCTGCGGAGCGGCGTCCTCGTACAGCGGGAACGGGAGTACGTCACCGCCGCCCGGGTCGGTGGCGGTTCGGCCCGCCGGGTGCTGGTCCGGCACATCCTGCCCAACGCGGCCGACCCGCTCGTCGTGCAGATCGCCGTCTCGCTGACCGTCGCCGTCTTCATCGAGGGCGCGATGAGCTTCCTCGGGGTCGGCGTCCGGCCGCCCGAACCCACCCTCGGCGCGGTGCTCAGCCAGTCCATGCCCTATCTCGCCCAGTCCCCGCACTTCGCCGCGGGACCCCTGATCACCGTGACCGCGCTCGTCCTCGGACTCTCGCTCATCGCCGAGGCGCTCAACCGGGAGATACGCCGATGACCGCCCCCGAGCTGCTGGAGGTCCGCGACCTCGGCGTCGAGTTCACCGCACCCGACGGTTCACCGCTGCGCGCCGTGCGCGGGGTCTCCTTCACCCTGCGCAGAGGCGAGACCCTGGCCGTCGTCGGCGAGTCCGGGTCCGGCAAATCCACCACCGCGCTCGCCCTGAACCGCATGCTGCCCGGCACCGGCCGCATCACCACCGGCACGGTCCGGCTGGACGGCCGCGACCTGGCCGCCGCCGACGAGGCGGAGCTGCGCGCGGTGCGCGGCGCCCGCATCGGCATGGTCTTCCAGGACCCGATGACCGCCCTCAACCCCGTCCTCACGGCCGGCCGCCACATCGACGAGGCACTGCGCGCCCACGGCAACCGCGACAAGGCCGCCCGCCGCGCCCGCACCGTCGAACTCCTGGACCGGGTCGGCATCCCCGACCCGCACCGGCGCGCCGACGACTACCCGCACCAGTTCTCCGGCGGCCAGCGCCAGCGCATCCTCATCGCCATGGCCCTCGCCGGCGAACCCGACGTCCTCCTCGCCGACGAGCCGACCACCGCACTCGACGCCACCGTCCAGGACCAGATCCTCACCCTGCTCGGCGACCTCAACCGCGAGACCGGCACCGCCCTCGTGCTCATCACCCACAACATGGGCGTCGTCGCCCGCGCCTGCGAACGGGTGCTCGTCATGTACGGCGGCACCGTGGTCGAGGACGGGCCCACCGCCGAAGTGCTCACCCGCCCACGCCACCCGTACACCGCCGGGCTCCTGGCCGCCGTCCCGCGCCTCGCGACCCCGTCCGGGACCCGGCTCACCGGCATCCCCGGCAGCCCGCCCGACCTCACGCTCCTCGGGGACGGCTGCGCCTTCGCCGACCGCTGCACCCTGGCCGAGGAGCGCTGCCGCACCGCGACCCCGCCGCTCGCGCGGGCCGCCGGAGACGTACGGGTGGCCTGCCTCCCCGCCGCCGGACGCACCGAACCCCTGCCCGCCCCGGCCCCGCCCGCCCGCATCGACCGCCCCGCGCCCGGAGCGGTCGTCCTGGAGGCGGACGGCCTCACCAAGAGGTACGGGGGACGCGGCGCCCGGAAGCGCGGTGTGCCCGCTCTCGACGGGGTGTCGTTGACGCTCAGGGAGGGCGAGACGCTGGGCATCGTCGGCGAGTCGGGCTCCGGTAAGTCCACCCTGGCCCGGGTCCTCGCCCACGCCCACACCGCCGACGGTGGCACCCTGCGGCTGCGCGGCGAGGACGTCACCCGGCCCTCGCGCCGGGCGCTGCACGCGGTGCGCCGCCAGGTCCAGATGGTGTTCCAGGACCCCTACGCCTCGCTCAACCCGCGCATGACCGTGGGCGAGATCGTCGCCGAACCCCTCGTCGCGTTCGGCATCGGCGACCGCGACGCGCGCCGGGAGCGGGTGGCGGAGCTCCTGGAGCTGGCGGGCCTGGACCCGGCCGTGGCCGGACGCCATCCCCGCTCCTTCTCGGGCGGCCAGCGCCAGCGCATCGGCATCGCCCGTGCCCTCGCCCCCGCGCCGTCCGTCCTGATCTGCGACGAACCGGTCTCCGCGCTCGACGTGTCCGTCCAGGCCCAGATCACCGGACTGCTCACCGACCTCCAGCGCGACCTGGGCCTCTCCCTGGTCTTCATCGCCCACGACCTCGCGGTCGTCCGGCAGATCAGCCACCGCATCGCCGTCATGCACCGCGGCCGCGTCGTGGAGACCGGCACCGCCGACGAGGTGTGCGACCGCCCCCGCGACCCGTACACCCGTGCCCTGCTCGCCGCCGCGCCCGAACCCGTGCCGCCGCCGGCCCGGACCGAGCACGCCGAGAAGACGGGAGCCCTCGCATGACCCACCCCGCCCCGACCCGAGACGGAGCCGCCCGCCGATGACCACCAGCACCCGCCGCGACCCCTACGACGGCTTCCCCGGCCGCATCGGCCGCACCTTCGCCGACTCCGAGCCGGCCTGGGCGGCGCCCCGGACACCGGGGGAGAAGGCCCCCAACATCGTCGTCGTGCTCGTCGACGACATGGGCTACAGCGACATCGGCCCGTTCGGCTCCGAGATACCCACCCCCGTGCTCGACAGCCTCGCCGAGGACGGCGTACGGCTCAGCAACTACCACACCATGCCGCTGTGCTCCCCGGCCCGCGCCGCCCTGCTCACCGGCCTCAACCCGCACCGCGTCGGCTACGCCATGGTCGCCAACTCCGACCCGGGCTTCCCGGGTTACGGCATGGAGATCGCCGACGACATCCCCACCCTCGCCGAACTCCTCCACGACTCGGGCTACGCCACCTACGCCGTAGGCAAGTGGCACTTGGTCCGCGACTCCGCGTCCAACGCAGCCGACACCCGCGACAACTGGCCGCTGCGCAAGGGTTTCGACCAGTACTACGGCGTCCTGGAAGGGCTCACCAGCCTCTTCCACCCGCACCAGCTCGTCCGCGACAACAGCCCGCTGGACATCGACGAGTTCCCCGACGACTACTACTACACCGACGACATCACCGACCAGGCCATCTCCATGGTGAAGTCGCTGCGCGCCCACGACCCGGACAAACCCTTCTTCCTCTACCTCGCGCACAACGCCGTCCACGGCCCGCTGCAGGCCAAGGAGGAGGACATCGCCCGCCACCGGGGCCGCTACGACGAGGGCTGGGACGCGCTGCGCGAACGCCGCTTCGCCGCCCAGATCGCCGACGGCCTCTTCCCACCCGGCACCGAACTCCCGGAGCGCAACAGCGAGGCCGGGCAGGACGTGCCCCCCTGGGACAGCCTCACCGAGGAGCAACAGCGCCTGTACGCGCGCTACATGGAGGTGTACGCGGCACTGGTCGACAACATCGACCAGAACCTCGGCCGGCTCACCGCCACCCTCGACGCGCTCGGCGAGCTCGACAACACCATCATCGTCTTCACCTCCGACAACGGCGGCACCGGCGAGGGCGGCGCCGAGGGCACCCGCTCCTACTTCAGCCGCTTCGTCCACCACCCCGCCCTGCCCGAGGACTGGACCCCGGACGTCGACCGGGACCCGGAGCTGATCGGCGGCCCGCGCAGCCTGGTGCACTACCCGCGCGGCTGGGGCATGGCCTCCAACACCCCGTTCCGGCTCTACAAGGGGCACACGTACGCGGGCGGGGTGCGCGTCCCGTTCGTCCTGTCCTGGCCGAGGGGCGCCCGCGACGGGCGGCTCACCCCGGGCACGCGCCCGCAGTACCAGTACGTCACCGACATCGCCCCGACCCTCCTCGGACTCGCCGGACTGGAACGCCCCGAGCGCCGTCGCGGGGTCCCGCTCCAGGAGCCGGACGGCGTCACCTTCGCCCCCGTGCTCGCCGACCCGGAACACCTCTCCACCCACCCCGAGCAGTACTGCGAGATGACCGGCAACCGCAGCTACTACCGCGACGGCCGCAAGCTCGTCACCCTGCACCGCCCCGGCGCCCCCTACGACGACTCCGAGTGGGCCCTCTACGACATCAGGACCGACCCGACCGAGATCCACGACCTGGCCGCCGAGCACCCCGGCCTGGTCAAGGAACTCTCGGCGGCCTGGGAGAAGGCGGCCTGGCGCAACGGTGTCTTCCCGCTCCCCGACGGCAGCGGCGCAATGGCCCGCCGCAACCCCGCCGAACGCAGACTGTCGCGCCCCCTCACCCTGCTGCCCGGCACCCCCGAACTGGAGCGCTACCGCTCCTCGCGCCTGGTCTCCCTGCGCTCCTTCGAGGTCACCGTCGCGATCGAGGAGACGGGCGAGGGCGTCCTCGTCTCGCACGGCGACCAGGGCGGCGGCTACAGCCTGTACGTGGAGGACGGCCGCCTGTATTTCGCGTACAACGAATACGGCGTCCTCCACGAGACGGACGCGGGCCCGCTCGCACCGGGCGAGCACACGGTCCGCCTCGTCGCCACCGCCGAACGCGGCCTGCGGTGGAGCTTCCGGATCGAGGTCGACGGTGCGACCCGGGCCACCCCGCCCAGCGTCCACCAGCTCATCGGCATGGCCCCCTTCCAGGGCATCAGCATCGGCGTGGACCGCAAATCCCCCATCTCCTGGCCCCTCTTCGAACGCCACCGCTCCTTCCCGTACCGGGGCCGCCTGCGCTCGGTGACGTACACCCCGGGGGATCCGGGCCCGGACTCCCCGGAGGCGGTGGCCCAGGCACTGAGGGAGGCGGCAGCGGCGTTCGAGTAGGTCGCCGAATCCAGCCCCTCCGGCGTTTGAGGAGCGGGGTCCGGGGCGGAGCCCCGGTTACGGGAATGGGCGGGTAGGGGACAAGGCCCGCCGCAGGCGCCCCCCTGAGATCGATTGGCGGCGACTCTCACGCAGGTCTACCGTCGGTTGGGTGAACGACCTCGTTCACCCAACCGCACCGAACCCATGACTGGCTCCCACGCGACACCCGCGCAGGCCACCGCAACCCCCCGGAGGGACCGCGGCGGCACGATAGCCCTGCTGGTCATCTGCTCGTGCCAGCTGATGGTGGTCCTCGACATCACCATCGTGAACATCGCTCTGCCGCACATCCAGACGTCCCTCGGCTTCTCCACCGAGAACCTGTCGTGGGTGATCAACGCCTACACCCTCACCTTCGGCGGCCTGCTGCTGCTCGGCGGGCGGATCGGTGACATCCTCGGGCGGCGCCGGGTCTTCATGACCGGCGTCGCCCTCTTCGTCATCGCCTCCCTGCTCGGCGGACTCGCCCAGGAATCCTGGCAGTTGCTCGCCGCCCGCTCGCTCCAGGGTGTCGGCGGCGCCATCGCGTCGCCGACCGCGCTCGCCCTCATCACGACGACGTTCCACGAAGGCCCCGCGCGCAACCGGGCGTTCGGGGTGTTCGCGGCCGTCTCGGCGGGGGGCAGCGCCATCGGGCTGCTCGCGGGAGGCGTGCTGGTCGAGTGGCTGGACTGGCGGTGGATCTTCTTCGTCAACGTGCCCATCGGCGCGCTCATCGTGCTGGCGACCCGCCGCTACATCCAGGAGTCCGAGCGTCACCCGGGCCACTTCGACGTGCTCGGCGCCCTCACGGCGACGCTGGGCATGGTCAGCCTCGTGTACGGGTTCATCCGGGCCTCCGAGGAGGGCTGGAGCGACGCCCTGACCCTGGTCGCGTTCGCCGCGGCGGTGGTGCTGCTCGGGCTGTTCATCGTCATCGAGAGCCGGTCCCGGCAGCCCATCACCCCGCTGTGGATGTTCCGCGACCGCAACCGCGCCGGCACCTACGGGATCATGCTGTGCCTCGCGGCGGCCATGTTCGGGATGTTCTTCTTCCTGACCCTGTTCGTGCAGAACATCCTGGGCTTCAGCCCGCTGCGCACGGGCCTCGCCTTCCTGCCGGTCAGCGTCATCATCGCGATCGGCGCCGGATTCACCTCGAAGCTGCTGCCGAGGTTCGGGCCCAAGCCCTTCATGGTGACGGGCGCGGTCCTCGCCGCGATCGGGCTCGGCTGGCTGACGCAGACCGACGTCCACAGCTCGTACCTGGGCAGTCTGCTGGGCCCGGTGCTGGTGTTCGGGCTCGGCATGGGCCTGCAGTTCGTCTCGCTGACGCTGATGGCGCTCTCCGGCGTCGCGCCCCACGAGTCGGGCGCGGCCTCCGGAATCCTCAACACCACGCAGCAGGTCGGCGGATCGCTCGGTCTCTCCATCCTGGTCACGGTCTTCGGTACGGCCAGCCGCAACGAGGCGACCGACCAGGTGCCCAAGTTCATGGCCGAGGCGACACCGGCGCAGCTCGCCCGGTTCCGCAGGACGGGACAGCTTCCCAGCCCCTGGGGCGACCAGGTCCTGGCGTCGGGCGTCTCCACCTCGTTCCTGGCCGCGGCTGCCTTCGCCGTCGCCGCCGCGCTGATCGCACTGTTCGTCATCCAGGTCCGCCCCTCGGACCTGGAACGGCTGCGCGGAAGCGGAAGCGGCCGGCCGGGCGCCTGAACACCCGCCCGACCGCTCCCGCGGTCCGTCAGTCCTTGACGGTGAAGCCCGCGCGCAGCAGGTCGTCGTCGCGCGACGACGGACCGACGAGCAGCTCGAAGGCCCCCGACTCCACGACCCGCCGGCCCTCGGCGTCCACCAGCGCGCACGCCGCCACCGGCAGCTCGATCGTCACCTCGCGCGACTCGCCCGGGGCCAGTCGGACCTGCCGGTAGGTCTTCAGCTCCTTCTCCGCCCACGTCACGGACGTCACCAGGTCACTCACGTACGCCTGGACGGTCTCCAGCGCGGGGCGCCCGCCGGTGTTGCTGACGGTGACGCGCGCCCGCAGCGTGTCGCCCGCGCCCAGGACGTCGGTCACCACCTCCAGGTCCGAGTAGGCGACGGTCGTGTAGCTCAGGCCCTCGCCGAAGGCGAACGCGGGCCGCTGCGTCAGGTCCGCGTACCGCGAGCCGTGCTGGCCGCGCAGCTGGTTGTAGTACGTGGGCTGCTGCCCGGCGTGGCGCGCGAAGGACACGGGCAGCCGGCCGGACGGCTCCACGAGGCCGAGGACCAGCTCGGCCACCGCCCGGCCGCCCTGCATGCCGGGGTTGAAGGCGTACACGATCGCCGAGGCACGGTACGCGGACGGCGGCAGGACCAGCGGCTTGGAGGCGATGACGACCACGGTGAACGGCTTGCCCGTCGCGGCGAGCGCGTCCAGCAGTGCGATCTGGCCGCCGATCAGCTCCAGGGTCGCGGTCGAGCGCCCCTCACCCACCAGCTCGATGCGGTCGCCCACGACGGCGACGACGTGGTCGGCGGCCCCGGCGGTGGCGACCGCCTCCGCGATCAGCTCGTCGGAGGGCTCGCACGGGACGACGATCTCGGGGCGCGGCTGTCCGTCGGGGAAGAACTCCCCCTCCGGGTCGGGGCCCACCGTCAGGATGTCGGCGCCGCGCGCGTGGGTGACGGTCCAGCCGGCGGGCACGTGCTCCCGGAAGCCGTCGAGGACGGTACGGATCATGGCGCGCGGATGACCGTCCGGCAGCCAGTCCGCCTGACCGGACGAGCCCGCCCAGTCCCCGAGCTGCGTCTGCGCGTCGTCGGCGTTGGGCCCGATCACCGCGACCGTACGCGGCGCCGCCCCGGCCTCCGCCACCGCCCGCCCGTCCGCCCCGGCCTCGAAACCGCCGTCCAGGGGCAGGGTGCCGTCGTTGGCCAGCAGGACCAGCGAGCGGCGGGCGACCTCGAGGTTCAGCTCGGCGTGCCCGGCGCTGCCGATGACCGCCTGCTGCCGCGCCCGGTCGGGGTGGCGGGGGTTCTCGAAGAGGCCCAGCTCGAACTTGAGCGTGAGGATGCGCGCGACCGCGGCGTCGATGTCCGCCTCGGCGAGCCGTCCGGCCGCCACGGCCTGCTGCGCGCCCTCGAAGAAGTCGGGCGTGGTCATCACCATGTCGTTGCCCGCCCGGACCGCGGCGGCCGCCGCCTGGGTGTGGTCCGCGTACACCTTCTGCTCCCACACCATGCGCCCGACGTTGTCCCAGTCGGTCACCAGCGTGCCGGTGTAGCCCCACTCGCCGCGCAGCACCTCGTTGAGCAGCCAGTTGTTGACGGTGACGGGGACGCCGTCCATCGACTGGTAGCCCAGCATGAACGTGCGGCAGCCCTCCCTGGCCACCCGCTCGAACGGCGGCAGGAACCAGGCACGCAGCTTGCGGCGCGAGATGTCCGCCTCGCTCGCGTCCCGGCCGCCCTGGGTCTCGGAGTAGCCCGCGAAGTGCTTGGCGCACGCCAGGATCGCCGTCGGGTCGTCCAGCCCGTCGCCCTGGTAGCCGCGCACCATCGCGGACGCCAGTTCGCCGATGAGGTGCGGGTCCTCGCCGAACGTCTCGCTGACCCGTCCCCAGCGCAGGTCCCGGGTGATGCACAGCACCGGTGAGAAGGTCCAGTGGACGCCGGTCGCGGCCACCTCGACCGCGGTCGCCCGCGCCACGCGCTCCAGCAGCTCCGCATCCCAGCTCGCGGCCATCCCGAGCTGCGTCGGGAAGATGGTGGCGCCCTCCCAGAACGAGTGCCCGTGGATGCAGTCCTCGGCGACCAGGAGCGGGATGCCCAGGCGGGTGCGCCGGGTCAGTTCGGCGGCCTCCAGGACGCGTTCGGGCGAGGCGTGCAGGATCGAGCCCGCGTGCATCTCCTCGATGTGCTGCCGCACCCCGTCCTTGCCGTTCAGCTGGAGCATCTGGCCGACCTTCTCGGGCAGCGTCATCCGGCCCAGCAGGTCGGAGACGCGCTCCGCGATGGGCAGGCGGGGGTCGAGATAGGGCAGGGAGGAGCCCACGGGAGGTCCTTTCACGACGTCGGCGACGTTCTGTACGCGGAGGCTGTGCGCTCCGGGCACCACCGTACGCCGAATACCGACCTAGTGGTAAGTAAGTAGGATGCAAACATACGCAGCGGGGCCCGCCGAGACGACCGGGGAGCGTGCCGAGTGACCGGCGACGAGCGGCGTGGATACGCGAAGGGCCGGGCCAAACGCGGGGAGATCCTCGACCAGGCCATGGCCATGTTCGGCGAGGTCGGCTACCGGGGCGCCTCGCTGCGGGTGATCGCCACCCGCTGCGGCATCTCCCATCCCGGCCTGCTGCACCACTTCCCGACCAAGGAATCCCTGCTGCTCGCCGTCCTGGAACACCGCGACACCGTGGACGGCCAGTGGCTGGAGGCGGGCCGTCCCACCGGCGTCGACCGGCTGCGCCGGCTGGTCGGGCTCGCGGCGCTCAACGCCGAGCGGCGCGGCATAGTCGAGCTGTTCTGCGTGCTCTCCGCCGAGGCCACCTCCGCCGACCATCCGGCCCACGCCTACTTCGTGGACCGGTACCGCCGTTCCGTCCGGTCCACGGCCGTCTCGTACGCCGAGGCGCGCGAGAAGGGTGTGCTGCGCGAGGGCATCGACCCGCGGGAGGCGGCGCAGCAGCTCATCGCGCTGATGGACGGACTGCAGATCCAATGGCTGCTCAGCGACGGTGAGACCGATATGGCCGAGGTGCTGTACGCCCATGTGCAGGCGCAGTTGACGGTGTCGCTCTGAGCGGAGGCGGCGGCCTGCGCGAAAGGCGCGCCCCGGACCTCTTTACGAGCTTGTCATGTGCCGGTAACTTCCGTGCTGCAAGCGATTGCAGCAACATTCCGGCTTGATTTACAAGCTCGCTCGGACCTTGAGGCGCGTCAGGGTCTCCGGCGGGACGGCGCGGGCCCCATCTCCCGCGCCTCGGACGCCACGGCTTCGCCGCCGCCGTGGCCCTGCCCTGGAGACACCATGAAACGCAACGCCCACCGGTTGCTGAGACGCGCCCTGGCCTCCGCCGCTGCCGCCGCCGCGGTGTGCGGTCTGCTCACCGCACTCCCGGACACCGGCCTCGACGCACGGCCCGTCGCGGCCTCCGACGCGACGACCACCGTCTTCTACTACACCAAGACCAAGAACTGGGCCGCCTACAACCTGCATTACGCCCCCGACGGCGGTGCGTGGACCACCGTGCCCGGGGTGGCCATGGAGGCCGCCTGCGCCGACTGGGTCAAGAAGACCGTCCCGCTCTCCGGCGCCGAGGGCATCCAGGCGACCTTCAACAACGGCTCGGGCGTCTGGGACAACAACGGGGGCAGGAACTACGACCTGGGCAGCGGAAGCATCACCGTCAAGGACGGGGTCGTCGCCCACAGCGACCCCTGCGCGGACAGTGGCGACCCCGGCCCCAGCCCCACCCCGTCCGACCAGGCGCACACCGCCTCGGTGTACTACTCCACCGCCACCGTCGGCTGGACGACCACCAACCTCCACTACCAGCCCGCGGGCGGCTCGTGGACCACCGTGCCCGGGGTCGGTATGGAACCGGCCTGCACCGGCTGGGTGAAGAAGACCGTCGACCTCGGCGACGCCACCTCGATGAAGGCCGCCTTCAACAACGGCAACGGCGTCTGGGACAACAACAACGGCGGCGACTACACGATCCCCGCCGGCCTCAGCACCGTGAAGGACCGCGCGGTCACCAAGGACGCCGCGGACCCCTGTGCCGCTGCACCCGCCGACACCGAGGCACCCACCGTGCCGAGCGGAGTGACGGCGAAGGCCGACGGCGTCGCCGTCGTCCTGAGCTGGGAACCCGCAACGGACAACACCAAGGTGACGAAGTATCAGGTCACCCGCACGGGCGGCTCCAAGGGCAGCGTCGTCACCGATGTGACCTCCACCGTGCTCTCCGAATCGGGCCTGGAGGAGCACACCACGTACACCTACACCGTCAAGGCCGTCGACGCGGCGGGCAACACCTCCGCCGCCTCCGCGCCCGCGAAGGCGACCACCGGTGACAAGCCGCCGGCGGCGGCCCAGGGAACGCCCCTCGGCACCGACCCCCGCAAGGACCCGATCTACTTCGTCCTCACCGCCCGCTTCAACGACGGCGACGCGAGCAACAACCGCGGCGGCAGCCAGGACGTCAAGTCCGGCAACGCGGCCAACAACGACCCCATGTTCCGGGGGGACTTCAAGGGCCTGGTCAACAAGCTGGACTACATCAAGGGGCTCGGCTTCTCCGCGATCTGGATCACCCCGGTCGTTCTCAACCGCTCCGACTACGACTACCACGGCTACCACGGCTACGACTTCTACAAGGTCGACCCCCGCCTGGAATCCGCCGGGGCCTCCTACCAGGACCTCATCAACGCCGCCCACGCCAAGGGCATCAAGATCTACCAGGACGTCGTCTACAACCACTCCTCGCGCTGGGGCGCCAAGGGCCTGTTCACGCCCACCGTCTACGGCGTCCGGGACACCCAGTGGAGCTGGTACTACGACGAGAAGAACGAGGGCTTCGAGTACGACGGGCTCACCGTCGAACCCAAGAGCGGCAAGTCCTACTACAACGGCGACCTGTGGTCCACCGCCGAACCCGCGGGCAACACCTGCCTCAACTGGGGCAAGCCCACCGGAGGCAAGTCCGCCGAGGGCTACACCATCTACAACTGCCAGTGGCCCAACCCCACGTCGGGGATGTTCCCGAAGGAGTACTACCACGCCTGCTGGCTCGGCAACTGGGAGGGTGAGGACTCCCGCTCCTGCTGGCTGCACGAGGACCTGGCCGACTTCAACACCGAGTCCGCACCGGTGCAGAACTACCTGATCGGCGCCTACGACAAGTACATCGACATGGGCGTGGACGGCTTCCGCATCGACACCGCGGTGCACATCCCGCGCACCACCTGGAACCGGCGCTTCCTGCCCGCCATCCAGGAGCGGGTCACCCAGAAGTTCGGCGCCGGGGCCGCGCAGAACTTCCTCGTCTTCGGCGAGGTCGGCGCGTTCGTCAACGACAAGTGGAACCGCGGCTCGGTCAACCACTCGGCGCAGTTCTTCACCTGGAAGGAACGCAAGGAGTACGACCCCGACGACACCAAGGCCGCTCTGGAGATGTACACGTACGAGGAACAGCTCGGCACCGGCAACCAGCCGACGTCCACCAACGCGTTCCTGGACGGCAACAGCTACCACACCCCGGACCACAGCCAGTTCTCCGGCATGAACATCATCGACATGCGCATGCACATGAACTTCGGTGACGCCACCAACGCGTTCAACAACGGCAAGGACTCCGACGACTCCACCAACGACGCCACCTACAACGTCGTCTACGTCGACAGCCACGACTACGGGCCCAACAAGAGCAGCGAACGCTACGCGGGCGGCACCGACGCCTGGGCCGAGAACATGTCGCTGATGTGGACCTTCCGCGGCATCCCGACCCTCTACTACGGATCGGAGATCGAGTTCCAGGCCGGCAAGAAGATCGACTGCGGGCCCACCTGCCCCCTGGCCACCACCGGCCGCGCCTACTACGGCGACCACCTCGCGGGCAGCGTCACCGCCTCGGAGTTCTCGCAGGTCGACTCCGCCTCCGGTGAGGTCGCCCACACCCTCGCCCAGCCCCTGGTGAAGCACCTCCAGCGGCTCAACGAGATCCGCCGCGCCGTACCCGCCCTCCAGATGGGCCAGTACTCCACGGAGGGCATCACCGGCCAGATGGCGTACAAGCGCCGCTACACCAGCGGGACCACCGACAGCTTCGCCCTGGTCACCGTCACGGGCGGCGCCTCGTACACCGGCATCCCGAACGGCACCTACAAGGACGCCGTCACCGGCGACACCCGGGTCGTCACCGACGGAAAGCTCACCGTCGACGCCCCGGGCAAGGGCAACATGCGCGTGTACGTGCTGAACGGCCCCGGAAAGATCGGCACCGCGGGCCCCTACCTCAAGTAGCCGTACGTGCGGGTGCCCCGTCGCCGGGGCACCCGCACGCCGTCACTCGCCCAGCAGCTCCGCCCGGCCGATCATGGCCGTCGAGCCCGGAGCCGTACACGCGAAGGCACCCGCCACCGCACCCAGCCGGGCGCACTCGGCGGGTTCACGCCCGTCCAGCCTGCCGTACAGGAAACCGGTGACGAACGCGTCGCCCGCCCCGTTGGAGTCGACCACCGGCGCGGGAGGCGACACCGCCGGAATGTGCACCGGCTCGTCCGCGCCGTCGCGCGTGAGGACATACGCACCCCCGGCGCCCGCCGTGGCCACCACGGCCCCGGCCCGGCCCTCGCGCAGGATCTCCCTCATCAGCTCGGGCGCGCGCTCGCCGGTCGCCGCCGCGCTGAAGAAGACCAGGTCCGACCGGAGCGCGAACTCCCGCTGATGGTCGGCGAGTCCGTCCCAGTCGTGCAGATCCGTGGAGACCGGCACCCCCAGCGCCTCGATGTCGTCGTACAGGAACCGGGTGAAGTTCGTGATCGACAGATGGACATGGCGGGCCCGGCGCAGGTGGGGCAGATAGAAATCCCGCGGCATCCGCAGGTCCTCCGGGTCCCGGGCGTCGTAGAACGACATCCGCCGGCCCGTCGCGTCCACCAGGTTCACCGCGCGGCGGGTCCCGGCCGCGGAGATCGCCGCGTGGAACTCCACATCGCCCTTCGCCAGGCGCTCGCGCACCTGTGCGCCGGTCGCGTCGTCCCCGATGCAGTCGAGGAACGCCACGTCGAGCCCCAGCGCACGGACGCCGAGCGCCACATTGCCGCCGGTCTGGCCGGGCCACTCCTGGATCGGGCCGACCATGACCGAGTCGGCGAGCGGGACCGGCAGGGCGTCGACGCGGACGATCGTGTCCACCCCGCTGCCTCCGACCACCACGACGTCGTACACCGCTTCTTGTTGGACCACTGAGCCCCCTTTCGTGTTCCCGCCGCGTTCAGTATCGCCCACCGCCCGGCCGCTCGACGCGCGCCCGGGAGACCGGCTGGCTAGGCTCGACCGGGGGCCGACGACCTGTTCCATGGAGGCTCACGCCATGATGCTGTTGCCCGAACCGCGCGACATCCCGCCGCGCATCGCCACCGGCGCGTTCATCCTCAACTCCGGCCTCGGCAAGCTCAAGGCCGACGAGGGGACCGCCCAGGGGCTGCACGGTATGGCCAGCAACGCCTATCCGTTCCTCGGCAAGCTGGAACCCGCCCAATTCACCCGGATGCTCGCCTGGTCCGAGATCGCGGTGGGTGCCACGCTGCTGACCCCGTTCGTGCCGACCCGGCTCGCCGGACTCGCCCTCACTGGGTTCTCCGGCGGCCTCTTCGGCCTCTATCTGCGGACGCCCGGCATGCGGGAGCCCGGCAGCCTGCGGCCGACGCAGGACGGGATCGCGCTCGCCAAGGACTCCTGGATGCTGGGCATCGGCCTCGGCTTCCTGGGCGCGGGCGGCCGGCGCGCGCGATGCGCCGCGAAGTGCCGCACCCGGCGTCGGTGCTCGCACTGAGCCCACGCCGCCGTCACGCGTGGACCCGGGCCATCAGCAGCGCCACGTCGTCGTGGCCGTCCGGGTCCCGCAGCTCGCGCAGCAGCCGGTCGCACGTCGCGTCGAGCGACGCGTCCGGAGTCCGCAACAGCCCCAGCAGCGTCGCCAGGCGGCTGTCGATGTCGTCGTCCCGGGTCTCCACCAGGCCGTCCGTGTAGAGGACCAGCCGGTCGCCCGGGCCGAGCGGGACCGTGACATCGCTGAATGGCACCCCGCCCACCCCCAGCGGCACCCCGGCCGGAAGGTCCAGCAGCACCGGCTCACCGCCGTCCGGGATCAGCACCGGCGGCAGATGCCCGGCCGTGGACACCCGGCACCGCCCGGCGCCCGGATCGTAAGCGGCGTACACACACGTGGCGAACCACGGGTCCAGTCCCGCGGTGATCTCGTCCAGGTGGCCCAGCACCTCGGCGGGCTCCAGGGAGAGCCGGGACAGGGTCTGGGTGGCGGTGCGCAGCCGGCCCATCGTCGTCGCCGCGTTGATCCCGCTGCCCATCACATCGCCCACCACCAGGGCCGTCCCGCCATCGCGCAGCCCGATCACGTCGAACCAGTCACCGCCGACCTCGTACCGCGAGGCGGCCGGCCGGTAGCGGGACACCACTTCCAGGCCCACCGGGTCGTGATGGTTGCGCGGCAGCATGCTGCGCTGCAGGGTGAGCGCGGTCTCCTGCTGCTGGCGGTAGAGCCGGGCGTTGTCGATGCCGACCGCGGCCCGGGTCGCCAGCTCGGCGGCCAGCGCCTCGTCCTCCGCCGTGAACGGCAGCGGGTTGTCCGTCCGGATCAGGTCGATCGCCCCCAGCACCTCCCCCCGCGCGATCAGCGGCACCGCCAGGTAGGAGTGCGCACCGGCCTCGGCCAGCAGGGCGGCCGACCGCTCGTCGCGGGCCACCCGCGCCAGCGATGTCGCGTCGAGACGGGGCACCCGCACCGGCCGGGCCGTCCGCACGCACCGCGTGACCAGGCGGTCGGGGCCGTACTGGGCGGCCCGGCCCGGTGGGTCCGCGGCCTCCACCACCGGGGACGGCCGGGCGGAGACCACGGCGAGGGCCTGGATCAGGAGCGGGCCGTCCGCCGGACCGGGCCGCCCCTTCAGGACGCTGTCCAGCACGTCCACCGCGGCGACGTCGGCGAGCTGCGGCACGGTGACCTCGGCCAGTTCCAGGGCCGTCTGCTCCAGGTCGAGCGTGGTGCCGATGCGCACCGAGGCGTCGGCGATCAGCGCGAGGTGCTGCCGGGCCCGCTCCGCCTCGGCCGCCGCGCGGTACCGGTCGGTGACGTCGATCAGCGACAGGGCGATGCCCAGCACCCGCCCCGCGGAGTCGTCCAGCCGGTACAGCGAAACCGACCAGGCGCGGTCGCTGTCCGGGGCGGCGGGGGAGCGGCCGGCCAGCTGGCGCGAGACCTGCGGGACACCGCTTTCCAGGACCTCCCGCGCGGCCGCCTCCAGGCCGTCCGGGGCCAGGAACGACAGTGCCTCCCTCATCGGCCGCCCCACGTGCCCGGCGGCGCTCGTGCCGTCCATCCGTTCCAGCGCGGGGTTAGCGGACATGAAGCGCAGGTCCGGGCCCAGCACCGCGAGGCCGATCGGCGACTGGTCGACCAGGCCCACCGACAGCGCGAGATCCCGCTCCAGCCGGCGCAGCACGTCCCCGTCGGCCGCCAGCCCCAGCGCGTAGAAGTCACCCCGGTCGTCCTGCAGCCGCATGTTGCGGAATTCCAGCAGTCGGGTCGTGCCGTCCTTGTGCCGCACGGGGAAGATCCCGGCCCACGCCTCGCCGCTGCTCATCACCTCGCCGAACAGGCGCAGCACCAGCTCCAAGTGCTCCTCGTCGACCAGCACCCGGGCGGCGTACTCGCCCAGCGCCTCGTCGGCGGAGTACCCCAGCAGCCGTTCGGCCTGCGGGCTCCACAGGACGATGCGGCCCTGGGTGTCCAGGACGAGCGCGGCGACTCCGAGGACGTCGAGCAGACCGCTCTCGGACGCCCGGCGCGCGCCCGCCCGGCGGGCCTCGCCCCAGCCGATCCGCATGTCATCAGTGCCGCCCACGGACGATCCTTCCCAGCCGTCACCGTGCCCGACGCAGGCCCGCCGTCTCCCATGATCGCCCCTCAGCCGCCGCCCCCGCAGCTTCGCGGTACGTGAAGAGGAAGCGAAGGAAGGGGCGCCGGGGTTTCGGGGGCGAAATGCCGGTCACTCGCAGCGTACCGAGGCAAACGCGACGCACACGACCGTCAGGAGTGAGAGTCCATGGAGAACTGGCGCATGCACGCGGCCTGCCGCGACGAGGACCCGGATCTGTTCTTCCCCATCGGAAGCACCGGCCCGGCGCTCGTCCAGGCCGAGGAGGCCAAGGCGGTGTGCCGACGCTGCCCCGTTCAGGAGGAATGCCTGCGGTGGGCCCTGGAGAACAACCAGGACGCCGGGGTGTGGGGCGGACTCGGGGAGAACGAGCGGCGCGCCCTGAAGCGGCGCACCCGGCACCGGACGCGCCGCTCCGGATGAGGCAGGATGAAGCATGGACACCAAGGCTTGGATCATCGTCGGCGCGGCCCTCGTGCTGCTCATGCTGGCCGCCGTCGGCGTCCTCCTGGTGCGCGTCCTGAAGGCCAGGAAACTGCTGGTGGACGCGGGTGTCCCGCTGCACAACAAGGCGCTGGTCTGGGCGGCGGTGCTGTACACCGTGTCGCCGGTCGACCTGCTGCCGGACCCGGTCTACCTCGATGACATCGGGTTCCTCCTGCTGGCCCTGCGCTCGCTGCACGCCGCGGCGCGGGCCGCGGGGGTCGGCAGCCGTCCGGAGCACCCCGCCGAGACCGGGCGGAACCTCGTTCCGTAACCCTTCCCGCACATTGCCGTGAACCCGGCGTGTCCTGATCGTTGACAGCTGGACGAGTACACGTCACTCTCCTGGGAGAGCGCTCTCCCAACCCGTAGCGGGGCCCCGTCCCGCACTCTTCCGCCAGGAGAGAATGTGCACAGAGCCGGTTCAGCCCTGCCCGCGAGACCCCCCGCGGGCACGCTGCTGATCACCCTTCTCGCCCTCGTCGCCTCGTCGCTGGTCATGCTGACCGCGCCCGGCGCCCGGGCCGCGGAATCCCTGCTGTCGCAGGGGAAGACCGCCACCGCTTCCTCGTCCGAGGGCGCCGGCTACGCGGCCTCGGCCGCCGTGGACGGCAACCTCACCGGCACCCGCTGGGCCAGCGAGTGGAGCGACCCCCAGTGGCTCCAGGTGGACCTGGGTGCCACCGCCGACCTCAGCAGGGTCGTCCTGACCTGGGAGTCCGCCTACGGCAAGGCGTACGAGATCCAGGCGTCCGACAACGGCTCCGACTGGCGCACCCTGAAGACCGTCACCAACGGCGACGGCGGCACCGACGACCTCGCGGTCAGCGGTTCCGGGCGCTACGTCAGGATGCACGGCACCGCCCGCGCCGGCGGCTACGGCTACTCCCTGTGGGAGTTCCAGGTGTACGGCACCACCGGCTCAACGAACCCGGACCCCGGCACCGGCGGGGCCGTCCGCGTCACCGGTGCGCAGGGCAACTGGCAGCTCACCGTCGGCGGCAAGCCCTACCAGGTCAAGGGACTGACCTGGGGCCCGTCCGTCAACGACGCGGCGCGCTACATGCCCGACCTGAAGTCCATGGGCGTCAACACCATCCGGACCTGGGGCACCGACGGCACCTCCAAGCCGCTGCTCGACGCGGCGGCGGCGAACGGAATCCGTGTGATCAGCGGCTTCTGGCTGCAGCCCGGCGGCGGCCCCGGCAGCGGCGGCTGCGTCAACTACCTGACCGACGACGCCTACAAGTCCTCGTCGCTCACCGAGTTCGCCAAGTGGGTGGACACCTACAAGAGCCACCCCGGTGTGCTCATGTGGAACGTCGGCAACGAGTCGGTGCTCGGGCTGCAGAACTGCTACAGCGGTGACGAGCTGGAGAAGCAGCGCAACGCCTACACCACCTTCGTCAACGACGTCGCGAAGAAGATCCACACCATCGACCCCGACCACCCCGTGACGTCCACCGACGCCTGGACCGGTGCCTGGCCCTACTACCAGCGCAACGCCCCCGACCTGGACCTCTACTCGGTCAACTCGTACGGCGACATCTGCGCCGTGCGCAACACCTGGGAGGCCGGCGGTTACACCAAGCCCTACATCATCACCGAGGGCGGCCCGGCCGGTGAGTGGGAGGTCCCCGACGACGCCAACGGGGTCCCGGACGAGCCCACCGACGTGCAGAAGGCCGAGGGCTACACCAAGGCGTGGAACTGCGTCACCGCCCACCAGGGTGTCGCGCTGGGCGCCACCTTCTTCCACTACGGCACCGAGCACGACTTCGGCGGCGTCTGGTTCAACGTGGTGCCGGACGGCAAGAAGCGGCTCTCGTACTACGCCCTGAAGAAGGCGTACAGCGGCTCCACCGCCGGTGACAACACCCCGCCCGTCATCAGCGACATGACGGTCCAGAACGCCGGTGGCGCCCCCGCGGGCAAGGAGTTCACCGTACGGGCGGACGTCCGCGACCCGGACAACGACCCCATCACGTACAAGATCTACCTCAGCGGCAACTACGCGACCGGCGACAAGGCCCTGGTGGAGGCCGCCTGGCGGTCCACCGGCGACGGCACCTTCGCGGTCACCGCGCCCGCGCGGCTCGGGGTGTGGAAGGTGTACATCCAGGCCGAGGACGGCCACGGCAACGCCGGCATCGAGACCAAGTCGGTGAAGGTCGTGGTGCCTCCGGTCAGCGGCACCAACATCGCGCTCGGCCGCCCCGCCACCGCCAGTTCCGCCCAGGCCGGCAGCAGCGGCTGCCCCTGCACCGCGGGGATGGCGACCGACGGACGGCTGGACACCCGGTGGGCCAGCGACTGGAGCGACCCGCAGTCCATCCAGGTCGACCTGGGCGAGCGGAAGTCCTTCCGCCACCTCCAGCTGGTGTGGGACCCGGCGTACGCCAAGTCCTACGAGGTGCTGGTCTCGGACGACGGCAGCTCCTGGCGGTCGGTGTACACCACGACCACCGGTGACGGGGACGCCGACGACCTCGACATCGCGCAGACCGCCCGTTACGTGAAGCTCAACCTCACCCAGCGGGGCACGGCGTGGGGCTACTCCCTCTGGGAGTTCGGCATCTACAGCTGACGGCCGGGCGACCACCGGCGGGGGCCTCCCCGCCGGTGCCCACCCCCGTGCGTGTCGGTGGCCGCGCGGGGGAAGGGGAACGGCCATGGTTGAACGCATGAACGTCACCGACATCCTGACCGATGGATACACCCGCATCCAGGAGACCGTGCACGCGGCCGTGGAGGGCCTGGACCTCGACGCCCTGCACGCACGGCTCGACGACGACGCCAACTCGATCGCCTGGCTCGTCTGGCACCTGACCCGCGTCCAGGACGACCACATCGCGGACGCGGCCGGCACCGAACAGCTCTGGACCGCCCAGGGCTGGGCCGGCCGCTTCGACCTGCCGCTCCCCGCCGACGCCACCGGCTACGGGCAGAGCAGCAAGGAGGTCGCGGCCGTCCGCGTGGGCTCGGCCGATCTGCTCCTCGGCTACTACGACGCCGTCCACGAGAACACGCTCGCCTACCTCCGCGGCCTGGACGGCCACGCGCTGGGCCGTGTGGTGGACGAGGCGTGGGACCCGCCCGTCACCCTCGGGGTGCGGCTGGTCAGCGTCCTGTCGGACGACCTCCAGCACGCGGGTCAGGCCGCCTTCGTCCGCGGAGTGCTCGAACGCCGCGCGTAGTGCCCCGGGCCCGTACCCACGATCCGCTTGAAGTGGCGGGTCAGGTGCGACTGGTCGTAGAAACCCGCCGAAGCGGCCACCGCCGACGCCGGGATTCCGCGCAGCAGCAGCCGGCGCGCCAGATCGACCCGCCTTCCCGTGACGTACTGGTGCGGCGCCATGCCGAACTCTCGGCTGAACGCCCGTACCAGATGGGCATGATGGGCGTGCAACCGCGCGCCCGCCTCCTGGAGCGTGATGCCCTCGACGTAGGTCGCGTCGAGCAGCTCACGCAGCCGGTGCGCCAGTTTGCTGTCCCGAACGTACGGGGCGGGGCCGACCCGGTCGCCCAGGTGCTGTTCGAGCCGTTCCGCGACCAGGGCGAGCCGGCTCGCCGCCTCCAGCTCGTCACCCGGGCTCGCAAGCGTGCGGTGGAGGCTGTCGATACGGCCGCGCAGCGCCGGGTCGTGCAGCACCGGCCGGTCCACGGCCCGGCCGATCAGCCGCTCGTCCACCTGGCCGGTGTCCAGATACAGGACGCGTTTCCGGAAGCCCTCGGGGGTGGCCGCCGCGCCGTTGTGCGGGACGTGCGGCGGGAGCAGCGTCACCGTGTGGGTGAGCACACCGTGCTCGTGGCGGTCCAGGTCGTAGCGCACCATTCCCTCGTCCACCACGAGCAGCGTCCAGGCGTCGTGCGTGTGCATGGGATAGGCGTGGTCGGTGAAACGCGCGTGGAAGACCTCGGCGATCCCCTCCACGGGCGGTGACCACGCGGTGATCTCGGGACGTGCTGCGGCCATGAGCCGATCGTACGCCGAGCGGTCGCCCCGCTCCGACGTGCAAAGTTCGTACAAGACCGGGCCCCGGGCGTCCCGGCAGGCTCGGAGCCATGACTGCTGAGACCGCCGCTCCCGCACCCGTCCGCTTCGACACCAAGATCGCCGTGCTGCTCAGGAACGACCTGGAGACCTGGCAGCGGCTGAACGTCACCGCCTTCCTGGTCAGCGGTCTCTCCACGGCAGCCCCGGAGCTGATCGGCGAGCCCTACACCGACGCCGACGACACGCCGTACCTGCCGATGTTCCGCCAGCCGGTCATGGTCTTCGAGGGTACGAAGGAGACGCTGACCACCGCCCACGCGCGTGCCGTCGGCCGCGGCGTCGCGCTGTCCGTGTTCACCTCGGACCTCTTCGCGACGGGCAACGACCGGGACAACCGTGCCGCTGTACGGGCGGTGCACCGGGACGCGCTGGACCTGGTCGGGATCGCGGTGCACGGTCCACGCGGCGCGGTGGACAAGATCCTCAAGGGCGCGTCCATGCACCGGTGAGAGGCAGCGGGTGCCGCCCGCGTCGCGACGACGGGCGTACGGTCAGCTCCCCGCGCCGGACAGATGGTCCAGGAACCACGCGCGGGCCCGCTCGGCGACATCGTCCAGCGTGCCCGGTTCCTCGAAGAGGTGTGTCGCGCCCGGGACGACGTCGAGCCGGTTCTCGCAGCGCAGCTCCGCCTGGGCCCGGCGGTTCAGGTCCAGCACCTCGGTGTCCCGGCCCCCCACGAGCAGCAGTGTGGGGGAGCGGACCTCGCCCAGGCGGGCCCCCGCCAGATCCGGACGGCCGCCCCGCGAGACGACCGCGCCGATACCGGTGTCCCGGTCCGCGCCCAGGACGGCCGCGGCCTGGAGCGCGGCGGCCGCGCCCGTGCTGGCACCGAACACGCCGAGGGGCCCGGGCGCATGGCCCCGCACCCAGGCCGTGGCGTCCACCAGGCGGCCGGCGAGGGCCGAGACGTCGAAGACATGGCCGCCCTCCGCCTCCTCGTCCGCGGTGAGCAGGTCGAACAGCAGCGTGCCGAGGCCGGCCCGGTTCAGCGCCGCCGCGACCGACCGGTTGCGCGGGCTGTGCCGGCTGCTCCCGGAGCCGTGCGCGAACAGCACGAGCGCCCCGGCCTCCCCGGCCGGGGTGAGGGTCCCCGGCAGGTCGACCCCGGCGGCCTCCACCAGGACGTCGCTGGTCAGCCGGGTCCCCGTCCGCCGCGCGGCCCGGTCGAGGAGCGCGACGACCTCCTCGTCCGGCGTCTGGCCGAAGTCCCGGTACCACTCGCCCACCGCAGAGAACCCGGCCGGCGAGGACAGACAGACCAGCTCGTCCGCCTCCTTCCGCAGCCGGGCCGCGGCGGACGGCGGCGCGACCGGCACGGCCAGCACCACGTGCGCGGCGCCCTGCGCCCGGGCGACCGCGCAGGCGGCGAGCGCGGTCGCACCGGTGGCGATCCCGTCGTCCACGAGGACCACGGTGCGCCCGTCGAGCGGCACGCGCGGCCGGTCGCCCCGGAACTCCCGTGCCCGGCGCCGAAGTTCGGCCTCCTCGGCTTCCTGGACGGCCGCGATGTCGGAGTCCGACACGCCGGCCCGGCGCACGATGTCCTCGCTGATGATCCGGACCCCGCCCTCCCCGATGGCCCCGAAGCCGAGTTCCGGGTGGTGGGGGACGCCCAGCTTGCGGACGACGATGACGTCGAGCGGGGCCCCGAGCTCCTGTGCGACGCGGTAGGCGACGGGCACGCCGCCGCGGGGGAGGCCCAGCACGACGGGATCGCTCTGCGCGAGGGGCCGGAGGGATTCGGCGAGCCGCCGGCCCGCGTCGGGACGGTCGGCGAACAGCACGGGACTCACCCCACATCGAGGACCACGCACGGTGCCCACCCCGGCTCCCGCCGGGCCACGCACGTACCTCATTCCAATCAACCGCGCTCGCCGGGCCCACGCAAATCGGCGGAAAGGTGTGGGTACCCGGCGCGTAGATGACAATGAAAACGATTGTCGTTAACGTATGCGGAGCCGGGTGCGCAGTCTGTCGGCCGTCTGCCGGTGTGTGCCCGGAATTCCGCAACCATGCGTTCACAAGGGGGAGTTGTGGCTCATCTGCTGATGGTCGAGAGCTGGGTCGGGTCCATGAGCAGGCTGCTGCCGAGAGCGATCAGGGAGGGCGGGCACGCATTCACCTTCCTCACCCGCGATCTGCACCACTACCTGCGCTCGGCGCCGGAGGGCGCCCGGCACCCCCTGCTCACGGCCCGGAACGTGCTGACGGCCCCCACCAACGACCCGGACCGCCTGCTGCCGTTCGCCGAACGAGCCCACCGGGCCATGGGCTTCGACGCGGTGGTGTCCTCCTGCGACTACTACCTGCCGTTGGCCGCCCGGATCGCCGCCCGGCTCGGTCTGCCCGGCCCCGCCCCCGAGGCGATCGAGAACGCCTGCCGCAAGGACGCCACCCGCGACGTCCTCGCCCGCGCCGGAGTCCCCGGACCGCGCTACGCGGTCTGCGCCGACTGGGCCGGAACCGCCGAGGCGGCGGCCCGCATCGGACTGCCGCTGGTCGTCAAGCCCGTGGACCTGTGCGCCGGGATGCTGGTGCGCCGCGTGGACGACGAGACACAGCTGGCCGAGGCCCACCGGGCCCTCGCCGACTTCCCGGTCAACGCGCGAGGACAACGGCGTTCCCCCGTGGTCCTGCTGGAAGAGCTGCTGCACGGCCCCGAAGTCAGCGTCGAGACGGTCACGCACCGGGGACGGACCCGGGTGATCGGGGTGACCGACAAGAGCACCGGCGGCGCACCGGCCTTCGTGGAGACCGGGCACATGTTCCCGGCGGCCCTCACCGACCAGGACGCCCGAGCGGCCCGGGACACGGCGGTCCGGGCGGTCGAGGCGCTGGGCCTGGACGGCGTCGTCGCGCACACCGAGATCAAACTGACGCCCGCGGGACCCCGTGTGGTGGAGGTCAACCCACGCCCGGCCGGGAACCGCATCACCGAACTGGTCCGGCACGTGACCGGCATCGACCTCGCCGCCGCCTGCGTGAGCGTGGCCCTCGGCGAGGAGCCGGATCTGCGGGTGCACGACACCGGACTGCGCAGCGCCGCCATCGGCTTCCTGCTGCCCGCCACCGGGGGAGTGCTGGACGGCATCGACGGCGGCGATACGGTCGGCGAGGCCGACGACGTGCTGGAGCTCAGCCTCGCCGCGCCCGGCACCCGGGTCACCGCGGTGGGCAGCAACAACGCCTACCTCGGCCATGTGATGGCGGGCGACCCCGGCGGGCCGGGCGCCCGCGCCCGGGTGGAAGCGCTGCTGGCGGGCCTCCGCCCCCGGATGGTGTCCCGATGACCGCGCACACCGCCACCGCCTCGGCCCCCGGCTCGTGCGAGGAGCTTGTCTCCCGGGTTCTGGCCGGCGCGTACGGGCACGACCCCAGGGCCCTCCGCGTCAGCACCGCCTTCACCACCCGCCAGTCCGTCAGGCATCCGGGGCGGGCCCGTGGCTACCGCAACGAGGTGCTGAGCCTGCGCATCGGCGCCGCCGTCGGTTCCTGCGCGGTCGAGCCGGGCGAACTGCCGGACACCGCGGCCGACGACTGCGTCGGCACCGACGCCGCCGCGCTGCTCGCCCACCCCCTGCTGCCCGTGCGGATCGCGGCACTCGACGCCTTCCTCATGCACGCCCTGCCGCACGGCCCCGCCTCGGGCGCCCGGCCGCTGCCGCTGCCCGCAGGGGGCTCGCTGGAGAGGTCGCGGGCCAGGGCGCGCGCCGTCGTCGGCCTGCTCGGCCTCCCGCCCGGCCGCACGGTGCTCGTCGTCGGCGTGGTCAACTCCCTCCTCGAAGCGCTGCGTGAGCGCGGACTGCGGTACGTGCCCTGCGATCTCAAGGGCGGCACCACGGAGTGGGACGAGCCGGTACGCGGCGACGCGGCGGACCACCTCGGCCGCTGCGACGCCGTACTGGCCTCCGGGATGACCCTCGGCAACGGCAGCTTCGAACAGCTCAGGTCCCACGCCCTGCGGTACGGCAAGCCGCTCGTGATGTTCGCGCAGACGGGCAGCGCGGTGCTGCCCCGGCTCATCGGCTCCGGGGTCACCGCCGTGTCCGCGGAGCCGTACCCCTTCTTCTGGCTCGACGGCGGCCCCGGCACCATCCACCAGTACGGAGGCACCCGGTGACCACAGCACTCCTGCGCCCCGCCGGCAACCGCGAACTGCTCGGCCTGGTCGGGCGCACCCCGCTCGCCCGGATCACCGCACCACTGCCCTGTCCGCACCCCGGATTCTGGGCCAAGCTCGAAGGCTTCGGGGTGGGCGGCATGAAGGCCCGCGCCGCCGTCTCGATGCTCCGGGGAGCCGAGGAGCGCGGCGAACTCCGGCCCGGCGCACCGGTCGTGGAGTCGACGTCCGGCACACTCGGCATCGGCCTGGCCTTCGCGGGCCAGGCACTCGGCCACCCCGTGATCCTGGTGGGCGACACCGAACTCGAACCGTCCATGCGGCAGTTGCTGCGCGCCCACGGCGCCCGGCTCGAGCTGGTCGACCGCCCCGCCGAGGAAGGCGGCTGGCAGGCGGCCCGGCTCACTCGGCTCCGCGAGCTGCTGACCGCACTGCCGGACGCCTACTGGCCCGATCAGTACAACAACCCCGACAACACCGCCGGCTACGCCTCGCTCGCCGCCGAGATCGCCGCCCGGCTCGACCGGGTGGACGTGCTGGTGTGCAGCGTCGGCACCGGCGGGCACAGCGCCGGAACCGCCGCCTCGCTGCGCGGACACTGGCCCGCGCTGCGGCTGATCGGTGTCGACGCCACCGGCTCGGCCATCTTCGGCCAGCCCGCCCGGCCCCGGCTCATGCGCGGGCTCGGCAGCAGCATCCATCCCCGCAACGTCGCCCACGAGCGTTTCGACGAGGTCCACTGGGTCGGCCCCGCCGAGGCCGCCGACAGCTGCCGCAGGCTCGCCAGGGGCAACTTCGTCAGCGGCGGCTGGAGCACCGGGGCCGTCGCCCTCGTCGCGGCCTGGGCCGCCCGCGTGCACCCGGGCGCGGTCGTGGCCACGGTCTTCCCGGACGGCCCGCACCGCTACCTCGGCAGCGTCTTCGACGACGGCTTCAACGCCCTGCACGGCCTCCGTACGGGTGCCCCCGCGACCCGCCCCGTCGAGATCTCCCACCCCGGCGCCGCGGAGGCCACGGGCTGGACCCGCTGCACCACGGTCACCCGCCCCCAGGAGCCTCGATGAAGTGCACCCTCGGCACGGTGGAACTCCGGCTCGCCGAGCCGCTGCGGATCTCCCGGTCCACCACGACCGCCCGGCACGCCGTCCGGCTGACCGTCGAGCACCAGGGCCTCCACGGATACGGCGAAGCCGTCACCAGCGTGTACTACGGGCTGGACACCGGGGCCCTGTACCAGTGGCTGCACCGGGCCTCCCGCGCACTCGCCCGATTCGCCGACCCCGAGACCGCCCTGGCCGCACTGCCCGATGAGGCCACCGACGCGCCCCCGGCGGTCACGGCCGCCGTGGAGTCCGCGCTCCTCGATCTCGTCGGCAAACGCACCGGTGAGCCCGTGCACCGACTGCTCGGCTCCTCCACCGCACCCACGGCCGCCACCGCCCGGACCATCGGCATCACCACGCCCGCCCGGGCCGCCGCCCTCGCCGCCCGTCTGGCGGACCGGGGATTTACGGTCGTCAAGGTCAAGGCCGGTTCGGCGGACCCCGAGGACGACCTCGCCCGGGTCCGCGCGGTCCGCGCCGCCGCCCCCGGCGTACGCCTGCTGCTCGACCCGAACGGCGGCTGGAACGGGTCCGCCGCGCCCCGGCTGCTCGGACGGTTCGCCGAACTGGGCGTCGAGGCCGTCGAACAGCCCGTCGCACCGGGGGACCCGGAAGGGCTGGCCCGGCTCGCCGCGCGGTCACCGCTGCCGATCGTCGCGGACGAGGACGCGGTCTCCTTCGAGGACGCCCGCCGCCTCGCGGGACGCGTCCACGGCATCAACGTCAAGCTCGCCAAGTGCGGCGGACCGGGCGCGGCCCTGCGCATCGCCACCCTGATGGCCGGAAGCGGAACGGATCTCATGCTCGGCTGCCTCACCGCCAGCTCACTCGGCATCGCCCCCGCCGTCCACCTCGCCGACCGGGCCCGGTGGACCGACCTGGACGGCCATCTCCTGCTCGCCCACGACCCCTGGACCGGCATCGGCGGCGACGACGGCACCGTACGCGCGAGTGCGCGGCCGGGGCTCGGCGTACATCCGAGCACGACGGGGGTGCGACGGTGACGCCATGGCGCGAGTTCAGCCCGGCCGTCCGCCTCCTGCTGGTCAACCAACTCGGCGTGAACACCGGCTTCTACCTCCTCATCCCCTACCTCGCCGTCCACCTGAGCCGCGACCTCGGCATGTCCGCCGCCGCCGTCGGCACCGTGCTCGGCGTGCGCAACCTCAGCCAGCAGGGGCTGTTCATCCTGGGCGGCTCGGCGGCGGACCGGCTCGGCGCCCGGGGCGTGATCATCGCCGGCTGCGCCCTGCGGACCGCGGGCTTCGGCCTGTTCGCCCTCGGCGACGGGACAGCGGTGCTGCTGGCGGCCTCGATGCTCAGCGGGCTCGCAGGGGCGCTGTTCAACCCGGCCGTCCGCGCCTTCCTGGCGCAGGAGGCGGGGGAGCGCAAGGCCGAGGCGTTCGCCCTGTTCAACGTGTTCGCGACGACCGGGGCCCTCGTCGGTCCCCTCCTCGGCAGCGCGCTGCTTCTGGTCGACTTCCGGGCCGCGGCCCTGACGGCGGCCGGGCTGTTCGCGCTCCTGACCGTCGCTCAGGCCCTGACGCTGCCCGCCGGACAGGCCGCCCCGGTCAAGGAGAGCGTGCTCGCGGACTGGCGCGAGGTGCTGGGGAACCGGCCGTTCATGGCGTTCGCCCTGGCCATGGTGGCGATGACCGCTCTGGAGAGCCAGCTCTATCTGCTGCTGCCCGAGGGCGCCCGCCGGGCCACCGGGTGGGACGGCGCGGCAGGACCGGTCCTCGTCGTGGCGACGCTCGCCGGGCTCGGGCTCCAGCTGCGCATCACCCGGGCGCTGCAACGCCGGGGCAGCCGGGCGGCCTGGATCAGCTGCGGCCTCGCGCTCATGGCCGCGGCCTTCGTACCGCCCCTGCTCGTGACCGCCGGACCGGACACGGATCCGGGAGACGCGCCCGGTGCCGTGCTGCGCCTGCTGCCCGTGCTGGCCGGTGCCCTGCTCCTGCAGGCCGGCCTCATGGTCGCCCAGCCCTTCGTCATGGAGCTGGTGCCCGGCTTCGGCCGGTCCCGGCTGACCGGCACCTACTTCGGCGTCTTCTACCTGGTCTCCGGCGTCGCGGCCGCCCTGGGCAACGCCGTCGTCGGCTGGGCGATGGACACCGGTGCGCGCACGGGCGCCGGGTGGCTGCCGTGGGTGTGCTGCGCCGGACTCGGGATCGCCTCGGCCGCCGCCGTCGCCCGGCTGCACCGGACCGGGGCCCTGCCCGCCGCGCCGGCACCGCTGCCGGCCCGGGCGTGAGGGGGCCGCGATGAAGGACAGGAACCTGCTCACCGACAACCCGGCCCTGTACGAGGCGCGCTTCCCCGACGCCGAACGGCTCGCCGGACGCTGGACCGAGGAGTGCCTGCGCACCCACGGCTGCGGCGCCCGCGTCCTGGACATCGGCTGCGGTACGGGGCGCGACGCCGCCCACCTGCACGCGGCGGGCCGCACGGTGACGGGCGCGGACCTCTCCGAGGCGATGCTCCGGTACGCCGCCCGGCACCACCCGGGCCCCCGCTACCTCCGCGCGGACCTGCGCCGCTTCGACCTCGGGGCGGGGCGCTTCGACGCCGTCGTCTGCCTGGACAGCGCGCTGCTCTACTGCCGGACCGACGCGGAACTCACCGGATGCCTCGCCTCCTGCCACCGGGCGCTCGCCCCCGGCGGCCTGCTCGTCGCGGAGATGCGCAACGGCGCCTACTTCCTCGGCAACGCCCACCGCGACGGCGCCCCCGCCGCCCACGCGTTCACCCACGAGAGCGTCACCTATCGCTCCGTCACCCGGCTGCGCGTGGACGTCGCCGGACGCCTCCTGCACCGCACCCGCACCTGGACCACGGACGACGGCTCGCCCCCGGTCGAACAGCGCTCGGCCTGGCGGCTGCTGCTGCCCGGGGAGCTGTGCCGCACCGTCACCGGGGCCGGATTCGAGGTGCTGGCCCTGCACGACGGGCCCGGCCCCCGCACCGAACCCGCCTGGCGCGAAGGCGCGGTCCCGGCGGGCCGGACGGCCGGCGACCGACTCCACCTCATCGCCCGGCGCACCTGATCCGGGCCCCGAAACCCACCACACGGCAAGGACACCCCGTCATGCACGACGACCACTTTCCCGGCCCGCACCGCAGAGGCCTCCTGATCGCCTCGGGAGCCACCGCGCTCACCCTCGCGGGATGCGCGGGCGCCCCGGACCCCGGCACCTCCGACGCGAAGGAAGAAGCAGGTCCCCCGAACCGCGGCGGCCGGCTCAGGGCCGCCTTCGCCGGGGGAGGGGCGAGCGAGACCCTGGACCCGCACCTCAGCAACCTGTTCGCCGACGCGGCCCGCGCCAAGGCGCTGTACGACAAGCTCGCCGACTACGGCGCGGACCTCTCCGCTCAGCCCCGCCTCGCCGCCTCCTGGGAACCGGACGCCACCCTGAAACGCTGGAAGGTCTCCCTGCGCCCCGCCGTCTTCCACGACGGGACACCCGTGACGGCGGCCGACGTCCTGCACAGCTACCGGCGCATCGCCGACCCGAAGCGCGCCTTCCGGGCCAGGGCCTCGCTCGAACCGATCGACCTGGCCGCCAGTCGTGCCCGGGACGAGCGGACCGTGGAGTTCGTCCTCAAGCGCCCGACCGCCGAATTCCCCAACGTCATGGCCGCGTTCGGCGCGTACATCATTCCGGCGTCGATGCGCGAGGGCGCCTTCGACCACGCACCCGTCGGCAGCGGCCCCTTCCGCCTCGTCTCCTTCGCCCCGGGCCGCTCCACCCTCCTGCGCCGCAACGACGACTACTGGGAGGGCGCCCCGCACCTGGACGAACTGGAATTCGTCGTCGCCGACGAGGAGTCCGCGCGCGTCAACGCCCTGCTCGGCGGCCAGGTGGAATACGCCCACGAGCTGAACCCGGCCACCGCCCGCGCCCACGAGCACGGCGGGCGCGTGACCATCGTGCGGCTCCGCAACAGCGCCATGCAGTCCTTCGCCATGAAGACCGACCGCCCGCCCTTCCACGACCGCCGCGTCCGCCAGGCGCTGTTCCTCCTCGCCGACCGCGCGGAGCTCGTACGCGGCGCCCTGTCCGGAGCGGGCGAGATCGGCAACGACCTCTTCGGCAAGGGGTACGAGTACTACGCCGACGGCCTCCCGCAGCGCGAACAGGACCTCGGCCGGGCCCGGCGGCTGCTGAAGGAGGCGGGCGCCGAAGACCTGCGGATCACCCTGGACACCTCACCGGTCGCCACCGGCTTCACCGAGGCCGCCGCCGTCCTCCGCGACCAGGCCGCGAAGGCCGGCATCACCGTCCGCGTACGGACCGGCAGCAAGGACACGTACTGGAAGGACATCCTCGACGCGGGCACACTGTGCTGCTACCGGTCCGGGGCGATGCCCATCGAGTCGCACCTCTCGCAGCGCCTGCTCACCGACTCGACCACCAACGCGACCCACTGGCGCCACCACGACTTCGACGCCCTGTACCGGCAGGCGCAGTCCACCAGGGACCCGGAGCAGCGCGCCGACGTCTACGCCCGCATGCAGCGCCGCCTGCACGCCGAAGGGCCGTTCCTCATCTGGGGGTTCGCCGACTGGATACTCGGAACCGCCCGCAACGTCCGGGGCGTCGAGCACCGGGCCCCCGCCAATACCCTCGACTGGGCCCGCTTCGACAAGGTGTGGCTGGCGTGAGCGCGACCCGGCACCGGGTGGCGCGACGGCTGCTCCTCGGGGCAGCGCAGACCGCCGCCGTCGTGCTGCTCGTCTTCGGCGCCACCGAGGCCCTGCCGGGCGACGCCGCCGTCGCCCTCGTCGGCGACCAGCCCGACCCGGCACGCATCGAGGCCGTCCGTGCGGCGATGCACCTGGACCGACCGGCCCACGAGCGGCTGCTGGACTGGACCGCCGGGCTGCTCCACGGCGACCTCGGCACCTCCCTGACCTCGGGGCGGCCGGTCGCCGACGCGCTCGCCGACGGCTTCGGCCCCACCCTGCTGCTCGCCGTGCCGACGGTCCTGCTGCTGGTCCCGGCAGGGATCGGCCTCGGCGTGCTGGCGGCCCGGCGCGAGGGAGGGGCGGTGGACCGGATCGTCAGCGCGGTGCTGCTCAGCCTGTACGCCGTACCCGAATTCGCCCTGGGCGCCCTGCTGGTGGCCGTCTTCGCCCTGCGGCTCGGCTGGTTCCCGCCGACCGCCGTGGGATACGGCACCGAACTCGCCTCCCACCCCGCCGCCCTCGTGCTGCCCGTCCTCGTCCTGCTCGCGCGTCCGGTCTGTTCGCTCGCCCGGCTCGTCCGCGCGGGCATGCTCGACGCGCTGGCCTCCCCGTACGTGGCACACGCCCGCCGCTGTGGCATCTCCCGCACCCGCGTCCGCTACGCGCACGCCCTCCCCAACGCCCTCGCCCCGGCCGCCCAGCAACTGGCCCGCACGGTCGACTGGCTGCTGTGCGGGGTGGTCGTCGTGGAGGCCCTGTTCGTGGTCCCCGGGCTCGGCACCGTCCTGATGAACGCGGTCGCGGAGCGCGATCTGCCCACGGTGCAGGGGCTCGCGGTGGTGTTCGGCCTCGTCACGGTCCTGCTCAACCTGGGCGCCGACCTGGTCACCCACCGCCTCGCCCCCCGGACGGAGGCCGCCGCATGATGGCCGTGGCGGTGGCCCGCTCCCGGCGCGGGCTGAAACGCATCGTCGTCGGCCGTCCGGACGGGGCCGCCCGGGGACGGGGCGCCCGGCGCTTCGCCCCCGGCCTCCTCGTCCTCGGCGTGCCGCTCCTGATCGCCCTGGCCGGGCCGCTGTTCGCCGGTGACGCGGGACCGCGCGGCACCTCGCTGACCACCGGGGCCGGCCACCCGCTCGGCACCGACTTCACGGGCCGCGACGTGCTGCGGGAGGTCCTGCTCGGCGGCCGGTCCGTCGTCATCGTCGCCGTCGCGGCGACGGCCCTGACCTACGCGGTGGCGCTGCCCGTCGGCTTCGTCTGCGCCCTCACCCGGCGGACCTGGCTGGAGGAGGCCCTGATGCGCCCCCTGGACGTCCTGCTCTCCGTGCCGTCCCTGCTCGCCGTTCTGCTGGTCGCCGCCGTCGTGCGGCCGGGCCCGGCCGGGCTCGCGGCCGTCGTCGCCTTCGTCGGCGTGCCGGACGCGGCGAGGATCGTACGGGCCGCCGGAGCGGAGGCCGCCTCGCGCCCCGCAGTGGAGGCGCTGCGCATGCAGGGCGAGACCTGGGCGCGGCTGGCCCTCGGCTACGTCGGGCGGGCCGTCGGCCGCACCCTCGCCGCGGACCTGGGAGTCCGCCTCACCGGTGCGGTGTACCTCGTGGCCACCGCCGCCTTCCTCGGCGTGGGCGTGGCCCCGGACGCGGCCGACTGGGCCGTCATGGTGGACCGCAACCGCACCGGTCTGTCCGTGCAGCCGTGGGCGACCGTGGTGCCCGCCCTGCTGATCGTCGCACTCACCACGGGCGGCAACCTGCTTGCCGACGCCGCGCTCATCCGCCCGCACCGCACGGAGAAGCACCGATGACACCTGTACGCACCGCCGCGCGCGAACCGGTCGCCGTGATCGAGGGGCTGCGGGTGGAAATCGGCGGAGGCGCCGTGCTCGACGGCGTGGACCTCAGCCTGCGGCCCGGCCGGATCACCGCGCTGACCGGCGGTTCGGGGAGCGGCAAGACGACCACCGGGCTCGCCCTGCTCGGCGCATACCCGTCCGGAGCACGGGTCACCGGCAGCGTACGCGTCCCGCAGGGGCTCATCGGCTACGTGCCGCAGCACCCGGCGGCCGTGCTCAACCCGGCCCGCCGCATCGGCGCGCTGCTCATGGAGCTGGCCCGCGTCCGGGTCCGGCACCTGCCCCGCACCGGGCGCCGGGCGGCGGCGAGGGACCGCGTACTCGACGCGCTCGCCCGGGTCCGGCTGCCGGCCGACGGGCGGCTCCTGCGCCGCTTCCCGCACGAACTCTCCGGGGGCCAGCAGCAGCGCGTGGTGCTCGCCCAGGTCCTGCTGCTGGGCGCGCGTGCCGTCGTCGCCGACGAGCCGACCACCGGTCAGGACCCGCTGACCAAACGCGGGATCGTGGACCTGTTCGCCGACGTGGCCCGGCAGGGGGTCGCCGTACTCCTGCTCAGCCACGACGCGGACGTCGTCCGGGCGCTGGCCGACGAGGTGGTGGTCCTGCGCGACGGCCGGGCCGGTGACGCGGGCCCGGCGGACGCGCGGGCCCGGGCGCCGCTGGGCGGTGCGGGGCGGGACGGCGTGGTGCTCGACGTGCGCTCCCTCGTCGCGCGGCACGGCCGGACGCCCGTGCTCGACCGCGTGTCGCTCACCGTCCGGGCCGGTGCCTGCCTCGCCGTCGTGGGCCGGTCCGGGAGCGGCAAGACGACCCTGGCCCGCTGCCTGAGCGGTCTGCACCCCCGCCACCACGGGGACGTGCTGCTCGACGGCGCGCCGTTGCCGGCCGGACTGCGCGACCGGTCCCGGAGCCAGGTGGCCGGGGTGCAGTACGTGTTCCAGGACGCGAAGGCGGCCTTCGACGCGTACCGCCCCGTGCTCGACCAGGTGGCGCGCACTGCGGTACGCCTGCGAGGTGTGGCCCCGGCCGGGGCGAGGCGCGAGGCGCTGGCACTGCTGGGCACCCTGGGCCTCCCGGAGGCGAAGGCGGCGCGCCTGCCCGCCGCCCTCTCCGGCGGCGAACTCCAGCGCGCGGCACTGGCCCGGGCGGTCCTCGCCCGCCCCCGGGTCCTGGTGTGCGACGAGATCACGTCCGGCCTCGATCCGCTGACCCGGGACGAGGTGCTCGGCCTGCTCAGCGGGCTGCTGCGCTCGGGGCGCACCGGCGCACTGGTCCTGATCACGCACGACCTGGCGACCGCCGCCCGGGCGGACCGGATCGCGGTGATGGACAACGGCCGGGTCGTGGAGGAGGGCCCGGCGGAAAGGGTGCTGGGCGCGCCGGGGCACCCGTGCACCGGCGGACTCGTGGCGGCGGACCGGTCGTTCGCGGCGGCGCGGGCGGAGCGCCCGCCGCCGAGCCTCAGCCGTCCCCGTCCCTCAGCGCCTCGATGAGGAGCAACGCGATGTCGTCGCTGCCCGGCGTGACGTCCTTCGCGTACCGGACGAGGCTGTCGGCGACGGCCTCCATCGGGCGGCCGGTGGTCAGCCCGAACTGGTGGGCGAGGGCCGCCGTCGACCGGTCCATGTCGGTCCCGGGCACCTCCACGAGCCCGTCCGTGTACAGGGCGAGCGCCGCACCCGGCGGCAGCGGGACCTCCGTCGTCGGGTAACGGGCGTCCCGGTCGACGCCGAGCAGCAGACCGGGCGGCAGCCTCAGCACCTCCGTTTCCCCGCCGGGATGGCGCAGCAACGGCGGCGGGTGGCCCGCCGTGGCCAGCAGGGCGCGGTGGCCCGCCAGGTCCAGATGCACGTAGAGGCAGCTGGTGAACAGTTCGGCGTCGAGGTCGGCGAGCAGCCGGTTGGTGCGTGCCAGGACCTCGGCGGGTGGTGCGCCGGCCGAGGCGTGCACCGCTGTGCGTACCTGCCCCATCAGGGCGGCGGCCGTCACGTTGTGACCCTGCACGTCGCCGATGGTCGCGGCCGCCGTGGTGGCGTCGAGCGGGATGACGTCGTAGAAGTCGCCGCCGATGCCCATGCCCCGCGTCGCGGGCAGATAGCGGGCGGCCACCTCGAGCCCGCCGATCCGGGGCAGTGTGTGGGGGAGCAGGTGGGCCTGGAGGCTGTGGGCCAGTTGCTCCTTCGTGTCGTACAGGCGGGCCCGGTCCAGGGCCTGTGCGATGAGCCCGGCGATCGAGGTGAGGAGGGCCCGTTCCTCCGGCTCGAAGGCGCGCGTGCGGTCGTAACCGAACACCAGTGTGCCGACCGGGCGCCCGGAGGCGAACAGCGGCAGGAAGGCCCACGCGGCCAGGCCCTCCTGCAGCGAAGCGGGGCGGAAGGCGCGCCGGAACTCGTCGAAGGTGCGGTGAAAGGCGGGCACGCCGGTGCTCAGCACCTGCGCCACGGGCGCGTCGGAGGTCAGGGGCGCGCCCTCGAAGCACTCCATCAGCTCGTCGCTGAAGCCCCGGTGCCCCTCGACGCGCAGCCGCCCCTCCGCCACGGTCAGCACGGCGAGCGCCTGGATGCGGAACGCGGGCACCAGCTGTTCGGCGATCAGCTCGACCACGTCCTGGATGCCCACGGCCTCCGTGAGCGTCGCGGCCAGGTGCATCAGGTGGTAGAGCGCGACGGCACGACCGGGGGCGCTGGGCGATGCGGCCGCGCCCGTGGCGGTGGGGAGCGCCGACGCGTGCGGGCCGGCGACCGGCGTGATGTACACGCTGATGCCGGACGCGTCCGGGTAGAGGCGGAACGACAGCCACTGGTCCGGGGGCCGCAGGGCCACGAAGGACATCGGCTCCCGGCTGATCATCGCGCCCCGGTAATTGTCCTCGAACAACGGATCGGCCATCCAGCGCAGCGACTCCCAGGGAAGCGTCCCCACCAGGTCGTCCACGCGCCCGCCGACCAGTTCGGCGCCGGTCTCCGTCAGGAAGGTGATCCTGCCGTGCATGTCGAGGGTGCAGCAGCCGCCCGGCAGCCGGCCGAGGAAGTCCGCGGCGGCAACCGCTTCGGTGTGGGCGGGCGGCGGAGCGGTGACCGGCGGCAGCACCCGCGGTCCGGCCCCCGCCTTCACCGGACGGCCCTGCTCCCGCGCCTCGTGCAGCACCAGTGCCGCCTCGCCGCAGCACTCGTGGACCGCCGCACGCTCCCGCGGCGTGAGCTGGGCCGGATGGGAGCCGGGCCACAGCAGTACGAGACCGCCCAGCACCTCCGTTCCGCTGACCAGGGGCGCGGCGGCGAGCGCGAAACGGTACGGCAGGACGAGCGCGGGGCGCGGATAACGCCTGGCCAGCTCCTCCTGGCTGCCGAGCCACACCAGATGCCGGTCCTTCACCGCGTCGGACACCGGCATGGGCGCGGACAGCGGCACCCGCAGCCAGGGATCGGCGATCTCCGCCGGAATCCCGGCGAGCACGGCGAGCCGGAGCGTCGGTTCACCGGGCGGCAGCAGATAGAGCATCGCCACGGCCGCGCCCGTCTCCCGCACGGCACACGACACCGCCGCGTCCAGACGTTCCCCCGCCGAGTCCCCAGCGGGTGCCGCAATGCCCATAAATGGACAATATGCCCGCATCCTCCACCGGGCACCGCGATGGCGTCCGTCGCGGCGCGCTTCCCGGTGCCCGCCCGGGAGGCCCTGCCTGACCGGTCAGCCCGCCGCGGCCTCCCGGCCGATCTGTTCGAACCGCGCCCCCATCGCCGCTGCCAGCGCCTGCGCGGCCGAGAGCGGGCGGACCATCACCATCAGGTCGTCGATCAGGCCCTCCTCGTTCAGATGCAGGAAGTCGCAGCCGGTGATCTCCCGGTCGCCGACCTTCGCGGTGAAGACGAGTGCGTGGTCGCGCCCGTCCGGGCTCGCCATCTCCCGGACGTAGCGGAAGTCCCCGAGCACCTCCGAGACGGCCCGCAGGATCGCGGCCGTGACCGGCTTCCCCGGATAGGGCTTGAACGCCACCGGGCTGGTGAAGACCACGTCATCGGCGAGCGCGGCCTCGGCCGCCGCCAGATCGTGCGCCTCGACCGCCTTGCGGAAAGCGAGCATCCCGGCCTCCATAGTCAACTTGTTGAATAGGTGCGGACGACATTAATCACATGGGTGCTAGCGTGTCCAGATGTCCCTCAAGTACGCGGTCCTGGCAGCCCTGCTCGAAGGCGAGGCGTCCGGTTACGACCTGGCGAAGGTCTTCGACGTCTCGGTGGCGAACTTCTGGTCGGCCACCCCCCAACAGCTCTACCGGGAACTGGACCGGCTCGCCGACGGCGGTCTGATCGAGGCACGTGTGGTCGAACAGGTGCGCCGGCCGAACAAGCGGCTCTTCACGCTGACACCCGCCGGCCGCGACGCGCTCGGCGCCTTCACCGCCGGTGCGCCCCGGCCCACTGCCATCCGGGACGAACTGCTCGTCATGATTCAGGCCGTGGACATAGGCGACGCCGGGGCCGTCCGCGCCTCGGTCGAGGAGCGCATGGAGTGGGCACGCGCCAAGCTCGCCCGCTACGAACGGCTGCGCCTGCGGCTGCTCGACGGCCGCGACGAGGCGGCGTTCCTCGCGGAGACCGACCGCGTCGGCCCCTACCTGACCCTGATGCGCGGCCGGTCCTTCGAGGAGGAGAACCTGCGCTGGGGTGGACGCGTCCTGGAGATCCTGGAACTCCGGTCGGCGGCACGGGCGATGGACGGCGCGGACGCGGTGTGACGGCGTTGTCGGACCCTGGGGCTAGGGTCCCCGGCATGACTGATCTCGTACTGGTGGCAGGGGCCTGGCTGGACGGCACGGCGTGGGACGACGTGGTGCCGGGGCTGCGCGCGGCCGGCCACGGCGCCCACCCGCTGACCCTCGCCGGGCTCGGCGGGAAACGGGAGCTGCCGGTCGGCCGGCAGACCCATGTGACCGACATCGTCGCGGAGGTGCAACGCCTGGACCTGCGCGACGTCGTCCTGGTCGGCCACAGCTACTCCGGCATCCCCGTGGGCCAGGCCGCCGCGCGCCTCGGTGCCCGCCTGGCCCGTGTCGTGTTCGTGGACGCCTGCGTCCCGGCCGACGGCGAGTCGTTCGTCTCCGCGTGGTGGCAGGGGCCGGCCGCGCTCCAGGGGCAACTGGACGGGAACGGCGGCCTCTGGGCCGTACCGGAGGCCGCCGAGTTCGAGGGGCAGGACCTGACCGGCGAGCAGATCGCACGGTTCCGGAAGGACGCGACCCCGCACCCCGGCGCCGCCCTGGCCGACCCGGCCGTCCTGGAGCGCCCGCTCGGGGAGCTTCCGGCGACCTACATCAAGTGCCTCCTCGACGGACCGGAGCCGGGTGAGGACGTGGCTCGGCTGCTGACGAGCGAGCGGTGGGAGCTGGTCACCATGGAGACCGGCCACTGGCCGATGTTCTCGCGCCCCGGCGAACTGGCCGCGATCCTCGACAAGGCCGCCGCCTCCTGACGGCCGACGGGGGCGCGGCGGCCCGATCGGACGATCACGGCGCGCGCCCCCGTGCCGCGCGGGCTGCAATGGACGGGTGACCGCGCCCCCCGACGACTGCCTCGCGCGCAACGAGTGGGTCTGCGGCGCCTACCTCAGCAGCCGCCGCCACATTCTCTGGGACGCGGCGCTGCAGCACATCCAGCTCACCGCGGTCTCCGTGCTCATCGGGCTCGCCCTCGCCCTGCCGCTGGCCCTCGCCGCGCGCCGTTGGCACTGGGCCGCCGGGCCCGTCCTCGGCGTGACGACGATCCTCTACACCGTCCCGTCGCTCGCCATGTTCTCCCTGCTGCTGCCGGTGTACGGACTCTCCGCCTCGCTCGTCGTCGCGGGCCTCGTCCTCTACTCGCTGACCCTGCTCGTGCGCAACGTGCTCGCCGGGCTGCGCGCCGTTCCCGAGGAGACCCGGCAGGCGGCGCGGGGCATGGGCTACGGACCCGTACGGCTGCTCGTCGCCGTGGAACTGCCGCTCGCCCTGCCCGCCGCGATGGCCGGGCTGCGCATCGCGACCGTCTCCGCGGTCTCCCTGGTCACGATCGGCGCGATCGTCGGCTACGGCGGGCTCGGCAACCTCATCTACGCCGGGATGAACACCTACTTCAAGGCCCAGGTGCTCACCGCGTCCGTCCTGTGCGTCGTCATCGCCGTCGCCGCCGACCTCCTCCTCCTGCTGCTGCAACGCCTGCTCACCCCGTGGACGAGGAGCCGGTCGTGAACACCCTGACGGACGCCTGGTCCTGGCTCACCACCTCCGCGCACTGGCAGGGCCAGGACGGCATCTGGGCCCGGCTCGGCCAGCACCTCTACCTCACCGTCGTCTGCCTCCTGATCAGCTGCCTCATCGCGCTGCCCGTCGCCCTGCTCCTCGGCCACATCGGCCGGGGCGGCGCGCTCGCGGTCAACATCTCCAACGTCGGTCGCGCCGTACCCACCTTCGCCGTCCTGGTGCTGCTCCTGCTCACCCCGGTCGGCCGCTGGGGCGAGGGCCCGACGGTCGTGGCGCTGGTCCTGTTCGCCGTCCCCCCGCTGCTCACCAATGCGTACGTGGGCATGCGCGAGGTCGACCGGGACGTCGTCCGGGCCGCCCGGGGCATGGGCATGACGGGCCGTCAGCTGCTCCTCCAGGTCGAGGTTCCGCTCGCCCTGCCCCTCATCCTCACCGGGGTGCGCATCGCCGCCGTCCAGCTCGTCGCCACGGCCACCATCGCGGCCCTCGCGGGCGGCGGCGGCCTCGGCCGCATCATCACCGCCGGGTTCAACCTCGCCTCGACCCCGCAGGTGGTCGCCGGAGCGGTCCTCGTCGCCGCGTTCGCCCTGGTCGTGGAGGGGATCTTCGAGGCGGCCCAGCGGTTCGCGCCGCGGCGGTTCGGGCTGCGCGTGGCGGAGGCGACCGCGTGAGGGCCGGACCCCGCGTCAGGGCCACCCGCCCGCTCGCCGCGCTCCTGCTGCTGGTGGCCACCGCCTGCACCACCGGACCCGCGCTGGAGAACCAGGGCGCGGTCACCGCCCCGCCCGGCGACAGCAAACAGCTGACCATCGGCTCCGCCGGATTCACCGAGAGCGACCTCCTCGCCCAGATGTACGCCCTGCTGCTGGACCGCGCCGGATACTCGACCAAGATCATCTCCGTCACCAACCGGGAGATCTACGAACCCGCCCTCGAGAACGGCCAGATCGATGTCGTCCCCGAATACGCGGCCACCTTCGCCGACTGGCTGGGCGCCAAGGCGCACGGAGCCGACGCCGCCCCCGTCGGATCGCCGGACCTCGCCGCCACGATGAAGGCCCTGCGCGCCCTGGCCGCACCGCGCGGACTCACCGTCCTCGACCCCGGCAGGGCCGTCGACCAGAACGCCTTCGCCGTCACCGCCGGCTATGCCCGCACGCACCGTCTGAAGACCCTCAGCGACCTCGGCCGCTCGGGACTGCCCGTACGCCTCGCGGCAGGTGACGAGTGCGTTCAGCGGCCGTACTGCGCCCCCGGCCTGAAGAAGACGTACGGCATCGACATCACCGCCGTCGACCCCAAGGGCGTCGGCACCACGCAGGCCAAGCAGGCCGTGCAGAGCGGCCGCGACCAGATGGTGCTGACCACCACCACCGACGCCACCCTGGACGACTTCGGGCTCGTCCTGCTCGCCGACGACCAGCACCTCCAGAACGCCGACTACCTCGTCCCCGTCGTCAACCGGGCCCGCGCGGGCGGTGCGGGCGTGCGCAGGGCCCTCGGCAGGCTGAACACCGTACTGACCACCGCGGACCTGGCCCGGCTCAACGAACAGGTGGACAGCTGGCGGCGGCTCCCCGAGGACGTGGCCCGCGCCTACCTGCGCTCCGAACACCTCATCCCCGGTGAGGAGGGGTGAGCGCGGTTGGCGGCGCGCGGACCGATGAGTCCGGGCCGCCGCACCGGTCAACCCTTCGAAACCCCCGGACAAGGCGGAGCGATGAGCGACCTGCGCGAAGTTTTCGAGAAGCACGTCCACGACGGACCGGTCCCCGGCGCCGTGGGCCTGGTGGCGCGCGACGGGCGCGTCGAAGTGGCGGCAGTGGGCAGCGCCGGAACGGACGACGGCACTCCGATGGCCCGGGACTCGGTCTGCAGGATCGCCTCGCTCACCAAACCGGTCGTGGCCGCGGCGGCCATGCTGCTGGTCGAGGACGGGCGGATCGCGCTGGAGGACCCGGTCGCGCCCTGGCTGCCCGAGCTGGCGGCACCCGTCGTCGTCCGCACCCCGGACGGCCCGGTGGACGACGTGGTCCCGGCGGCACGCCCCATCACCCTCTTCGACCTCATGACGTCGCGCGCGGGGTACGGATTCCCGTCCGACTTCTCGCTGCCCGCCGCCGGCCTCCTGTTCAGCGAGCTGAAACAGGGCTCACCGCTGCCGCGCCGAGTCGCTCCGCCGGACCCCTGGATGGACACGCTCTCGCGCATCCCTCTGCTGGCCCAGCCGGGCCAGGAGTGGCTGTACAACACCTGCTCCGACATCCTGGGCGTGCTCATCGCCCGGGTCGCCGGGCAGCCGCTGCCGGAGTTCTTCGCCGAACGGATCTTCACGCCGCTCGGCATGAGCGACACCGGCTTCATGGTCCCGGCGGACAAGCTCGGCCGCTTCACCGCCCTCTACCGGCCGGGCGCGGACGGCGGTGTGGAGCTGGTCGACCCCCCGGCCGGACAGTGGAGCGGCATGCCGGACTTCCCGTCCGGCGCCGGCGGACTGGTCTCCACCGTGGACGACCTGTACGCCTTCGCCCGCATGCTGCTCGACGGGGGCACGGCGGGCGGCCGGCGCCTCCTGTCCGCCGAGTCCGTGCGGCAGATGACGACGGACCACCTGACGCCCGCGCAGCGCCAGGCCAGCGGGCTGTTCACGGAGGGCCAGGGCTGGGGCTTCGGCGGCTCGGTGGACGTCGACAGGACCGCCCCGTGGAACGTGCCGGGCCGCTACGGCTGGGTCGGCGGCACCGGCACCACGGCGCACATCGTCCCGGCCACCGGCACGGTCGCGATCATGCTCAGCCAGGTGGAGATGACCGGTCCCACACCGCCGCAGCTGATGCGCGACTTCTGGCAGTACGCCGCACACGCCTGACGGGCCCGGGCGCGCTCCCTCAGGCGTCCGACACCGAGTCGAATCGCACCTCGTCGCGCCCCACGCCGTGCGCGTCCGCGTCCACCGAACGCCGCAGCGCCTCGTGGAGCTTCGCCGGGGTCAGTACGCCGAGGAACCGCGCCCCGTCCAGAACCGCGATCCACCCCGCGTCCCGCTGAAGCATCTCGCTGAACGCCCGCTTCAGCGGGGCGCCCACCGGCACCCACGCGTCCATCCGGCGGGCCAGCTCGCCCACCGTGCCCTGGTCCCCGGCGATCCGCAGCGCGTCCGCCGCCACCCAGCCGTGCAGCTCGCCCGCCTCGTTCAGCACGACCGCCCAGCGCGCCCCGGCCGTGCCGAGCCGGGCCGCCGCCGCCCCCGCGGGCTCGTCGAGGCGGGCCAGCGGCGGCTGCTCCAGGTCGTCGGGCTCGATCGCGGTGACCGACAGCCGCTTCAGCCCGCGGTCCGCGCCGACGAACTCCGCCACATACGGGGTGGCCGGCGAGCCGAGCACCGCGCCCGGCGTGTCGAACTGCTCGATGCGCCCCTGCCCGTACACCGCGATCCGGTCACCCATCCGCACCGCCTCCTCGATGTCGTGGGTGACCACCAGAACCGTCTTCCTCACCCTCGACTGGAGCTTGAGGAATTCGTTCTGCAGCCGCTCGCGCACCACGGGGTCCACCGCGCCGAACGGCTCGTCCATCAGCAGCACCGGCGGATCGGCCGCGAGGGCCCGCGCCACGCCGACGCGCTGGCGCTGGCCGCCGGAGAGCTGCGCCGGATAGCGGGAGCCGTACACCGACGGGTCGAGGCCCACCAGGTCCAGCAGTTCGGCCGCCCGCTCCCGCGCCCTGGACCGCTTCCAGCCCACCAGGGCCGGCACGGTCGCCGTGTTGTCCAGGACCGTCCGGTGCGGGAAGAGTCCCACCTGCTGGATGACGTAGCCGATGCCGCGGCGCAGCTTCACCGGGTCGGTCCTCGCGATGTCCCGGCCGTCCACCAGGATGCGGCCCGACGTCGGTTCGATCAGCCGGTTCACCATCATCATCGTGGTCGTCTTGCCGCAGCCGGAGGGGCCCACCAGGGTGACCAGTTCTCCCTCGGCGACCTCGAACGACAGCGCGTCGACCGCGGTCGTGCCGTCCGGATAGACCTTGCCGACCTGTTCGAACCGGATCATGAGAGCACGGTAGGAGTCCGGCGTCCCGGCCGCACACGGGCCGCGACCGTCCGGGGCACACCGGTGTGCTGAACTGTCCGGGAACCGTCCGATCCAGGAGCACCCTTGAACAGCTACCGGCAGCCCGGCCTCGTCCTCACCGACCACCGCTTCACCGTCCCGCTCGACCACGCCGACCCCGGCGGTGAGCAGATCGAGGTCTTCGGCCGGGAGGTCGTGGCCGCGTCCAAGGCCGGCCAGGAGCTGCCCTGGCTGCTGTATCTGGAGGGCGGTCCCGGCTTCGGCGCCCGGCGCTTCACCGGCGCGGAGGCATGGCTCGGGCGGGCGGTGCGGGAATTCCGGGTGCTCCTGCTCGACCAGCGCGGCACCGGCCTGTCCACCCCGGCCAACCAGCAGACCCTTCCGCTGCGGGGCGGGCCGCGCGAGCAGGCCGACTACCTCGCGCACTTCCGCGCGGACAACATCGTGCGCGACTGCGAGGTCATCCGCCCGCGGCTGACCGGCGGCGCGCCCTGGACCGTACTCGGCCAGTCCTTCGGCGGCTTCTGCGCCGTCCGCTACCTCTCGGCCGCCCCCGAGGGGCTGAACACCGTCCTGATCACCGGCGGTCTGCCCTCCCTCGACGCCCACGCGGACGACGTCTACCGGGCCGCGTACCCGCGCATCGAGCGCAAGGTCGCCGCGCACTACGCCCGCTATCCGCAGGACGTCGAGCGCGCCCGGGAGATCACCGCTCACCTCGCGGAGCACCGCCCCGAAAGTGCCGGGCACCGGCTGACGCCCGAGAGCTTCCAGTCCCTCGGCATCATGCTCGGCGGCGGCAGCGGCAGCCACCAGTTGCACTACCTCCTGGAGAACGCCTTCGTCCGCACCCCGCACGGCGACGAGCTCTCCGACACGTTCCAGGAGGCGATGCGCGCCGCCACCTCCTTCGCCGGACATCCGCTGTACGCCCTCATGCATGAGGCCATCTACGGTCAGGGCGAGCGCCCCACGGACTGGGCCGCGGAGCGGGTCCGCGCCGAGTTCCCCCAGTTCGACGCCGCGACGGCCCTCGCGGGCGACGGACCGGTCCTGTTCACGGGCGAGTCCATCCACCCCTGGCACTTCGAGGTGGACCCGGCGCTGCGCCCGCTGCGCGAGACGGCCGCGCTCCTCGCCGCCCGCACCGACTGGGAGCCGCTGTACGACACCGAGCGCCTGGCCGCCAACGAGGTCCCGGTGGCCGCCGCCGTCTACCACGACGACATGTACGTGGACACCGCCCACGCGCTGCGCACCGCCGCCGCGATCCGGGGGCTGCGCACCTGGGTGACCGACGAGTTCGAGCACGACGGGCTGCGTGCGGGCGGGCCCCGCGTGCTGGACCGGCTCCTCGCGCTGGTCCGCGACGAGGTCTGACCCAGGTCGTCCGGGACCGGCCGCGCCACGCGGCCGGTCCCGTGAGGTCTCAGCCCTGGAGAGCGTCCAGCGTCGCGTTCAGGCTCGGCGCCGAGCGCGGCGCGCGGTTGTGCGGGAGCCTCGACAGGACCGCCGCCATTCCGCAGGTGTTGGTGACGGCGGAGAACACGAGACCGGAGCCGACACCGGCGGACAGCCAGCGCGCGGCGGGGTACCGGACACCCGCCAGCAGCCCGGCCACCACGAGCGACCCGGCCGCCAGCCGGACCTGGCGCTCCATCGGCCAGGTGGCCCGCGCGCCCTCCGCGCGCTCCAGGCCATGGCCTTCGCTCTCCCAGGCGGAGGTGCCGCCGATGAGCGTCGCCGCCTCGATGTCGGCCTCCGAGAGGAGGTCGCAGGCGCGCGTCGAGCGGTTGCCCGAGGCGCACACCATGAGCAGCGCGCCGCGAGCGGACGCGGACTTGAGCGCGGGCAGCGCCTCGTCGAGCCGGTCGAGCGGTATGTTCACCGCCCCCGGCACGTGCCCCGAGGCGTACTCGCCGGGGGCGCGTACGTCGATCACGGTGAACTCCGTGAGGCGGGCGGCCGCCTGGGCGGGGGAGAGGGATACGAGGCTGGTCACGAGCTGTGTTCCTTTCGTTCACCGGGGTACGGGACAGGTCTCGCTCTCTCCTGCCCCGGGCGGCCAAGGATACCCCCCTGGGTATTGAAGCCCGCCGTGTCACGCGTCTCACCCCCGCCTTGCCGGTTAGCCTGCGGATATGACCGAGCAGCTGAAGCCCATGCCCGAGGACTGGCGGCGCGCGCTCGCCGTGGTCGCACACCCCGACGACCTGGAGTACGGCTGCGCGGCTGCGGTGGCCGGCTGGACCGACGCCGGGCGTGAGGTCACGTATCTGCTCGCGACCAGGGGCGAGGCCGGGATCGACACCCTCGGACCGGAGGAATGCGGGCCGTTGCGCGAGCGGGAGCAGCGCGCGAGCGCGGCCGCCGTCGGTGTCTCCCGTGTGGAGTTCCTGGACCATCGTGACGGGGTGATCGAGTACGGCATCCCGCTCCGCCGGGACATCGCGGCGGCCATCCGCCGGCACCGTCCCGAGCTGGTGATCACGCTGAACCACCGTGACACCTGGGGCGGTGTCGCGTGGAACACGCCGGACCACCGGGCCGTCGGCCGTGCCACGCTCGACGCGGCGGCCGACGCGGGGAACCGCTGGATCTTCCCGGAGCTGCGGGAGCAGGGTCTCGAACCGTGGGACGGTGTGCGCTGGGTGGCCGTGGCGGGGTCGTCGGCGCCCACGCACGCGGTGGACGCGACGGCCGGTCTGGAGCGGTCGGTGCAGTCCCTCCTGGCCCACCGCACGTACATCGAAGTCCTCACGGACGAGGACCCGGAGACCTACTGCCGCACTTTCCTCACCGGGAACGCCGAAGCTGCCGCCGAACGCTTCGGAGGCCGTCCGGCCGTTCCATTCGAACTCTTCGCCCGCTAGTCGTTCAGGGGGAGTCGGGTGTAAAACCGCAGGTCCGTGCATTGATGTTGTCCAGACCATTGACATGTCAGCGCCAGGATGTTGAATTCAGTCACGTTGTGTTGCGCGACTTTGGTGTCTTGAGTGACCAATGGAGGACCTGTGACGCCTCGCCCGCCCCGCATCACCGCTCTCACCGCCGCCGCTGCCCTGCTCGCAGGCGGCATGCTGGCCGCCGGACCGTCCGCCCACGCGGCCGGAGCCCCGCCCGTCCCGGCCGCGGCCCAGGACACGCCCACGATCACCCCGACCCCGCAGTCCGCCGAACCCCGCCCCGGCCGGGTGACCGTCACCCCCACCGTCACCCTGATCGCCGGCGGGACCGCCGACGGGCCCACGCTCGACGTGGTGGAGACCGCCCTGCGGAAGGCGGGCGCCCAGCACGTCGTCCGCGCACCGCGCCCCGTCCCCGGCAGGCTCACCGTGTACGCCGGTGATTCCGCCGCCCTGGCCGCGCAGAAGCTCGACGGGCCCGCCGGACTGCCCGCCGAGGGCTACGTCCTGGGGATCGGCGCCGGCCGTATCGTCCTCGCCGGCAAGGACACCACCGGCACCTACTACGCCGCGCAGACCCTCCGCCAGGTCCTGCCGCGCCGGGGGCACCCGGGCGCCGAGGTCGCCGGCCTCGCCGTGCGCGACTGGCCCGGCACCGCGCTGCGCGGGGTCATCGAGGGCTTCTACGGCACCCCGTGGTCGCACGAGGCCCGCCTCGACCAGCTCGACTACTACGGCGAGCACAAGATGAACATCTACGTGTACTCGCCCAAGGACGACGACTACCTCCGCGCCAAGTGGCGCGACCCGTATCCCGCCGACCGGCTGGCGCAGATCAAGGACCTCGCCGACCGGGCGGCGCTGCGGCACGTCGAGTTCACCTACGCCCTCTCACCCGGCCTCTCGGTGTGCTACAGCTCCGACGCGGACGTGAAGGCGCTCATCGACAAGTTCCAGACGATGTGGGACATCGGCGTCCGCACCTTCGCGGTCCCGCTGGACGACATCAGCTACACCAAGTGGAACTGCGACGCCGACAAGACGAAATGGGGGACCGGCGGCGGCGCGGCGGGCGCCGCCCAGGCGCATCTGCTCAACCGGGTCAACCAGGAGTTCATCGCCACCCACCCCGGCGCCCAGCCGCTCCAGATGGTCCCCACCGAGTACTACAACGTCAGCTCGTCGGCGTACAAGACGGCCCTGTCCGAACAGCTCGCCCCCGATGTGCTGGTCGAGTGGACCGGTGTGGGGGTCGTCGCCCCGACCATGACGGTCGCTCAGGCGGACGCAGCCCGGAAGGTGTTCGGGCACCCGATCCTGACCTGGGACAACTACCCGGTCAACGACTACGCCACCAATCGCCTCCTGCTCGGCCCGTTCAACGGCCGCGAGAAGGGGCTGCCCGGACGGCTCGCCGGCATCACCGCCAATCCGATGATCCAGTCCTACGCGTCGAAGCTCTCGCTGTACACCGTCGCGGACTACGCCTGGAACGACGCCGCCTACGACCCGCGCGAGTCCTGGGGCAAGGGCATCGAGGAGTACGCGGGCGGCGACGCCCGGACCGCGAAGGCGCTGCGGGCGTTCGCCGACGTCAACTACAGCTCCGCGCTCAACACCGCCAAGGCGCCCGAGCTCTCCGCCGCCTTCGCCCGCTACTGGGAGTCCGGGGACGCGAGGCGGCTCGACTCCGCCCTGGCCTCGCTGGGCGCGGCCCCCGCCCGGCTGCGCGCGGCCCTCCCGGACCGGGGCTTCGTCGCGGACTCCGGGCCCTGGCTGGACGCCACCGAGTCCTGGGCGACCGCCACGCGCACCGCCCTGCGCATGGTCGAGGCCGCCCGCGCCGGGAAGGGTGCCGAGGCATGGGAGCTCCGGCAGCAACTGCCCGCACAGGTGGAGCGCGCCTCCTCGTTCACGTACACCGGGCTCGACGGGCGCGAGGTGCCGGTGCTGGTCGGCGACGGGCAGCTGGACGGGTTCACCGACGCCGCCACCGCCGAGTACGACCGGCTGCTCGGCGTGAGCGGCAGGCCCACGGCCTCGACGAGCCTGGGCACGTACCAGAGCAACGCGGTCGCCCGGATGCTCGACGGCGACGACTCCACGTACTTCTGGAGCGATGGGGCGCCCGCGGCCGGGGACCAGCTGACCGTCGACCTCGGCGAGCCCCGGGCCATCGGCTCCGTCACGCTCGCCATGGCCAAGCCGGGCAGCACCGACGACTACCTCCACGAGGGCGTCCTGGAGTACTCGGCGGACGGTGAGAGCTGGCAGAAGCTCGCGGACTTCTCCGGGGAGCCCGACGTCACGGCCACCCCGCCCGCCGGGACGAAGGCGCGCTATGTGCGGGCCCGGGCCACCGCGGGCCAGAGCAGCTGGGTCGTCGTCCGCGAATTCCAGGTCACGACCACGGACGGCGCGGTCACCGGCAACCCGCCCGCCGCGGCAGGCTCCTCGCTGCGCGCGGCGGCCGACGGCGACCCGGGCACCGTGTACCAGGCCGCGCGGGCGGCCGGGCAGGGCGAAGCGCTGGAGGTGGACCTCGCCTCCGCCCGGCCGGTCGGCTCGGTGACCGTGCTGCGGCCGGCCGGCTCCGAGGGCGGTGCCGACGTCCAGCTGCGCACGGCGGACGGCACCTGGCACACCGTGGGGGCACTGCAGGGCGCCTACACCGCCATCGACACCGCCGGACGCGCCGCCGACGCGGTGCGGCTGGCGTGGCGTGCCGGAACGGCCGCGCCGCAGGTCGCCGAGGTGGTGGTGGGCAAGTAACCCCTCGTACGGTCGTGCGCCCGGCGCCCCCGCGTTCTCAGCGGGAGGGCCGGGCGCACGGGCATGTGGGGCCGTTGTTCCGCAGGCTGTTCCCACAGAGGCAAGCGACCGCTTAGTATGCGCCGGAGCAGTGGTAATGCCGACAGTGTTGTGGAGGCCCCTCATGCAGGCATGGCGAGTGCACCGGAACGGCGAGCCGAGCGAGGTGATGCGGCTGGAGGAGACGGACCGGCCGGTGCCCGGCGACGGGCAGGTGCTGGTCGAAGTGCTCGCGGCGAACATCAACTTCCCCGACGCGCTGCTCTGCCGCGGCCAGTACCAGGTACGGCCCCCGCTGCCGTTCACCCCGGGCGTCGAGATCTGCGGCCGCACCGAGGACGGGCGCCGGGTGCTCGCCACCCCCGCCCTGCCGCACGGCGGCCTCGCCCAGTACGTCGTCGCCGACGAGGCGGCCCTGCTGGACGCCCCGGAATCCCTGGACGACGCGGAGGCCGCTGCCCTGCACATCGGCTACCAGACCGGCTGGTTCGGGCTGCACCGGCGCGCCCGCCTGAAGGCGGGGGAGACCCTGCTCGTGCACGCCGCCGCGGGCGGGGTCGGGAGCGCCGCAGTCCAGCTCGGCAAGGCCGCCGGGGCCACGGTCATCGGCGTCGTCGGCGGACCGGAGAAGGCGAAGACCGCCGCCGCACTCGGCTGCGACCTGGTCATCGACCGGCACGGCGAGGACATCGTCGCGGCGGTCAAGGAGTTCACCGGCGGCCGGGGCGCCGACGTCGTCTACGACCCGGTCGGTGGGGACGCGTACGCCAAGTCCGTGAAGTGCATCGCCTTCGAGGGGCGCATCGTCGTCGTGGGCTTCGCCTCCGGCACCATTCCCACCCCCGGGCTCAACCACGCCCTCGTCAAGAACTACTCCGTCCTCGGCCTCCACTGGGGCCTCTACAACACCAAGGACCCGCAGGCCGTACGCGACTGCCACCGCGAGCTGTCCCGGCTCGCCGCCGAAGGCGTCATCAAGCCGCTGATCAGCGAGCGGGTCGCGATGGACGGTGCGGCGGCGGCCGTCCAGCGCGTCGCCGACGGCACCAGCACCGGCCGCATCGTCGTCCTCCCGTCAGGAGCCGCCCGATGACCGCACCCGACGCCGCCGAACTGCGCCGCCGCACCCGTGAACTGCTCGCCGCGCACCCTCCGGCGACGACCGAGCGCACCGACTTCCTCAAGGCGCGCTTCGACGCCGGACTCGCCTGGGTGCACTACCCGGCCGGGCTGGGCGGCCTGGACGCCCCGCGCTCCCTCCAGCCCGTGGTCGACGCCGAACTCGCCGCCGCGAACGCCCCCGACAACGACCCGCGCCGCATCGGCATCGGCCTCGGCATGGCCGCCCCGACCGTCCTCCGCTTCGGCACCGACGAGCAGAAGAAGCGGTTCCTGCGGCCCCTGTGGGTGGGGGAGGAGGTGTGGTGCCAGCTCTTCAGCGAACCGGGCGCGGGCTCCGACCTCGCCGCCCTCGGCACGCGCGCCGTGCGCGACGGCGAGGACTGGGTGGTGGACGGGCAGAAGGTGTGGACCTCCAGCGCCCACCTGGCGCGCTGGGCGATCCTCATCGCCCGCACCGACCCCGACCTGCCCAAGCACCGCGGCATCAGCTACTTCATCTGCGACATGACGGACCCCGGCGTCGAGGTCCGGCCACTCCGTCAGATCACCGGCGAAGCGGAGTTCAACGAGGTCTTCCTCACCGGCGTGCGCATCCCCGACAGCCACCGGCTCGGGCCCGTCGGCGAGGGATGGAAGGTCGCCCAGACCACTCTCATGAACGAGCGGGTCTCCATCGGCGGCTCCCGCATCCCCCGCGAGGGCGGCATGATCGGCCCGGTCGCCAGGACCTGGCGCGAACGGCCCGAACTGCGCACCCACGACCTGCACCAGCGCCTGCTCACCCTGTGGGTCGAAGCGGAGGTCGCCCGGCTCACCGGTGAGCGTCTGCGCCAGCAGCTCGTCGCCGGACAGCCCGGCCCCGAGGGCTCCGGCATGAAGCTCGCCTTCGCCCGGCTCAACCAGGAGATCAGCGGCCTCGAAGTGGAACTCCTCGGCGACGAGGGCCTGCTGTACGGCGACTGGACCATGCGGCGGCCCGAACTGGTCGACTTCACCGGACGCGACGCCGGCTACCGCTACCTCCGCTCCAAGGGCAACTCCATCGAGGGCGGCACGAGCGAGGTACTGCTCAACATCGTCGCCGAGCGCGTACTCGGTCTGCCCTCCGAGCCCCGCAACGACAAGGACGTCGCCTGGAAGGACCTCTCCCGATGACCGCACAGACCGAAGCCGGCCAGGCGCCCGACCTCCTCTACTCCGAGACCGAGGAGGACCTGCGCGCCGCCGTCCGCTCCCTGCTGGCGGACCGGGCCGACGCGCCGTCGGTGATCGCCCGCACCGAGTCCGACACGCCGTACGACGCGGAGTTGTGGAAGTCGCTCGCGACCGGCATCGGCGCTGCCGGACTCCTCGTGCCCGAGGCGCTGGGCGGCCAGGGCGCCACGCATCGCGAGGCCGCCGTCGTCCTGGAGGAGCTGGGGCGCAGCGTCGCGCCCGCTCCGTTCCTGACCAGCTCCGTCGTCGCCACCGAGACGCTGCTGGCACTCGGCGCGCAGGACGGACCGGCCGCGGAACTCCTCGCCGCGCTCGCCGAGGGACGCCGGGTCGCGGTGGTGGCCGTGCCGTTCGCCGCCGCTTCGGTGGACTCGGCGGGCGCGCGGGCCGCGGTGGTGAGCGGCTCCCTGGACGGGACGCTCGGCCCGGTCGCCGACGCGTCCGCGGCGGACGTGCTCCTCGTGCCCACGGCCGACGGCCTGTACGCCGTCGCCTCGGACGCGCCCGGGGTACGCGTCGAACCGCTCGTCGCGCTCGACCTCACCCGCCCGCTCGCCACCGTCACGCTCGACGGCGCCACCGGCACTCGCCTCGCGGACCCCGAAGCCGGAAGGCGCGCTGTGGACCGGGGGCTGCTGGCCGGTGCCGGGCTGCTCGCCTCCGAACAGCTGGGACTCGCCGAGTGGTGCCTCACCGAGACGGTGCGACACACCCGGGAGCGCCACCAGTTCAACCGGCCCATTGGCTCCTTCCAGGCGCTCAAACACCGCATGGCGCAGCTGTGGCTGGAGGTCGTCTCGGCCCGGGCCGCCGCGCGAAACGCCGCCGACGCCCTCGCCACGGACAGCCCCGACACGCCGTTGGCCGTGGCCGTGGCGCAGGCGTACTGCGCGAAGGTCGCGGTCCATGCAGCCGAGGAGTGCGTGCAGTTGCACGGCGGGATCGGGATGACCTGGGAGCACCCTGCGCACCTCTACCTGAAGCGGGCCAAGGCCGACGCCACCGCATACGGCACGGCGGGACGGCACCGGGACACCATTGCCGCGCTCATGGAGCTGCCCGCGCCCTGAGGTTTCGCCGCGGGGGGCGCGGGAAAGCCCTCGCGCCCCCCGCGCGAACGGCCTCTCTTCCCCGGTTCGGCGGCCGTGACTCAAGCCCTACCCGTTTGGCGGACACGCCGATGAGCCGGACGGCCCGGGCGCTGCGCCACACTGACGCCGAATGCCGCAAATCAGGCGCGGCGGAGGAGGTTGGCCATGGCAATTTCGATCTCAGTGGTGCTGCTTCTGCTGATCATCGCGGTGATCTTCCTCCGCAACGGCGGAATGAAGCTCTCGCACGCGCTGGTGTGCGGAATGCTCGGATTCCTTCTCGCGGGCACCAGCATGGCGCCCACGATCCAGGACGGCATCACCGCCACCGCCGACGTGGTCAGCGGCATCAGGCCCTGACCGTTCGCGCGGCACACCCCGGCGGCCGGTCCCGTATCCGTACGGGGCCGGTCATTCCGAGCCCGCCGCCTGCTCGGGGCCGGGCTCCAGCACGGGAACCGTCGCCGCCGAGCCCTGCCGGACCGCCTCGACGGCGGCCGCGTGCAGCGCGCGGCTCGCCTCTTCCGACGGACAGGGCACGGGGCTGCCCGCCATGGTGAACCAGTCGGCCGCGTCGGTGTACTGCACGGTGATCTGCGCCGTGCCCTCGGCCCAAGTGGTGTGGATGGTCAGGTCACCGGACAGCTGCCCGACCTCATCGGTGAGCACGCCGCCGTGCCCCGAATACACTCCGCGTGTTGTCCAGGACGCCCAGGTCATGCTTTCAGGCTCGCACCAAAGCCGCCGGATCGCGACCCGCGTGACCAGGGAATTCGGACTGTCGTCGCATCTTCGCCCGCCGTGCACGAAATCCCCCCGAACCGCGGCGACACGCGGAACCGGGGCGGGATGGCGGTCGATCGGGTGACACTGCCGCGTCATCCCACATGTCGGGGCCGCACGGCGGTTAAGCATGCGGGCATGACATGTGACTCCCCCTCCAAGAACACCGGATTCCTCCGTGCCCACCGCGTGCGCGCCGCCGGCGTCGCCTGCGTCGTGGTCACCGCGGCCCTGCTGACCGGCTGCGGCCAGGACAGCGGCAGCACCTCCGCGAGCACGAAGACCTCGGAGGCGGCCCGCGCCGTGCCCGAGGCCACGAAGAGTCCGTCCCCCACCGGGAGCGAGAGCGCCTCGCCGGGCCAGATGACCGAGGACCAGCAGGAACGCAAGGAGCTGATCTCCGCCACCAAGGTCACCTACACCAAGGCCATCACCACGGCCGAGGGTGAGGTCAAGGGCGGCAAGCTCGTCGAGCTCGAACTCAAGAGCGCCAAGGACGCGGCCGACGACGACGAGAGCCCCAGCCCCTCCCCGACGGGCAGCCCGTCTCCCACGGGCAGCCCGTCGCCGACGGGCAGTGCCGCGGCCGGCGCCCCGCAGTGGGTCGCGACCGTCGCCGCCAAGACCGGGACCAAGCACAAGGTCCACATCGACGCCGTCTCCGGCAAGGTCGTCAGCTCGTCCGAGGAGACCGGCCAGAGCACCTCGGACAAGGCCAAGACGGCCAAGTGGATCACCCAGGCCAAGCAGACCCCGCAGCAGGCGGCGAAGGCCGCCACCGCGAAGCAGCAGGGGACGGTGACCGCGCTCGACCTGGACGACGACGACCAGGGCACGCTCGTCTGGAAGACCGACGTCGTGTCGAAGGACTGGAAGAAGACGACCTTCGACATCGACGCGTCCAACGGCTCGGTCACCCACCAGGAAACCGACAGCGACTGAACAGGCCACACCCCGAGCGCCCCCGGTCCGCACGGACCGGGGGCGCTCGCGTCAGGCCGAGCCCACCGGCTCCTGCGGGTCGTCCGCCGCGTCCGGCGAGGCGAACTGCGTCCGGTACAGCTCCTCGTAGCGGCCGCCCGCCTCCAGCAGTTCGGTGTGCGTCCCCCGCTCCACCACCCGGCCGTCCTCCACGACCAGGATCAGATCGGCGGCCCGCACCGTCGACAGGCGGTGGGCGATCACCACCGCGGTGCGCCCCTCCAGCGCCTCGGCCAGGGCCTCCTGCACCACCGCCTCGGACGTGGAGTCGAGGTGCGCGGTGGCCTCGTCCAGGATGACCACCCGCTGCCGGGCCAGCAGCAGCCGGGCGATCGTCAGCCGCTGGCGCTCACCGCCGGAGAGCCGGTAGCCGCGCTCGCCCACCACCGTGTCGAGCCCGTCGGGCAGCGAGGCCACCAGACCGTCGAGCCGGGAGCGCCGCAGCGCGTCCCAGATCTCTTCCTCGGTGGCATCGGGCCTGGCCAGCAGGAGGTTGGCGCGCACCGAGTCGTGGAAGAGGTGCCCGTCCTGGGTGACCATGCCGAGTGTTTCCCGGATCGACTCGGCGGAAAGGTCGCGTACGTCGACGCCGTTCAGCCGTACCGCTCCCTCATCGGTGTCGTACAGCCGCGGCAGCAGCTGGGCGATGGTCGACTTGCCGGCGCCCGACGAGCCGACGAGGGCGACCATCCGGCCGGGCTCGGCCCGGAACGAGACGTCGTGCAGCACCCGCGTGCCGCCCCGCGAGTCCAGGGTCGCGACCTCCTCCAGCGAGGCCAGCGAGACCTTGTCCGCGGACGGGTAACCGAAGGAGACTCCGTCGAACTCCACGGACACCGGTCCCTCGGGCACCGCACGGGCGTCCGGCTTCTCGGCGATCAGCGGTTTCAGGTCCAGGATCTCGAAGACCCGCTCGAAGCTCACCAGCGCGCTCATCACCTCGACCCGGGCGCCCGCGAGCGCCGTCAGCGGGGCGTAGAGCCGGGTGAGGAGCAGCGCCAGCGTCACCACCGCGCCCGGCTCCAGGCTGCCGTGCAGCGCGTAGTAGCCGCCGAGCCCGTAGACGAGCGCCAGGGCCAGCGCGGACACCAGGGTCAGCGCCGTGATGAACGTGGACTGCGCCATCGCCGTACGGATGCCGATGTCCCGCACGCGCCCGGCCCGTGCCGCGAACTCGGCGGACTCGTCGGCAGGACGGCCGAACAGCTTCACCAGGGTCGCGCCCGGCGCCGAGAACCGCTCGGTCATCTGCGTGCTCATCGCCGCATTGTGCGCCGCGGCCTCACGCTGCATGCGGGCCATCCGCGAGCCCATCCGCCGGGCCGGCACGACGAACACCGGCAGCAGCACGAGCGCGAGCAGGGTGATCTGCCAGGAGATCGTCAGCATCACCGCGAGCGTCAGCACCAGCGTCACCACGTTGGAGACCACCCCGGACAGGGTGTTGCTGAAGGCGCGCTGCGCGCCGATCACGTCGTTGTTGAGCCGGCTCACCAGCGCCCCGGTCCGGGTCCTGGTGAAGAACGCGACGGGCATCCGCTGCACATGGTCGAAGACCGCCGACCGCAGGTCCAGGATCAGCCCCTCGCCCAGAGTGGCCGAGAGCAGCCGGGTGAGCAGTCCGAGCCCGGCCTCCGCCACGGCGATCACCGCGATGAGCAGGGCGAGACGCACGACCGTGCCGCTCTCCTTGCCCTGCACGATCGCGTCGACCACCCGGCCCGCCAGCATCGGCGTCGCCACGGCGAGCAGCGCGCTGACCACGCTGAGCAGCAGGAATCGGTAGAGCTGCCGACGGCGCGGCCGGGCGAACGAGGCGATCCGGCGCACCGTCGCCCGGGAGAACGGGCGGCGGTCCGCTTGCGCGTTGATCGTGCTGTGCAGCGACGACCACGCGGTCACTTCCATGCTCATACGGGTGCCTCCGGGGCAGAGCGGATCGGTACGGCCCCGGCGTCCGGTACGGGCCGGGGTGTGAGGAGAACGTTAGGAGCTCAAGCGAACTTGAGGTCAAACGTGCGGTGCCCGGTGCGGACCCGGCACCGGACCTGCGTAGAATCGGCCCCTGTTTCCGGCCGGACCACGGCAGACACGACCGATTGAGGCAGTTCGACGTGAGTTTCACAGACAGTTCCGACGCACCCATCTACGCCGGGCTCGTGGAGGAGCACGGGGATGTGATGGCGGAGGTGCGCCGGGTGGCTGAAGAGACCATGCGGGAGGCGGACCGGGCCATCGACTTCAGCGATATCCGCAGGTCACCGGCGTACCGCTAGGCCCGCGAACCGTCCCGGTCGGAGCACGCGCCCGCGCACGCCCCGATCCGCCGTTGGTCCCGGCCGGCCCGCTCGGACGGCCCGCCGCACCACCCGTCCGGCACGTTCCGGGGGAGGCGCCGGGGGTGTCTCGCACTGCGGACCGGGCTTTCCCGTCGGAGCATGGAACGACAGGCGCCGACGACACCGGGACGAAGGGAAGCCGGATGGGTGGTGAACGGCATGAGCCACCGACCGACGCGTTCGAGGCCGAGCTGGACCAGATCGAGGCGCTGAACCGGATGCAGGGGCCCGGCCACGACCCGGCGCTCCCTCCGGGGCCCGACCAGGGCACCCGGGCCGCCGGCACGCCGGAGGAGGCCAGGCGCCGCGACTCCCTGCTGCTCTCGGCCGGACACGCGGTCGCCGCGGCCGACACCCTCGACGAGGCCCTGAGACTCGCCGCCGGCCTGTACGCCCCCGACTTCCCGCTGGACGGCCAGTGCGTCTTCGGCGTCGCCGACAGCAACCTCACCGCGCTCGGGCAGTACGGATTCCGGCCCGGCGGTGCGGGCCGCGGTTTCCGCATGCCCATGAACACCGGCTACCCGGCCGCCGAGGTGGCCAGGACCGGGCGCGCCGTCTACCTGGCATCCCCGGAGGACTACCGCCGACGCTTCCCGGCGACCTGGCACATGTCCGCGCGCAAGGGCCGCGAGGCGTGGGCCTTCCTGCCCCTGGTGACCGCGGGCCGCGTCGTCGGGGTCTGGCTCGCCGCCTTCCGGACCCCCCTGGACTTCACCGCCGGCGAGCGCGCCCTGCTCACCGTCACCGGCCGCATGATCGCCCAGGTCCTCGAACGGGCCCGGGCCAGCCGCGCCGAACTCGAACTCTCCCGGGGCCTGCGCCGCAGCATGCACACGGCCGGTGCGGCCCTGACCGGGCTCAGCGTCGCCACCCGCTACGTCCCGACCGGCGGCGGCCTCATGGTCGGCGGGGACTGGTACGACAGCATCGACCTGCCCAACGGCCGGATGGCCGTCGTCATGGGCGACGTCCAGGGGCACGACGTGCACGCCGCGGGGCTCATGGCCCAGCTGCGTACCGCCGTACACGCGTACGCGGCCGAGGGACACGGCCCCGACGCCGTCCTGGCCCGCGCCTCCCGCTTTCTGACCACCCTGGACGAGGACCGCTTCGCGACCTGCCTCTACATCGAGGCCGACCCGTCCACCGGCGACCTGCACATCGCCCGCGCGGGCCACCCCCACCCCGTCCTGCGCATGCCGGACGGCACCTGTGTCCTCAAACACGTCAGCGGCGGACTCCCGCTCGGACTCATGCCCGGCGAGGAGGACTACCCCGTCGACACCGTGCGCCTGCACGAGGGCGAGATCCTCATGCTGTGCACCGACGGGTTCATCGAGAACGGCGGCCACGACATGTACACCGGCTGGGTGCGGGTGCGCGACGCGTTCTCGCCCGGCCCCACCGACGACCTGGAGGGCATGGCCGACCGGCTCATGGCGGCCGTTCTCGACCCCGGCCCCGGCGCCCGGGAGGACGCCGTCGCCCGCGACGGCGACGACATCGCCCTCCTGCTGCTGCGCCGCGACGCCATCCACGCCCGCGCCGAGGTCAGCCAGCGCCGCCTCATGCTCACCGTCAGCCAGGACCAGGGCGAGGGGCTGGCCGAGGCCCGCGCCGAGCTCAAGGCCCTGCTGCACGACTGGGCGCGCCCGGACCAGGTGGACACCGCCGTGCTCCTGGCGACCGAACTCCTCGGCAACGTCCTCGTGCACACCGACCAGGACGGCGCCCTCAACGCCACCCTCTCCGGGGAGACGGGCACCCGCCGGCTGCTCGTCGAGGTCATGGACCGGGGCGACGAACTGCCCCACCAGCGCACCCCGGGCGAGCTCGCCTCCTCGGGCCGCGGTCTGCTCCTGCTGGACATCCTCGCCGACCAGTGGGGCGTACGGCCCGAACCGGAGGGCAAGACCGCCTGGTTCGCGCTGAACGAGGCCGCCCCGGCCGACGGCGGCGACCTGCCGGACATCTGAGACGGGCACGAGCGGCCCACGCGGTCAGGCGCTGCCCCCCGGCCGCTGCGCCAGCACCGCGCCCAGGAGCAGTCCGGTGCCGATCGCGGTCACGAGGGTGACCAGCTCCGTGAGGTCGCGGAAGCCCTCGATCGCGTATCCGCCCGCCAGGGCCGTCAGCCCCCGCATCCCGAGAGATCCCACCGTCAGCGTGAAGAAGCCCGGCAGTACCAGGACCAGGCGGGGCGGGCGACCGGGCCGGCGCGCCAGCCAGGTCGCGACCGCGCCGAGCACGACCGCCGCCGTGAACGTGCCGCCCAGGTCGCCGAGCAGGCGCGTGAAGCCCGTCTGCACGCCCACCGTCAGATACACGAGCACCAGGAGCATGCCCAGCAACCGGGCCGGGACGGCGAAGGCGAGGAGGGCGCCCACGGTGAAGACGACCCAGCTCGCGAAGAGCACCCAGCGCGGCAGATCCGCCGCGGCGGCCACGTCGAACAGGTCCTGACGCGGACGGCCCGTGATGACCAGACCGAGGACCACGCCCACGTAGAGCTGGACCAGGAGCGCGACCGCGTACACCAGGCGCACGGCGCCGGTCGTGAGGTACCCGGCGGCGAGCTCGGCCGCCGCCGCGCTGAGATAGTCGCCGGGGACGAAGAAGAACAGTGCCGGAAGCATCAGCAGCACCGGGCCGCCGTGCGCGGGGGAGCGGGCGAAGAGTTCCAGGGCCAGCAGTGAGACGGTCACCGCCGCGACCAGCGGCAGCACCTTCGCCAGCCGGGGCAGCCGGTCGGCCGCGACGGCCAGGCACGCCGCGGCCGTGGCGAGGACCGCCGTGCTCCCGACCTCGTACCAGGTCGGCTGCATCAGCGGCGCGAAGCCCACCGAGAAGAGCACCACCCCCAGCAGCTTCGCCCACCAGGGGTACGGGGGAGTGGCGCGGGTGATCGCGGCGAGCCGGTCGTCCGCCCTCCGGGTGTCCAGCCGGCCCGCCGCCACCTCGTCCAGGAGCGGCTTGAGCGCCACCACCCGGTCCATCCGGAAGACCTCCGGGAACGCGCGCACCACGATGGCCGAGCTGCGGCCGTGCGAGGTCACGGCGACCGTGGCGGCATCGGGCAGCACCGCCACCGACGCGGTGCCGCCGAGGCCGCGGGCCGCCGAGGTGACGGAGCGCTCGACCTGCTCAGCGCCCTCGCCGCTGGTCCCGAGCAGGAGCCGGGTCAGCCGGTCGAGGAAGCCGACGAGGGCGTCGTGCTCGTCCTCGCGGACCTGTCCCGTCACCGCGGTCAGCGCGGCGCGCGGGCGAAGGCGTGGAGGAACAGGGCCTCCACATGGGCCATGTGCTCGATCTCCGTCGGGTCGACGCTCTCGTTGGGCGCGTGGATGAGGCAGCGCGGCTCCTCGACGCCCATCAGGATGATCTCGGCCGACGGGCAGGCGTCCGCGAGGACGTTGCAGAGCGGGATGGACCCGCCCTGGCCGAGGTACGTCATCGGCTTGCCGTACACCGTCCGCATCGCCTCCCCGAGCGCCCGGTAAGCCGGACCGTCCGTGGCCGCGCGGAACGGCGCGCCGGCCTGCTCCGGCTCCACCTCGATCCGTACGCCCCAGGGGGCGGCCCCGGTGAGATGGTCCGTCAGCGCGCGTCGGGCGGCGTCCGCACCGGTGCCCGGCGGGATGCGCAGGCTCACCCGGGCCCGGGCGGTGGGCGGGACCGACGCGGAAGAGCCCACCACGGGCGGGCAGTCGATGCCGAGGACGGTGACGGCCGGGCGGGCCCACAGCAGATCGGACACCGAGCCGGCGCCGGTGAGGGGCACCCCGTCGAGGACGCCCGCGTCCGCGCGGAACTGCTCCTCCTCGTAGCGGGCCCCCTCCCAGGTGCCCGAGGCGTCCAGGCCGCGTACGCGGGTGGCCCCGGTTTCGGGGTCGCGCAGGGTGGAAAGCAGCTGGATCAACGCGGCCAGCGCGTCGGGGGCCGGGCCGCCGAACATCCCGGAGTGCACCTCGCCGGCCAGGGTGTCGACGGTGACCACGACGTTCACCACGCCGCGCAGGGACGTGGTGGCGGTGCCGACGCCGACGGCCGCGTTGCCCGTGTCGCAGACCAGCAGGGCGTCGGCGGCGAACTCTTCGGGGTGCGCGGCCACGTATTCCTCCAGGCCGCCGGTGCCCTGTTCCTCCGAGCCCTCGGCCACGAACCTCAGCCCGACGGGGATGTCGTCGCCGAGCGCGCGCAGGGCGGTGAGGTGCATGACGATGTTGCCCTTGCAGTCGGCCGTGCCCCGCCCGTACCAGCGGCCGTCGCGCTCGGTCAGCGTGAAGGGCGGCGTGGTCCACGCGTCGTCGTCCAGCGGTGGCTGCACGTCGTAGTGGCAGTAGAGCAGCACGGTCGGGGCGCCGGGTGGGGGCGGGCGGTGCCCCATGACCGCGTTGCTGCCGTCCGGGGTCTCCACGAGGCGTACGTCGCGCAGACCGGCCTCGGTGAAGGCGTCGGCCACCCACCGCGCGGCCCGCACGCACTCCTCCGGCGGGTACTGGCGGGGGTCTGCCACGGAGGGGATGGAGACCAGTTCGGTCAGGTCCGTGCGCGCACGGGACATCAGGCCGGAGATGCGTCCGGCGAGTTCGTCGGCGGTCATCAGCGCCTCACTGTGTTCTCGGTCTTGAGATCGGCGATCCTGTCCTCGATCTTGTCCAGTTTGTCGGGGCAGTAGATCTCCAGGATCTTGGCCTCGGCGCGGATCGCCTCGGTGTCCCCGATCACCGGGCGCATGCCGGGGCCGGTGGCGCCGTTGGACATGCTGATCTTCCACAGCGCGGACTTGAGCGAGGAGCCCGGCTTCTCGCAGACCTGGCCGCCGTCGTCGCCCAGGGTGCGCTTGATGGTGCCCACGTCGGGCCGGGGGTAGCCGGCCGCCTCGGCGGCGTCGGCCAGCTGTTCGGCCTTCTCCGTCGCCTTGTTGTTCGTCTTGACCTTCTCGTACCGGATGATGCCGACGACCACGAGGGCCACCAGGAGGACGATCGCGCCGATGTAGAGCCAGCGGTGCTCGGAGGCGAAGCAGGTCGGGCTCATGACGCGGCCTCCTCACCGGCCGCCGCCGTGCGCCAGCCGGGTTTGCGCAGTTTCAGGAAGAGCCACGGGATCAGCAGGCCGAGGATGACGAGCCCGCCACCGACGATGGCGACGTACACCCCGACGCTGCCGCCGCCGAACTGGGAGGGCGGTACGAAGCCGATGGCCAGGGCGGCGATCGAGGCCAGCAGGCCGACCGCGCACAGTAGTCCGAGCGCCGGGACGCGGTAGCCGCGCGGGTGGTCGGGCTGGGTCTTCCGCAGCCGCACGGCCGCCACGAACATCAGCAGGTAGACGATGAGGTACACCTGCGTCGTGATGGTGGAGAAGATCCAGTAGACGCTGGACACGTTCGGGATAAGCGCGTACAGCAGCGCGATGACGGTGGTGACGATGCCCTGCGTGACCAGGATGTTCTGCTGGATGCCGTTCTTGTTGAGCCGCTGGAGATAGGGCGGCAAATAGCCCTCGCTGCGGGAGATCTCCAGCAGGCCCTTGGACGGACCGGCCAGCCAGGTCAGCATCCCGCCGAGCGCCGCCGACACCAGCATCACCGCGGCGATCGGCGTCATCCAGCCGACGTGGAAGTGGGCGAAGAACGCGTCGAACGCCTGCATCACACCGGCCGTCAGGCTCAGCTGGCTGGAGGGCACCACCCAGCTGATCGCGAGCGCCGGCAGGATGAAGATCAGCAGCACCAGACCCATCGCCAGGAACATCGACTTCGGATACTCCTTCGCCGGATCGCGCAGTGAGGAGACGTGCACGGCGTTCATCTCCATGCCGGAGTACGACAGGAAGTTGTTGACGATGAGCACCAGACTGGCGAGCCCCGTCCACTGGGGGAGCAGATGCGCCGAGGTCATCGGCGCGGCGGAGGCGTTCCCCTGCCCGAGGAAGACGATGCCGAGCACGACCAGCACCGTGCCGGGGACCAGGGTGCCGATGACGAGGCCCCAGGAGGAGAGGCCCGCCAGAGCCTTGGTGCCCCGGGACGAGACCCAGACACCGGTCCAGTAGAGCACCATGATCACGATCGCGGTGTACAGACCGTTGGACGCGAGCGAGGGATCGATGACGTACGCGATCGTGGACGCCACGAACGCCAGGAGGCTCGGGTAGTAGAAGATCGTCATCGCGAACTGGCACCACACGGCCAGGAATCCGAGCGGCTTGGACAGCCCCTCGCTCACCCAGCGGTAGACGCCGCCGGGCCAGCCCGAGGCCAGCTCGGCGGAGACCAGCGCGGTCGGCAGCAGGAACACGACGGCCGGCAGGAGATAGAGGAACACGCAGGCCAGCCCGTAGACCGCCATCGTCGGCGCGGCCCGCAGGCTCGCCACCGACGCCGTCGTCATCAGGGCGAGCGTCAGCCAGCTGATCCTCGGTGCTGCCGGCCGGTCCCTGGCGGCGGTGCGTGCCGAGTCCTTCGGCAGATCCGCCGGCATGTCCATCGCGCTCATCTGTACCTCCGGTCGCGACGCCACGGGTGCGTTCAGAACGCCAGCCTTGGCCGGTTCACGCCCATCCGCGCGCGGGGTCACCCGAACGGGTGGCCGATGCCGTGTTCACGGGTGGCCTTCGTACTGGAAAAGGGCGTGCCGCAACCGTTGACAGCTCTTCCCGGAACTGGCTTCATGAGCAACGCCCTTGGGAGCGCTCCCACGCTCCCCGTGGGTACGCACGCACCCCCGCACACACCCGGCACCCCCACCGACGTGACGAAGGGAAAGACCGTTGCGCTCGCTCACCCTCCCCGCCCTGCGAAGGCGGCCCCGAAGACCGGGTCCGCTCGGAGCCGTGGCCCTGGCGCTCGCCGTCGGCGCCGGCCTGCTGCTCCCGCTGTCCCTGCCGGCCGGCGCGGCGGCCGCCCCCGCCTTCGACTACGGCGAGGCGCTGCAGAAGTCCGTCCTCTTCTACGAGGCCCAGCAGTCCGGAAAGCTGCCCGACACCAACCGCGTCTCCTGGCGCGGCGACTCCGCGCTGGACGACGGCAAGGACGCGGGCCTGGACCTGACGGGCGGCTGGTACGACGCCGGGGACCACGTGAAGTTCGGCCTCCCCATGGCCTACTCGGCCACCATGCTCGCCTGGGGCGGCACGGAGCAGAGGGCGGCGTACGAGGCGTCGGGCCAGCTGCCCTTCCTGCGGAACAACCTGCGCTTCGTGGACGACTACCTCCTGAAGGCCCACCCCTCGCCCAATGTGCTGTACGGGCAGGTCGGCAACGGCGGTGACGACCACAAGTGGTGGGGCCCCGCCGAGGTCATGCCGATGAAGCGCCCCGCGTACAAGATCGACCCCTCCTGCCCCGGAAGCGACCTGGCCGGCCAGACGGCCGCGGCCCTGGCGTCCTCCTCGATGGTGTTCTCCGACAGCGACCCGGCGTACGCGGCGAAGCTGATCACCCACGCCAAGCAGCTGTACACCTTCGCCGACACCTACCGGGGCAAGTACAGCGACTGCATCACCGACGCGCAGAGTTACTACAACTCCTGGAGCGGGTACAACGACGAACTCGTCTGGGGCGCCATCTGGCTGTACAAGGCGACCGGCGACACCACGTACCTCGCCAAGGCCGAGTCGTACTACGACAACCTCTCCACCGAGCCGCAGACCACCACGAGGTCCTACCGCTGGACGCTCTCCTGGGACGACACCTCCTACGGGGCCTATGTGCTGCTCGCCCAGCTGACGGGCAAGCAGAAGTACATCGACGACGCGAACCGCTGGCTGGACTGGTGGACGGTCGGCGTCAATGGACAGCGGGTGCCCTACTCGCCCGGCGGCCAGGCCGTACTGGACAGCTGGGGATCGCTCAGGTACGCCGCCAACACCGCTTTCGCCGCTCTGAGTTACTCCGACTGGCTGACCGGCGACGCCACCCGCAAGGCGCGTTACCATGACTTCGCGGTCCGCCAGATCAACTACGCGCTCGGCGACAACCCGCGCGGATCGAGCTACGTCGTCGGCTTCGGCGAGAACCCGCCGACCAAGCCGCACCACCGCACGGCCCACGGCTCGTGGACCGACCAGATGACCAACCCCGTGGAGACCCGGCACACGCTGTACGGGGCGCTGGTGGGAGGCCCGAGCGCCGCCAACGACTCGTACACCGACGACCGCGGCAACTACGTCAACAACGAGGTGGCCACCGACTACAACGCCGCCTTCACCGGGGCGCTGGCCCGGCTCTACGCGGAGTACGGCGGCTCGCCGCTCGCGGACTTCCCGAAGCCGGAGCAGCCGGACGGGCCGGAGATGTCCGTCCAGGCGTCGGTGAACGCGACGGGGAGCAACTTCACCGAGATCAAGGCGTACCTGATCAACCGGTCCGCGTGGCCCGCCCGCGCGCTCACCGACGCCTCGGTGCGCTACTACTTCACGCTGGAACCGGGCATCGAACCCGGCGACATCAGCTTCACCACCAACTACAACCAGTGCGGCGAGGTGACGGGCCCGACCCACCTGGAGGGCGACGTCTACTACGCGACGGTGGACTGCTCCGACACGGACATCGCGCCGGCCGGCCAGTCCGCGTACCGGAAGGAGGTGCAGTTCCGGATCAGCTCGGCGGGTGCCTGGGACCCGTCGAACGACTGGTCCTACCCGTCGTCGGCGACGACCCCGGGCGGCACGCCGGTCGACGCCCCGCACATGGTGCTCCTGGAGGGCTCGGCGCCCCAGTGGGGGAGTGCGCCGGACGGCACGGACCCCGGGCCGGACCCCGACCCGACGACCACGCCCGACCCGACGACCACCCCGGACCCGTCCCCGACGCCCGACCCGACGGACACGCCCGATCCCGAACCGGGGGCGTGTGACGTCACGTACCGGGTCAGCCAGGCCTGGGGCACGGGCTTCACCGCCGACGTGACCGTGAAGAACACCGGATCGACGCCGCTCGACGGCTGGCAGCTGGTCTTCGACTTCCAGGGTGCCGAGAGCGTCAGCAACGCCTGGAACGCGACCGCCACACAGAGCGGCACGCGGGTCACCGTCAAGAACGCCGGCCACAACGGCTCCGTTCAGGCGGGCGGCAGCGCCTCGTTCGGCTTCCAGGCGAACGGCGCGCCGGCCGCCGACCCGGACTCCTTCACGCTCAACGGGAAGGAGTGCGGCTGACCGGTGCGAGCGGCGGGCTCCGCCGAGGAGCGGAGCCCGTCACGCCTCGGACGGCGTCCTCAGCGCCGCGTACGTCCCCGACACCGCCGCCAGCAGCATCACGCAGCCCGTGAAGACCAGCCCGGCATCGCGCAGCCCCACCGCGGTCGCCAGCGCGCCCACCCCCACCACCGGCAGGGAGATCCCCGTGTAGGCGACGACGAAGAACGCCGAGATGGTGCCGCCCCGGTGCTCGGCCGGGGCGGCCTCGCTCACGAGCGTCAACGCGGCCCGGAAGGCGAGCCCCTGCCCGATGCCCCCGCAGACGGCCCCCAGGACGAGCAGCACCAGCGACTTCACGAGCAACGAGGAAGCGACCAGCAGCAGCCCCGCGATCAGCACGGCACACCCCAGCGGCAGCGCGCGGCGCGCACCGATGCGCGGGGCCAGCGACTGCCCGACCGTCGAGGCGCAGAACACCGAGAAGACCACCGCGCCCGTCACCGCCAGGTTGTGCACGTCCAGCGTCTCGGCCGCGAAGCTGGGCGCGACCGCCGTGAACAGGCCGAGCAGCGCGAAACCGGCGAAGGCCGCCAGCGAGGCCGGCACGAACACGCCCTTCACCTCGGCGGGCACCCTGACACCCTGCGGTTCGAGCCGGGGCCACCGCCGCGGCTCGGCCACCGTCTCCGCCAGCCGCCACGTGATCAGGCACGCCACGGCGACCAGCCCCAGGTGGACCCAGAACGGCAGGGACAACGGCCAGGGCGTGTACTCGGCCAGCACCCCGGAGAGCAGCGGGCCGCAGCCCAGACCGCCCATGTTCGCGGCCGTCGCGGCGAACCCGGCGCGCGCCTTCTGCCCCGGGCCCGCGAGCTCGATGACCGCCGCCGTCGCCGCACCGCTCAGCAGCCCCGCCGCACCGCCGGACAGCACCCGGCCCGCGAAGAGCAGGGGCAGCCCGCTCTCCAGCAGGAAGCACCCCGCACTCGCGGCGGACAGGGCCATGGCGGCCAGCAGCACCGGCTTCCGGCCCACCTTGTCCGAGTAGTTGCCCGCCACCAGGAGCACGGAGATGACCGCGACCGCGTACACGGCGAAGACCACGGTCACCATCAGCTCGGAGAACCCGATCTCCTTCTGGTAGAGCCCGTACAGCGGGGTCGGCAGCGTGGTGCCGGCCATGCCGATGGCGAAGACCACCGCCGCCGCCAGGTAGCCCGCGCGGCGCCCGCCCGTCCGTCCCGTATCGTCACGCACCATCACGCACGCCACTCTATGCAGCGGACGGCGTCCCGGTCAGGGCGACGGGCGGCGGCCCGCCGCAGCCCGAAAGAGAGCCACCATGAGGATCGCCGACGCGCAGGTCGTCGTCACCAGCCCCGGCCGCAACTTCGTGACGCTGAAACTGACGACGGACGAAGGTCTCACCGGTCTCGGCGACGCCACGCTCAACGGCCGCGAGCTCGCCGTCGTCAGCTACCTCACCGACCACGTGGTGCCCCTGCTCACCGGCCTGGACCCGCACCGGATCGAGGACACCTGGCAGTACCTCTACCGGGGCGCCTACTGGCGGCGCGGCCCGGTCACCATGGCCGCCATCGCCGCCGTCGACGTCGCCCTGTGGGACATCAAGGCGAAGGCGGCCGGGCTGCCGCTCTACCAGTTGCTCGGCGGCGCCTCCCGCGACCGCCTCGCCACCTACGGGCACGCCAACGGCCGCGACATCCCCGAACTCCTCGACTCCGTGCGGCAGCGGCTGGCCGAGGGCTACCCCGCCGTCCGCATCCAGACGGGCATCCCGGGCCTCAAGGCCGTCTACGGGGTGCACACCACCGACGCGCAGGGCGAACGCGTCCTCCACCAGCAGACCCGGCCCCTGGTCGAGGACTGGGACACGGACGCCTACCTGCGCCACACCCCGGCCGTGTTCGAAGCGGTACGCGCGGAGTTCGGCGACGGGATACCGCTCCTCCACGACGCGCATCACCGCCTCACGCCCATTCAGGCGGCCCGGCTCGGCAAGGACCTGGAGCCGTACCGCCCGTTCTGGCTCGAGGACTGCACCCCCGCCGAGAACCAGGAGGCCCTGCGGCTCGTACGCCGGCACACGACGACACCCCTCGCGGTCGGCGAGGTCTTCAACACGGTGTACGACTACCAGACGCTGATCACCGAGCAGCTGATCGACTACGTGCGCAGCGCGGTCACCCACTTCGGCGGGGTCACCCCGCTGCGCAAGCTCTTCGACTTCGCCGCCCAGTACCAGATCAAGAGCGCGGTCCACGGGCCCGAGGACATCTCCCCGGTCGGGATGGCCGCCGCCGTCCACCTCGGCTACGCCGTGCACAACTTCGGCATCCAGGAATACTCGGGCCACAACGCCCTCACCGAGGAGGTGTTCCGGCACGCGTACACCTTCACCGACGGCTTCCTGCACCCCGGCGAGGCGCCCGGAATCGGCGTGGAACTGGACGAGAGGCTCGCGGCCGCCCATCCGTACGAGCAGACCTATCTGCCCGTCAACCGGCTCCGGGACGGCACCGTCCACGACTGGTGAGAGCGGGGGCCCGGGGGCGCCCGGGCCCCTCCGCTCCTACGGGTACGCCGGCTGGAGGCCCGCGTAGACGCCGTGGCGGCCCAGCAGTTCCTCGTGCGTGCCGACCTCCGCGATCCGGCCGCCCTCCATCACCACGATGCGGTCGGCGCCCTGGATGGTGGAGAGGCGGTGCGCCACGACGAAGACGGTCCGGCCGTGCACGAGCCGGGAAAGCGCCTCCTGCACCAGCGCCTCGGAGCGGTTGTCCAGCGCCGAGGTGGCCTCGTCGAGCACCAGGACCCTCGGATCGCGGATCAGCGCCCGGGCGATCGCGAGCCGCTGCTTCTGGCCGCCCGAGAGCCGGGCGCCGCGCTCGCCGACCACCGTGTCCAGACCCTGGGGCAGCCGGCGGACGAACTCCATCGCGTTGGCGTCCTCCAGGGCGCTCAGCAGCGTCGCGTCGTCGGTGTGCCCGAGGCCGTACGTGACGTTGTCGCGGATGCTGCCTTCGAACAGGATGGACTCCTGCGGCACGACCGACAGGAACCGCCGGTAGCTGCGCAGGTCGAGCCCGGCCATGTCGGTGCCGTCCAGCAGGATGCGCCCCGCGGTGGGCCGGATGAACCCGATGAGCAGATTGAGGACCGTCGACTTGCCCGCCCCCGAAGCGCCGACCAGGGCGATCGTCTCGCCGGGCCGCGCGGAGAGCGTGAACCCGTCGACTGCGGGCCGCTCGTCCTCGTACGCGAACGAGACGTCCTCGAAGTCGATGCGCCCGGTGACCTGTTCCACCTGCGCCTTGCCCGCGTTGTGCTCCAGGTCGGGAGCCTGGAGCACCTCGCCCGCCGAACGCACCGACTCAAGGCCCTTGGTGAGAATGGGGGCGAGCCCGAGCAGCGTGGTCACCGAGCCGGTCAGGACGGTGAAGAAGGCGCTCAGCATGACCACGTCCCCGGCGGTGACGTCCAGCCAGCCGTGGTACGCCACCAGCGCGGACCCGGTCAGGCAGAGCACGCCCAGCGTGTTGAGCAGGACCCAGGCCAGCGACCCGAAGCGGCCGTTGAGCATGTCCAGGCGCAGACCGGCGGCGAACACCTGCCGCAGGGAGCCGTCCACACGCCCCAGGGCGGTCCGTTCGAGGCCGTGTGCGCGCGTGATGGGGATGAGGGTGGTCATCTCGCCGACCCGGGACGACAACTGCTCGACCTCGCGCCGGAAGGACTCGTTGTGGCTGCGCAGCCTGCCCCTCAGCTTCATCACCAGGAACCCGGCTGCCGGGACGACGACCAGGAACACGGGCAGGAACGAAGGGACCCTGATGCCGATGACGACGAGCCCGCCGACCAGCGTCACGACGGCCCCGAGCCCCATGTCGGCGCTCTGCTGCACCATCTGCTCGACGGCTTCGACGTCGCGGACCACCTTGGCCTGCAGCACGCTCGAGCTGACCCGGGCGTGGTAGCCGACGGACAACTGCTGCATCCGGCGGCAGAGGGCGGAGCGCAGTGTGATGCCCATGCGGCGGATGCTGCCGCCGAGGCACCGTACGTACCACTGATGGAGCGGGTAGTTGAGGACCAGGATGAACAGCAGGAGGCCGGTGGCCTGCCAGAGCTCGGACTCCGGACCGTGCTGGACCACCACGTCCAGCACGGTGGCGGTGATCAGGGGCAGCAGCCATATGGGGCTGTGCTTCATGGTGAAGAGGACGACGGCGAGGGCCAGCCGCCCCCGGTCCGGGCGGAAGAGGAGGGCGAGGGTGCGGACCGGGTGTTCGCCGCGGTAGCGGTGGTCCAGGTGGTCGAAGGGTGCCAGGGATTCGGCGGGGGGTGGGGATACCGCGTTCTGCATGGCACCATCCCAACCCGTGACCGATGCCCGGGGCAACTGTGTTCCACCTACGGGACAGGGTGGCTGCCGCGCCGCGGAAACGGTCAGCGTACGGGGAGTCCGGCCGGCCGCGGCTCCGCTGCCGGTTCCTCGCGGCGCGGGCGCCCCACCGTGGCGATCGCGCTGGTCACGAGGCCGGCCAGCAGGCCCCAGAACGCCGAGCCGATGCCCAGCAGCGACACACCCGAGGCGGTGGCGAGGAAGGTGACGACGGCCGCCTCGCGGGACGCCTTGTCGGCGAGCGCGGTGGCCAGTGAGGACTCGATCGTCGCGATGAGCCCGATCCCCGCGATCGCCATGACGAGCTCGTGCGGCATGGCTGTCAGCAACGAGGCGACGGTCGCGCCCAGGAGCCCCACGCACAGATAGAAGAAACCCGCCCACACCGCCGCCAGATAGCGCTTGTCGCGGTCCGGGTGCGCCTCGTCGCCGGTGCAGATCGCGGCCGTGATGGCGGCGAGGTTGAGCCCGAAGGCCCCGAAGGGCGCCAGCACGGCGTTGGCCGCGCCCGTCCACGTCATCAGCGGTGACACCGGCACGTCGTATCCGGAACCACGCAGCACCGCGACACCGGGCAGGTTCTGCGAGGCCATGGTCACGACGAACAGCGGCGCGCCGACGCTGATCAGCACCTTCCAGTCGAACTCGGGCGCGGTGAAGACCGGCGTGGCCAGGGAGAGCCGGACCTCGCCGGTCCGCCAGCCGCCGGTGAAGAGGGTGGCCACCACGCCCGCGGCCAGCGCCAGCAGCACCGCGTAGCGCGGCAGCAGCCGGCGGCCCAGCAGGTAGATCACGAACATCGGGAACGCGACCGCGAAGCTCTGGTGCATGGTGCTGAACAGCCCCGTGCCGAATCTCAGCAGCACCCCGGCGAGCAGCGCGGCGGCCAGCGGGACGGGGATGCGGTTCATGACCCGGGCGAACCATCCCGTGACCCCGCTCACCACGATGAGCAGCGCCGAGAAGATGAACGCGCCGACGGCCTGTGCCATGGAGACTCCGCTGAGACCCGTCGTCAGCAGGGCCGCGCCGGGTGTCGACCAAGCCGTCACGACCGGTGCCCGGTGACGCAGCGACAGACCGGCGCAGGTGCAGGCCAGTCCGACGCCGAGTGCCAGCATCCAGGAGGAGATCTCGCGCGCGTCGGCCCCCGCAGCCTTCGCGGCGGTGAAGACCAGCGCGGCGGAGCTGGTGACCCCGACCATGACGGCGATCAGTCCGGCCGCCACGGCGGAGGGAGGTGCGGCCGAACGTATGCGGGTCAACGCGGACATGAGTGAGCCACTTCCGGGATGCCGATGAGTGTTCCGTATACGGAACGTTCTGTTTGTGGAACACTAGAGACGCGGGCCGGTGCCCGTCAACCGGACAGACGAGCGGGCGGACGGCGATGGGGCTGAACGAGGACGTGGGGCGCAGGCTGCGGGCTCTGCGGCACGGCATGGACGTGTCGCTCTCGGAGCTCTCGCGCAGGTCCGGGGTCGGCAAGGGCACGCTGTCGGAGCTGGAGAGCGGCCGGCGCAACCCCACGCTGGAGACCTTGTACGCCCTCACCACCGCCCTCGGCCGCCCCCTCAGCGCGGTACTGAGCGACCCGCTGCCGGACGGCGCCCCCTCCGGGCAGCCCGCGGGCGTCTCGGGCAGCGCCGTCACCGCCGTGCTGATCGAGCGGTACGAGGACGGGGAAGCGGTCACCGACGTGTTCCGGGTGACCATTCGCGCCGGGGCGGTCCAGGAGTCGGAGGCCCATGTGCCGGGCACGTCCGAGAGCCTGATGGTGCTCGCCGGCACCGCCGTCGTCGGCCGGCCCGACGACCTCGCCACCATCGGGCCCGGGGCCTCCGCCCGGTGGCGGGCCGACGTGCCCCACGTCTACAGCGCGCCCGACGGCGATGTGCAGGGAATCCTCTTCGTGCGCTCCCCGGTCACGGGGCGGGCGCGGGGCTGAGCTCCGCACCCGCCGCCGGAGCGCCGCTCAGCCCGCTGCGAGGAGATTGACCAGGCGGATGTAGCGCACCCAGTCCCAGTGGGGGCCCGGGTCGGTGTGGTCGGTGCCCGGGACCTCGGCGTGTCCGAGGATGTGGGCCCGGTCCTTCGGAATGTTGTAACGGTCGCAGATATTGGCCGTGAGCAGCGCCGACTGCTCGTACATGGAGTCGGTGAAGTACGCGGGCTGGTCCACCCACCCCTCGTGCTCGATGCCGATGCTGCGGGTGTTGTAGTCCCAGTTCCCCGCGTGCCAGGCGACGTCCTTCTCCCGCACCATCTGGTTGACGTAACCGTCGCCCGAGCGCACCACATAGTGCGCGGAGACCTGCTTCGCCGGGTTCTGGAAGATGGACACCGTCTCGGAGAACGTCTCCTGGGTGACATGGATGATGACGTACTGGACCGGGTACGCCGAAGGGCGCGAAGAGGCCGTGTAGTTGGAGGCCGAGGCCGGGACCCAGTGCGCCACCGGGTAGTCCGTGGCACCCGTGGTCGCGGCGGTGGCGCGGACGGAGGCGGGGAGCAGCACTCCCGCCGCCGCCACCGCGGCGCCCTGAAGGATTCTTCTGCGTTCCATGCGAACTCCTGTGGGGGTGAGACGGGCAGGGATACGGAAGGTGCGGCGCCGGGCGTGGGAACCGGCCGGCCCGTCCGCTGACCGGAACGGGCTGTCCGATGTGCGGCAGAGCCGGGTGCGGGCCCCACCGTACGGGCGCCGCGCACGCCGCGGGAAGACGGCAGGAACCCAAATCCTGTCCATGCAAGGGGTGTTCAGGCGGAGCCGCCCCGTCGTCAGACGCCTTGCGCCACCGCCCAGGCGGCCGCCGGATCGTCGTCGGACGGACCCGCCGGGAACCACTGACCGTTCTCCTTCCGGTACGGATACCAGCGCCCGTCCGGTCCGTAGCGGAGCTGGAGGCCACCGTCCGCCGACGTCCAGCGGTTGCGCTCGGCCCGCAGCCGGGGCGCGTCGTCCTCCTCCCACGCCTCGGCCAGCCGGGTCCTGGCCCGGGCCAGCGCCTCGCCGTCCAGGGGCCGGTCCTCGTCGAGCACGGCGAGCGCGGTCGCCCCACCGTACCGCCAGGCCGCCGTCGCGGCGGGGAGCCCGGCGCGCGTCCTTCCCGCGCCGCTCGCCAATCGCTGGACGATCCACGGCTCCGGGCGGGCGTCGGCGGCCAGCCTGACCGCGTCCTGGCGGGCCGTCAGCCCTTCGGGCACCGGCCGCCCCTCGTGACCCGGCGTCAGCGCGTCGGCGAGCATCCGGTGCGCCCGGGCCGCCGCGTCCCGCGCCAGCATCTCCAGCGCCGTCGGGTCCACCCCCGCCCCGGGCTCCGTCTCCGTGTCCAGCGAGGGGGCGGCGCCGGGTTCGCCGGGAAGCTCAGGGGGCTCCGGCAGCGCGGGCAGGACGGAGCCGGCGGCGTACGCCTGATCCGCCGGTACGCCGGACACGCCCGGGTCCGACTCCGGCTCCTCGGCCTCGGCCGCCACTTCCGGGGCACCGGCCGTCGCCGCGATCCGCTCCTGGAGCGCGTCCAGCAGCATCCGCTCGCCGCGCCCCCGCATCAGCAGCAGTACGAACGGGTCCTGGTCCAGGAGCCGTGCCACCTGGTAGCACAGCGCGGCGGTGTGCGGGCAGTGGTCCCACGCCTCGCACGTGCACCGCGGTTCCAGATCACCGATCCCCGGCAGCAGGTCCATCCCGGCCGCCGCGGCGTCCTCGACCAGATGCGGCGGCATCTCCCGGTCGAGCAGCGCCGCGATGTGCCCCGTCCGCTCGGTCGCCATGCCCAGGAAACGGTCCCACTCCTGCTCGTCCAGCTCCTGGAGCAGCACGTCACTGCGATACGTGCTCCCGTCCCGCTCGCGCACCACAGCCGTGATCTGGCCGGGCCGCACCGACACGGCACCGACCCCGCCCTCCCGTGCCACGCGGCGCCCCGCTTTCAGCTGACGCAGGTCCAGAGCGGTGTCCTCCAGCGCCTTGAGCCACGCCTTTCCCCACCAGGAGGCGGCGAAACCGCGGCCGGGTGCGGGGGGCAGGGCGGCGAAGGTGCGCTCCTGGGCGGCGACCCCCTCCTCCTGCCCGTCGCCGTCGGCGAACTCCTCGGCCTCGTATCCGTCGTTCATCGCGTCCCCCCTCGCAGCTCCACCAGATCGGCCAGCTCCGCGTCGCTGAGCTCGGTCAGCGCGCTCTCCCCGGACCCCAGCACCGCGTCGGCAAGCCCCTGCTTGCGGGCGAGCATGTCCGCGATCCGGTCCTCGATCGTCCCCTCCGCGATGAGCCGGTGGACCTGAACCGGCTGCGTCTGTCCGATCCGGTACGCGCGGTCGGTGGCCTGCGCCTCGACCGCCGGGTTCCACCAGCGGTCGAAGTGCACCACATGACCGGCCCTCGTCAGGTTGAGGCCGGTGCCCGCCGCCTTGAGCGACAGCAGGAACACCGGTGCCTCACCGGCCTGGAACCGGTTCACCATCTCCTCCCGCGCGGCGACCGGTGTGCCGCCGTGCAGGAACTGCGTGCCGATGCCGCGCGCCGCCAGATGCCGTTCGAGGAGCCTGGCCATCCCGACGTACTGCGTGAACACCAGCACCCCGGCGCCCTCCGCCACCATGGTGTCCAGGAGTTCGTCCAGCAGTTCCAGCTTGCCCGAGCGGCCGGCGATGCGCGGTTCGTCCTCCTTGAGGTACTGCGCCGGGTGGTTGCAGATCTGCTTGAGCGAGGTCAGCAGCTTGACCACGAGACCGCGCCTGGCCATGCCGTCGGCCTCCGCGATCGCCGCCAGCGTCTCCCGTACCACCGCCTCGTACAGCCCCGCCTGTTCGGGCGTCAGCGACACCGCCCGGTCCGTCTCCGTCTTCGGCGGCAGCTCGGGGGCGATGCCGGGGTCCGACTTGCGACGGCGCAGCAGGAACGGCCGCACCAGCGCGCCCAGTCGCTCGGCCGCCGCCGGGTCCCCGCCCTCCACCGCCCGCGCGTACCGGGTGCGGAACGCGCCGAGCCGTCCCAGCAGCCCCGGTGTCGTCCAGTCGAGGATCGCCCACAGCTCGGAGAGGTTGTTCTCCACCGGCGTGCCGGTCAGTGCCACGCGCGCCCCGGCACCGATGGTGCGCAGCGCGCGGGCCGTCGCCGAGTACGGGTTCTTCACGTGCTGCGCCTCGTCCGCGACGACCATGCCCCACCGCGCCGAGGCGAGCCGCGGCGCGTCCAGCCGCATCGTCCCGTACGTGGTGAGCACGAAACCGTCCTCCGCCAGGTCGTCCAGGGTGCGGGACGCGCCGTGGAAACGGCGGACCGGGGTGCCGGGAGCGAACTTCTCGATCTCGCGCTGCCAGTTGCCCATCAGCGAGGTCGGGCAGACCACGAGCGTGGGCCCGGCGCCACCCTCCAGGGCCTGGCGGTGCAGGTGCAGTGCGATCAGGGTGATCGTCTTGCCGAGCCCCATGTCGTCGGCGAGGCATCCGCCGAGCCCGAGCGAGGTCATGGTGTGCAGCCAGTTCAGGCCCCGGAGCTGATAGTCCCGCAGGGTCGCGGCGAGCGCGGGCGGCTGACCCACCGCCGGCTCCCCGTCCCCGTCCTGCCGGGCCGGGTCGGCGACGCGTTCGCGCAGCCGCTCCAGCCAGCCGGAGGCCCGGACCTCGACCCGCCGGCCGTCCACCTCGGCGGAACCGGTCAGCGCCGCGCCCAGCGCGTCGATCGGGCTGACCTTGCGGTCCTGCGTCTCCCGGGCCCGCCGCGCCTCGTCGGGGTCGATGAGCACCCACTGGTCGCGCAGCCGCACCAGCGGCCGGCCCGCCTCGGCCAGCCGGTCCAGCTCCGCACGGCTCAGCTGCTGGTCGCCCAGGGCGAACCACCAGTTGAAGGTCAGCAGCGCGTCGGACGACAGCAGCGGCGCGGCGTCCGACGCGGTGCGCGCGAGCCCTCGGGGCGCGCCGCCGTCCGCCTCGTCGCCGTCCGGCCCGATCACCGCGCGCGCCGTGAGCCTGCGGGCGGTCAGCTCCCTCGGCCAGTGGACCTGGACGCCCGTCGCGGCGAGCGCCCGCGCGGCGGGTCCGAGGAGCTCGGTGATCTCCTCGTCGGCCGGCTCCACCGCGTCCGGCACGGCCGCCGAGAGCAGCGGGGTCAGGGTCGGCCAGGCGCGGGCCGCCCGGCGGAGCATCAGCAGGGTGTCCATCCGGGCGCGCGGCCCGAACGCCTCCCCGGCCGGGCCGCCGCCCGCCCACACCTCGGCGGCATCGGCGACCACGGCCGGATCGCTGACGCTGTGGATCTGCGGCACCACGCGGAACGAGGGCCCGGCTCCCGGCCCGTCGTCCCCGTCGAGACCCGTCACCTCCACACGCAGCGACAACCGGACGCCCGCGTCGTGACCGGCCGCCACATCGGCGGCCCAGGCCCGGTGGCCGGGCAGGCGCTGCGGCTCCCACGCGGTGAACGCCGGTCCGCCCGCGGCGAGCGGGGCGGCGGGGGTCCGCGGCAGGGAGTCGGCGACCGCGTCGAGGAACGCCCGTACCAGGCGCTCCGGTTCGGGAAGCAGCAGCGGCCGGGCCGCGGCGTCGACGGGCACGGCGTGGGCGGTGGGCGGCATGGACGCGGCCAGGGTACGGACGCGCATCAAATCGTCGGCGGTCAGCGGCCCGGACCGCCAGCTGTCGTGGTCCGTCGCGCTCAGCCCCGGAAGGAGCAGCCCCCGGGCGGCGAACTGCAGGGCGAGCAGCCCGGCCGCGCCCCAGAACGCCACGGCCGCGGAGGCGTGCGCCGCCGACCGCGCACGCGTCAGCACGGGGAGCCCGTCGGCGACGGACAGGAGGCGTGCCGGCACCTCGTACGGCGCGGCGTCGGGGCCCGCGACCGTCAAGATGCCGGGCTCGCCGGGTCCTTGGGGCGGGCTGCTGCCGTCGGGGTGCCAGAAGGCGAGGTGGCCGGTGCGGGAGGGGTCCGAGGGCAGGAAGACCACGGAACAGCCGGCGAGTGCGGAGATGTCGGAGAGGGAAGCGGCGGAGGGGCTGTGCACAGCGATGTCAGATTCCTCAAATTTGACTAGCCGACTGAGGTCGCCGAGGGTACCCCAACTTCCTCGCTTCGGGGCCGTCGAGGATTGTGAGGTGTGCCACGTAGTGGTACGGGCGCGCTCTCCGGTGCAGTCGGCCCCCCACTCCGGGAGGGTGCTGGCACCACCACGCCCCGGGTGGTGGCGCCATGGTTCCGCATACCCCGTGAACCGTACGTTTCCTGAGGTCGGAGCGGATTCGAGACCGGAGACACCATGCCCCAGGCCACCCTTGCCGCAGCGGAACACACGCGTGACGGCGCCCGAAGCCCAGGAAGCGACTTCGCGCCCCTGCTGCGCGACGTCAAGGCGCAAGGACTCCTCGAACGGCGCACCGGCTGGTACGCCGTCGGCATCACCGTCAACCTCCTCGCCCTGGCTGCCGTGATCGCCGGCATCGTCCTCCTGGGCAACACCTGGTGGGTGCTGCCGCTCGCCCTGCCCCTGGCGGTCCTCTGGGCCCGTACCGCATTCGTGGGCCACGACGCGGGCCACGCCCAGATAACCGGCAACCGCAAGGTGAGCCGTGTGATCGGCCTCGTCCACGGCAATCTGCTCCTCGGCATGAACGAGGCGTGGTGGAACGACAAGCACGTACGCCACCACGCCAACCCCAACCACATCGACAAGGACCCCGATGTCGGTGTGGGCGCCCTCGTGTGGACCCAGAAGCAGGCGGCCCAGCGGGAGGGTTTCGCCCGATGGCTCACCCGAAACCAGGCCCGGCTGTTCTTCCCGATGCTGCTCCTCGAAGGCATCGCCCTCAAGGTCTCCGGATTCCAGTACCTGAAGCGGCAGTCCCCGCGCGAGAGCGCCCTGTCGGCCCTCCTGCTCACCGCGCACCTCGGCCTCTACGCGGCCCTGCTGTTCACCGTCATGTCCCCGGGCAAGGCGGTCGTCTTCGCGCTCGTGCACCACGCGCTCTTCGGGCTGCACCTCGGCATGGCCTTCGCCCCGAACCACAAGGGCATGGAGATGCCCGACCCCGACGGGGACCGCTGGGACCACCTGCGACGCCAGGTCCTCACCTCGCGCAACGTACGCGGAGCGGCCCTCACCGACTGGTTCCTCGGCGGCCTGAACTACCAGATCGAGCACCACCTCTTCCCGAGCATGCCCCGGCCGCACCTGCGCCTGGCCCAGCCCATGGTCAAGGCCCACTGCCAGGCCGTGGGCCTGCCGTACGCGGAGACCGGACCGGTCGAGTCCTACCGGCAGGCGCTCACCCACATGCACGAGGTCGGTGCGCCGCTGCGGTGACCGGTGCACTCCGCGCACGGGGGAGCGGGAACCAGGAACCGATGAGGGCGCGCGGACGTTCTCACCATCAGAGGCGGCCACGGGCCGCGGAGGAGGTATGGGCGATGTCGAACAGCGCCAAGATCGCCATCGGGGGAGTCGTCGTCGCGGTCGTCCTGATGCCCTTCATCGGGTTCTGGCTGTCCCTGCTCGTCCTGGTCGGAGTGCCGACGCTCGCGTACCTCGCCCTGGACCCCGGCCAGCGCCGACGCCTCCGTAGGATCACTCGCAAGGAGATCGGCCGCTGAGGGCCGTCCGCCGAGAGGGGTTATCCACTGTGAGTGGCACCGTGACCGCCGTCAGCAGGAACGAGACCTACAGCTTCACCAAGCCCAACCGCGACAGCGTCACGCTGCTCGCCGGCCTCGGCGTGGAGGGCGACGTGCACGCGGGGGTCACGGTCAAGCACCGCTCCCGCGTCGCCCAGGACCCCACCCAGCCGAACCTGCGCCAGGTCCACCTCATCCATGAGGAGCTCTTCGAGGAGGTCCGTGCGCTGGGCTTCCAGGTGGCGCCCGGCGACATCGGCGAGAACATAACGACCCGGGGGATCGATCTGCTGGCCCTGCCGGTCGGCACCCTGCTGCATCTCGGTGCGGAGGCCGTCGTCGAGGTGACCGGACTGCGCAATCCGTGCATGCAGATCGACGACTTCCAGGGCGGCCTCCTCAAGCAGGTCGTCGGCCGCGACGAGGCGGGCAACATCGTCCGCAAGGCCGGCATCATGAGCATCGTCACCGTCGGTGGCGTGGTCCGGCCCGGAGACCCGGTCAGGATCGAGCTCCCGGCCGAGCCGCACCGGCCGCTCGAACGCGTCTGAAAACCGTCCGGGTCCCGTGCTGGTCCCTCTCGGCCCGTCCGCGCCCGTCCCGGCGCGCTCAGAGGGGGCGTACGGCTATCGCGTCCAGGGCCGTGAGGAGACCGGGCAGCTCGGGCCCGCGCCGCACGGGCAGGATCTCGCCCGGGACCTCGTCCAGGAGCAGGAAGGCGATGTCATCGGTTCTGGCCACCATCGACCAGCCGGGGCCGTCGGCCCGGATCATCCGGGCGTCCCCGGGTGCGAACGAGGACCGGATACGACCCGGCGGCGGCGGATCGTCCAGATAGCCGCGGGCCTCGGCCAGGGCCCGCCGGATGCCGGGGTGCGGGCCGGACGGCGGTGACTGCGGCGCGTCTTCCGGGGCGGGGCCGGTCGCATCGGTGCCGGGGGCAGCGGCCCCATCCGCGGCCACCGCGTCTTCGCCGGTGGCCTCCGCGTCGTCCCCCGCCGCGGCCGTCCCGCTCTCCGGCGCGGAGTCCGTCGCCTCGTCCATCTGTTCGCGCCAGGCGGCCCACTGCGAGGCGATGGCGTCCGCGCCCAGGCGGCGCTGGGCGGGCCCCCACACATCGGTGTCCGGGGGCGTCAGGGGCGCCGGGCCCTCCCCGTCCGCCTCCGGCTCGGGCTCCGGGTCGTGCGGGGCGGGGACCCCCGGCGCGGCGACGGCCACGGCGAGCGGCCAACCGGGCAGCGCGCAGACCACCGAGGCGTCGTCCGGCGACAGGTCGTACTCCATGCCGCAGTCCCACGACGCGATGGCCACGGCCACCAGGGACACGTCGTCCACGACGACGGTCCACCGGGCGCCGTCGGAGTCCTGGCCCAGGACCAGCCCGTATCCCTCGGCGTACGGCTCGAGGCCCAGCGCGGCGCACGCCGCCGGATAGTCGTCGCCGAGCACGCTGGGGAACTGCGCGGGCGTCAGCAGGATCGCGGTCAGCACATACAGCGCGTCGTCGTCCACGACCGCGTCGTCCGTCCCGGTCACTGCGTTCTCCTCGTTCGTCATGGATTCCGTCGGCGCACCCTAACCAGCGGGTAACCCCGCCGTCGAGGCCCTGACAAGGACGGATGTCCCACGAACGCGTGCCCGGGCCCACCCCGGGTCAGGCGTCGGACAAGCCCAGCAGTTCCCGCGCCACCACCTGCGGCGGTTCGTTCCGTTCACGGGCCAGTGCGATCACCGCCCGGCAGGCGAGCTCGCTGACGCCGAAGGAAAGCTGCTCCGGCGACACCCAGGCGCTCGCCTCGTCCATCCGTTCCTCGTCGTCCTCGGCCGACGCCGCGACGAACACGGCCGCCGCCTCGAACAGGTTGTGCTGCCTGCGGCCGGCCGGCGCGGGAACCGTCGCCGGGCGGCCTCCCCTGCGGCCCGTGGTCACGGCTCTGCGCAGGACACCGAATATCGCGGTCATGGGGCAACCCGCCTTCCGTCGACACGTCGACGCGCGTGCGTCGCGCGTACTCAGCGTCTTGCCCCCGGACGTAGGCTGGGACACTCGACCTGGACAAGGGGGACGGTGCGGTGAAGCGTTACGACCGGCTGAAGGAGATCCAACGCCTCGATCCGGAGCGGGACTTCCTGGAGATCTACCGGATCACCGTCACCCGCGAGTTCCCGTGGGACATCACCCGCGCTCTCGAACTCGCCCTCTACCGCACCTATGCCGTCCCCAGCATCGGCCGTCTCCTCGCCGAGACAGCGGAACTGACGGACCGTACGCAGAAGCGGTACGACGACACCGCGCTCCTCCTGGACACCGTCGTGGAGCACGGCTTCGACAGCGACCCGGGGCGCACCGCCGTCCGCCGGATCAACCGGATGCACGCCGCCTACGACATCAGCAACGACGACATGCGCTACGTCCTGTGCACCTTCGTCGTCACCCCGAAGCGGTGGCTCGACGCCTACGGCTGGCGCCGGCTCTGCGACCACGAGCTGCGCGCGTTCGCCGCGTACTACAGGACGCTCGGCGCCCGCATGGGCATCAAGGACCTGCCGGAGACGTACGAGGATTTCGAGCGCACCCTCGACACCTACGAGGACGCCCACTTCGGCTGGGACGAGGGCGCGCGCTCAGTCTCCGACGCCACGCTCGACCTGATGGCGTCCTGGTACCCCCGGCCTCTCGCACCACTGGTACGCGGCGCGAGCCTCGCGCTCCTGGACGACTCGCTGCTGCGCGCCTTCCGCTACGAGCGCCCGGCGCCCCTGGCCCGGAGCCTGACCCGGGGCGCGCTGCGGCTGCGCGCCCGCGCCGTACGTCTGCTGCCGCCGCGCACCACACCGCACTACGCACGGCAGAACCCCGAGATCAAGGGCTACCCGAACGGATACGAGGTGGCGTCCCTGGGAACGTTCCCCACCCCAGGGGTGCGCGGCTGCCCGGTCCGCGACCTCACGCCCTAAGCCCCTGGGCCGGTGCGGCGCAGTTGCGTCAGCTCCTCGTTCATCGCCTGCAGGAAGCGGATCACGACACGCAGCTCGTCCTCCGCGAACTGCGTGCGCGCCGCTTCCGTGCCCGCAGCCAGCGGCTTGAAGAAGTCTCGGGCCACACGTTTCGCGGCGGGCGCGTAGTGCAGGTGCACCACACGCCGGTCGCCGCCGTCCCGTACCCGTCGGATGTGTCCCGCGCGTTCCAGCCGGTCAAGACACGCGGTCACCGCCCCCGAGGTGAGATTCAGCTGGTCACGCAGCCGCCCGGGAGTCATGGCCGGGCCGCCCTCGCCCCGGTCCGCGTCGAGGATGGCGACCAGGGCCTGCATGTCCGTCGGGTGCAGGCCCTGGGCCTGCGCGAACTCATGTGCGATGCGGTTGAACTCACTGTTCATACGCCTCAGCAGCACGGCGAACGACTGGAGGCTCGTGGGCCCGTCGTCCGTGCCTCTGTCCGGGCTCTCGTCTGCGGTGCGCATGCCTCTACAGTAATATCTCTTGATCATTGAGATAATGAATGGCCGAGAGACTTCGGGTCATGTGTGTCATGTGTCGATCCCTGAGGAAACAATGAAGCCCCCACCGAGGCACCGCATCGTCCGCTGGCTCCTGCCCGTAGCACTGCTCGTCGTCTGGCTCGGAATCGGCGGGGCACTCGGCCCGTACGCCGGCAAGCTCGGCGAGGTCGCGACCAACGACCGTGCGGCGTTCCTGCCGCGCAGCGCCGAGTCGACCCGGGTCGCGGACGAGCAGAAGGCGTTCCAGCGGGCCGGGACCGTGCCCGCGATCGTCGTCTGGACCGGCGATGACGGCGGACTCCCGGACGGCGCCCGCGCCTCCGCGACCCGCGCGCTCGCCTCCCTGGCCGGGGAGCCCGGCGTGGTCGGCACACCGTCACCCGCGCTGCCGTCCGAGGACGGCGATGCCCTGTCGGGCGTCGTGCAACTGCGTTCCGACCTCGGGGACGAGCTTCCGGACACCCTGGGACGGGTGCGCGACGCCGCCGGTTCGGTGGCGGGCACGAGCGCCGAGATCGCCGGCCCCGCGGCCACCCAGGCCGACCTCAAGGACGCGTTCGCCGGGATCGACGGGCTCCTCCTGGGGGTGGCGCTCGCCGCCGTCCTCGTGATCCTGCTGCTGGTCTACCGCAGTGTGCTGCTGCCGTTCCTGATCATCATCAGTGCCGTCTTCGCCCTCGCGCTGGCCTGCGCGATCGTCTACGTCCTCGCGGACCACGACGTCGTCCTCGTGGACGGCCAGGTCCAGGGCATCCTGTCGATCCTGGTGATCGGCGCGGCCACCGACTACGCGCTCCTGCTGACCGCGCGCTTCCGGGAGGAACTGGCGGTCCACGGCGACCGGACGACGGCCGCCCGCGCGGCCCTCCGCCGCTCCTTCGGCGCCATCGTCGCGAGCGCCGCCACCGTGGCGCTCGGGCTGCTCGCGCTGCTGCTCAGCGACCTGACGAACAACCGGGCCCTGGGGCCTGTCGGTGCGATCGGCATCGTCTGCGCGGTGCTGAGCACGATGACCTTCCTGCCCGCCGTGCTGGTGCTGTGCGGGCGGGCGGCGTACTGGCCGGCCAAGCCGCGCCCCGTGGACGAGGCGACCGGCGGGCACGGGATCTGGCGCCGCGTCGCCGCGCGCGTCGACGGGTCCCCGCGCAAGGTGTGGCTCTCCTGCGCGGTCCTCCTGGTCGCCTGCGCCGCGTTCGCCCCCACCCTGAAGTCGCACGGCGTCCCGCTGGACGAGATCTTCGTGAACGACGCCCCCTCGGTCTCCGCCCAGGCCACGCTGAGCAAGCACTTCCCGGGCGGCTCCGGCAACCCCGCCGTCGTCATCGCCGACGCCGACAGTGCCGACGAGGTGACCGGGGCCGCCGAGGCGACACCCGGGGTGGCCTCCGCCGCGCCCGTCACGGCCTCGGGCCGGCCCGGCGGGGGCAAGCCGCTCGTGGTCGACGGCCGGGTGCGCGTCGACGTCACCCTGAAGGACGCGGCGGACAGCGACGCGGCGACGGAGACCGTCAAGCGTCTGCGTACCGCCGTCCATGCCGTCCCCGGCGCCGACGCGCTCGTCGGCGGCTACACGGCACAGCAGTACGACACCCAGCGCACCGCCGAGCGCGACCGGGACATCATCGTTCCTGTGGTGCTCGTCATCATCCTGCTGATCCTGATCGGTCTGCTGCGGTCGGTCCTGGTGCCGGTGCTGCTGGTGGCCACCGTCGGCCTCAACTTCCTGGCGACCCTCGGCGTCTCGGCCCTGGTCTTCGAGCACGCCTTCGGCTTCAGCGGCACGGACGCCTCGGTGCCCCTGTACGGATTCGTGTTCCTGGTGGCCCTCGGCGTCGACTACAACATCTTCCTCATGTCGCGGGTCCGCGAGGAGGCGCTGGAACACGGAGCGCGCCAGGGCATGCTGCGGGGCCTGGTGAGCACCGGCGGCGTCATCACGTCGGCGGGCGTGGTGCTGGCGGCCACCTTCGCCGCGCTCATCGTGATCCCGCTCGCCTTCCTCGCGCAGATCGCGTTCATCGTGGCCTTCGGCGTCCTGCTGGACACGCTCGTGGTGCGGTCACTGCTGGCGCCCGCGCTGGTCGTGGACATCGGCCCCAGGGCGTGGTGGCCGAGTGCCATCAGCCGTACCGCGCGCGAAGGGGAGCCGTCGCACTCCGGCTGACGGCCGCCCGGACGGAGCCGGCCCGGCCACCGCGGACGCGGAGCCGGGCCGGTGGGGCGGTCACCCTCAGACGTTCACGCCGAAGTCCTTCGCGATGCCCGCCAGGCCGGAGGCGTACCCCTGGCCGACCGCACGGAACTTCCACTCGCCGCCGTGCCGGTACAACTCGCCGAACACCATCGCGGTCTCCGTCGAAGCGTCCTCGCTGAGGTCGTACCGGGCGAGCTCGACGCCGTTGGCCTGGTTCACGACGCGGATGAACGCGTTGCGCACCTGGCCGAAACTCTGCCCCCGGCTCTGCGCGTCATGGATGGAGACTGGGAAGACTATCTTCGCCACATCGGCGGGTACCGCCGACAGGTTCACGTTGATGGACTCGTCGTCGCCCTCGCCCTCACCCGTCAGGTTGTCCCCGGTGTGCTGGACGGAGCCGTCCGGGCTGTTGAGGTTGTTGTAGAAGACGAAGTGCAGGTCGGAGACCACCTTTCCGTGATCCGCGCACAGCAGCGCACTGGCGTCGAGGTCGTAGTCGGCCCCCGTCGTCGTGCGTACGTCCCAGCCCAGGCCGACCGTCACCGCGGTCAGGCCGGGCGCCTCCTTCGACAAGGAGACGTTGCCGCCCTTGGCCAGGGTCACACCCATGAACTTCCTCCAATGATCCAGTGGTTCACCGACCGCGCCCCGCCCGTTCCGGCGGTCCGCCGTCCGGCCGTCGCCCGGAACGGACGGCGGCTGTTCCCTCACTCTTCAGGAAACGCGAGGTTTTGCCCAGGGCGCGACGGCGTCCCGTCCGATTCATCACGGCGCGGGCGGGGAAGACGCCCTTCGACCCGTCGGCTTCCGGCGTCTTCCGGTCAAACTTTCACTTGGCCCTGTGGGGAGGGGGCATCGGACTGACGATGGTCAGGTCCGGGGCGCACGAAGTCATCGCACGTCACGACCAGAAAACCGCACAACCGCACGACCGTGCGGGCGCCGCCGGGAGGCGTCCCCGCGCGGCAGCCGTACGAACGGGGTGGCCCATGGCAAGCAGGAACAGAGCGACAGGGGCGGGGAGGAGGGGAAGCCGGCTGCGGCGTACGGCGGTGTCCGCGCTGTCCTTCCTCGTCCTGCTGGTCGCCGGGATCGGCTGGGGATATCTGAAACTCACCGGCAATATCGACACGTTCAGCGCCGACGGCGTATCCGGCGACCGGCCGCCCGGCTCCTCCGGGGGGCAGAACGTCCTCGTCATCGGGTCGGACACCCGCTCGGGCAAGAACAAGGGGCTGGCCGGAGCCACCGGCGAGGTCGGCCGCTCGGACACCGTGCTCCTGCTGCATGTTTACGCCGATCGCAAACATGCCGTGGCCGTATCGGTTCCCCGTGATGCCATGGTCGACATCCCGGCCTGCCGGAAGCCCGACGGGAGTTGGACCGCCCCGCGCCACCACAGCCAGTTCAACGGAGCGTTCTCGGTCGGGGAGACCGTCGAGGGCAACCCGGCCTGCACCCAGAACACCGTGGAGCAGCTGACCGGACTGCGCGTCGACCACACCGTCGTCATCGACTTCGCGGGGTTCTCCGCGCTGACGTCCGCCGTCGGCGGAGTGCCGGTGTGCCTGCCGAACGACGTGTACCAGCGCGACCTGAACCCCAAGCGGACGACCCGTGGCGCCCTCGTCTTCGAGAAGGGCCCGCAGACGGTTTCGGGCCAACGCGCCCTCGACTACGTACGGCTGCGCCACGGCATCGGTGACGGCTCGGACATAGGGCGGATCAAGCGGCAGCAGGCATTCGTCGCCTCCCTCGTCAAGAAGATCAAGTCGCGCGGCATGAATCCCACGACCCTCCTGCCGCTGGCCGACGCCGCCACCGACGCGATGACCGTCGACCCCGGACTCGGCTCGGCCGACAAGCTGCTCTCCTTCGCCCTCTCGATGAAGAACATCGACCTGCACAACACCAAGTTCATCACCGTTCCGTGGCGTTACGAGGGCGAGCGCGTCGCCGTCGTGGAGCTCGATGCCGACGCGCTGTGGGCCGCGCTGAAGGGTGACCGCCCCCTCGACGCCAAGGCGGGCGCCACGGCGTCTCCCAAGGCTTCACGGTCGCCCGTCTCGGGTGCGGGCATCCAGGTCGCGGTCTACAACGGCACCACGGTGCCCGGACTCGCGGCCGAGGCGGCCGGGCTCCTGCGGGAACACGGCTTCACCGTCACGAACACGGCCACCGCGCAGGACCAGACCCGCTCCACGACCGTCGTCACGTACGGTCCCGGCCTGCGGGACGAGGCCCGCGGCACGGCCGGGCTCTTCCCCGGCGCGCGGATCATCGAGTCCGCCGACGCGGGAAGCGGCATCCAGGTCACTGTCGGGCAGGACTACGCGGACAACCCCTCGGCCACGCCCGGCGGCGCGTCCGCCACGCCGGAGGTGCCGGCCGCGATCGCCGACGAGGCCCGGTCTGCGGACGACGACCCGTGCGAGAACCTCTCCTACGGCTGAGCGGAGGTGGCCGCATCCCGACCTGTGCCGGGAGTGGGGTGCTTGCCCCTACGTGACCCGTGCGCAAGGCTTGCCCACGAGCGAGGGACGGGGAACGCGTGAACGGGGAGGAAACGGAATGACGATGGACAGGGGACTCGACTGGCTCCTGGACGACCTCACCAAGCGGGTGGCGCACATACGGCACGCCCTGGTGTTGTCGAACGACGGTCTGGTGACCGGCGCGAGCACCGGGCTCGCCCGCGAGGACGCCGAGCATCTGGCGGCCGTCTCGTCGGGGCTGCACAGCCTGGCCCGCGGGTCGGGCCGGCACTTCCGTGCCGGGAAGGCCCGGCAGACCATGGTGGAGTTCGACGAGGCACTGCTCTTTGTGACGGCGGCGGGGGAAGGCAGCTGCCTGTGCGTGCTGAGTGAGGCGGAGTCGGACGTCGGTCAGGTGGCGTACGAGATGACGCTGCTCGTCAACAGGGTGGGACAGCACCTCGGTGTGGACTCGCGGCAGAACGGCGCCGGGGGCGTCGACCGGCTCTGACGCGCTGGGCGCACTGCCGGCCGCCGCCGGGTCCGTGGAGTTGTCCACAGGCCCGGCGGCGGTTGACATTCTCGGACTACTCTGATTGCAGAGAGTAATCATAGGGTGCGGGGAGTGATGTCATGACGACGAGAGAACAGCCGAAGAACGTGGCTGTGGGTGGCAATTCGGCGCGTGGAGGGGGCGCGGTGCCCGGCACCGTGCGTGACGATGCCGGGTGTACCTTCGGCCCGGCCCGCGCCGCTACGGAACTCGGCCTCAAACGGCACGAGTTCGATCTCGCCGTGTACCTGGGCGCCGTCCGGGTGAGGAGTGGGCCGGACGGCCGCCCCAGGATCGACCGCGAGGAGATCGAGCGCCTGCGGGCCCACGAGGATTCCGCCGGTGCCCTGCGTGAACGGGTGCGCACGGTGGGGACCGCCGAGGGGGCCCAACTGCTCGGGATCAGCCCGGTCCGCTTCACCCGGCTCGCCCGGGCCGGATGCATCACGCCCGTAGCCTTCTACCTCAACCGGTACCGTGCGGTGGTGTGGGTCTATCTCGCCCAGGAGCTAGAAACGTTCGCCTCCCGGTCGCCTGAGCTCCTGGTGGGCAACAGCCCGCCCTGGATGCGGAGTCGGCTGGACGCCGGGTCGGACTTGCGGCCGCGCAACTGGCGCTCCCGACGGATCGAGCGCTTGCTCGCGCTCACGGACGACCCATGGGTGCGCGCGGCGATCGTTGCCCAGGGGCTGGATCCGGTCCAGTTGGCGGAGATCGTGGACGACCCCTACGAGCGGGCGCACTTCACCAGGGTCAGGCCGGAGGCGGCGTTCGGGCGACAGGGGTCGGTCGCCGGCCGCGACGCGATGGCGCGGCTGATGCCCGCCGACGAACCGGACGAGATCCTGTGGCGCCGGATCAGCCTGATCACCGAGTTGGACGCCGCTCGGGAGGCGCGGCCGGCGCCACGGCCGGGGGACGGGCCAAGAGATGCTGCGGACGCGGTGCTCGCCGGGTCGACTGCCTCCGTGCGGCCCCAAGCGCCCGACGGGGCCACCGCGCCGGGCGAACCCGCCGCGCCGGGCCCGGACCCGGCGGGGCCCGGGCCGGAGGACTCGGAGCCGGGGGGAGGCGTCGGCCGGCACGCCCGGCCCGGAAGACCGCCGCGGTTGCTGGCCCGGTTGCGGGGGCGTGCGTTCCGGGGGTTGGGGCTCCGGCGGCCGCGGCCGGTCGGGCAGCCGGGCGTACCGCGGCCGGCGGGCGCCGGAAGGCCGGGGCAGGACCGGCGCGTACGCGGGGCGGGGCGGTGCGGGGAGGTACGGGACGCTGCGGATAACCGCTGGTGATCGCGGCGCCGACCAGGCATTCTGTGCGCCATGCTGATCAGGGAAGCCACCCCCGAGGACTGGCCCGCCATCTGGCCGTTCTTCCACGAAATCGTCGCCGCCGGCGAGACCTTCACCTACCCCCTCGACCTTCAGGAGGCGGACGCCGCCGACTGGTGGCTCCTCAAGCCGCCCAACCGGACCGTGGTCGCGGTCGCCGACGACGGGACCGTCCTCGGCACGGCGAAGATGAACAAGAACCACATGGGCAACGGATCGCACATCGCCAGTGCCAGTTACATGGTCGACCCCGGGCACTCCGGGCGCGGTGTCGGGCGCGCCCTGTGCGAGTACAGCATCGACTGGGCCCGCACGGCCGGGTACCGGGCCATGCAGTTCAACGCGGTGGTGGAGACCAACACCGCTGCGGTGAAGCTGTACCGCTCACTGGGCTTCGACATCCTGGGCACTCTGCCCGAAGGGTTCGACCACCCGGTCGAGGGCTTCGTAGGACTCCACATCATGCACCGCCGACTCTGAACGCGGGACGCCGCCGGGGCGGCCAGGACCCTGTCCGGCATGTCCCAACCGGCGCCGGTGTGGGGGTTGTTGTGACGCGGAAACGACTGTGGGGCGGGTGCACACAGGAGCGAAGGGGGCAGTACTGTGCGCTGCACCGCCCATACGGGCGCGAAACATCTGCGGAGGAAATATCCATGACCATACCCAGGAGACTGTGGCGCGCAGCGGGGACTCTCGCCGCCGCCACGGTGGTCGGCCTCTCCGGCGCGGTCCTCACCGCCGGTCCGGCCGCAGCTCACACCCCCACCTGGGACGTGACCTGTGACGAAGTGAGCCTGCACCTCACTCAGTACAACGCCGACGTCACCAACGAGGTGACCGTCACGGTGGACGGCAACCCCCTGCTGCCGACGGAGAAGTTCGGCAGGAACTTCGAGAAGAAGCTCGCGCTGCCGGAGCACGACCAGCCGCTGACGGTCTACCTCGTCGTCAAGGCCGGGGACGGCGACCAGTACTCGAAGGAAGAGACCAAGCAGGCGCCGGTGTGTGAGGGCGCCCCGCCGTCGAAGCCGACGCCGACCCCGTCGGAGACGAAGCCGTCCCAGACGCCCACCACGGCATCGCCCAGCCCGAGCGACAAGCCGAGCCAGACCGTCTCGGCGGCCGCGCCCGCCGCGGCGACCCCGAGCCCCAGCTCGCCGGACCTGGCCGAGACCGGTTCCTCGTCCGCCACGCCGATCATCGGTGGGGCGGCGGTGGCCGTGCTGCTGGCCGGCGGCGGCATCATGTGGTCGGTGCGCAAGCGCCGCACCGCGCAGCACTGACGTAGACCCCGCCGCCCGGACGCGCACAGCGGAGGGGCGGCGGGGCCGAGGGGCGCACCGTCACGCGCGACGTGGCGATGCGCCCCTCACCGTTGCGCGCCCCCGCCTCCCGGGCCGCGCCCGAGCGGTTTCGCGGCGTGCCGGTGGACGGGGGGTGTGGTGGGCGGCGCGCCCGGTCCGATCTCGCACCAGACCGCCTTGCCGTCGCCGCGGGGCTCGATGCCCCAGCGCGTGGAGACGGCGTCGAGCAGCAGCAGCCCCCGGCCGGACGTCGCGGTCTCGCCCGGTGACCGGCGGCGGGGCCAGGCGCTGGAGCGGTCCTGCACCGACAGCCGAACCCGGCGGACCGGCTCGGGCAGCACCTCCAGGGTCAGGACGGCCCCGCCCTCCGTGTGGAGCAGCACGTTCACCAGCAGCTCCCCGGTCACCAGCTCGGCGTCGTCCGCCAGTTCGGCCATGCCCCAGTCGGTCAGGGCCTGGCGCACGATGGTCCGCGCCTCGGACAGCCCTTCCGGGTCGGCCTGGTGGATGTACTGGTGGAGCCTCGGCGCGCGCGGCGACCCGACGTCGGGACTGCGGCGCAGCACCAGCAGCGCGACGTCGTCCCCGGAGCCCCACCGCTCCCACAGCCGGTCCGACAGATGGTCGGCCAGCGCCTCCGCGCCCGCCGGTCCCGCGCTGACCTCGGTGATCAGGGTGCGCACCCCCGCGTCGATGTCGGCGCCCGGCTCCTCCACCAGCCCATCGGTGTACAGCACCAGCGTCTCGCCCGGCACCAGGTCGAGCCGGGTCTCCGGATACTCCTCGTCGCCGAAGTCGGTCGAGATGCCCAGCGGCATGCCGCCGCGCACCCGAGGGCTGCCGACGCGGCCGTCCATGTGGCGGATCAGCGGCCCGAAATGGCCGGCCCGCACCACCCGGACCGTCCCGGTCGCCAGATCGACCTGCGCATAGGCGCACGTCGCGAACCGGTCCGTGTCCAGCTCGGCGAGGAAGCGTGAGGCGCGGGCCAGGACCGTCGAGGGCGGATGCCCCTCGGCGGCGTACGCGCGCAACGCGATCCGGAGCTGCCCCATGATCGCCGCCGCGTGGGTGTCGTGCCCCTGGACGTCGCCCACCACGACCCCGAACCGCCCCTTGGGCAGGGCGATCACGTCGTACCAGTCACCGCCGACCTGCCGACCGCTCCACGCCGCGTGGTAGCGGACCGCGATCTCGCCGCCCTCGATGTCGTGGATGCGGCGCGGCAGCATCGCAGCCTGCAGCCCCGTGGCGAACTCGCGCTCCTCGTCGAACAGCTTGGCCCGCTGAAGCGACTGGGCGACGATCGCGGCGAGGCCGAGGCACAGATTCCGCTCGTCGGCCGTGAAGGCGGTGTGCTGCTTGTAGAAGAGGGCCAGGCCGCCGAGGGTCCTCGCCTGGGCGACGAGCGGCAGATAGGCCGCCGCCCGGAACTTCAGCCGGTCCATGTGAGGCTCGAGCACCGGATAGCGCCGCGTCAGCGTCGCCGGTGAACCGAGGAAGCGGGGGCGCCCGCTGAGCACGGTGTCGGCCAGCGGATATGCCGGGTCGAGCCGGCCCGAACTCAGGTCGTCCAGGATCTCCAGGGACTCACCGCTCAGCGCGATGACGTTCAGTGCCGCGTTGTCCAGCAGCCCGAGGGCCAGCCCGTCCGCGCCCAGCCGCGCCAGCCCGCCCGGACCGGTCAGGGCGGCGGTCACATCGTCCACCGTCACCGCGCGCGACAAGGCGCTCGTCGTGCGTTCGACAATGTCGGTCTGGCGGCGCCGGCGCTTTTCCAGTTGCAGCACGAAGTCCGAATGGGTGACCTCGGCGGTCGCGTCCCGCACCAGGCCGATCACCCGGCGCGCCCTCCCGTTCTCGTCCCGCAGGATGCGCCCCTGGACGTGCGTCCACTGCTCCCGGCCATCGGCGAGCGGCATCCGGAAATGGACGCTGTACGAGCTGCCCGAGCCCTTCAGCGCCTCGTCGGTCGCCACACCCAGCCGCGCACGCTCCTCCGGGTCCAGCAGCTCCGCCAGGGACTCCGGGCGCGCGTCGAAGGCGGCCGGGTCCAGACCGAACACCATCAGCCCCGCCTCGTCCACGTCCAGGGTCCAGGCGTCCAGGTCCCAGTCGAAGCTCCCCGTCCGGTTCATGGCCAGCCGCTCCGCCGTACCGGTCTCGCCGGCCGGCGCCGTGCCCTCCGGCCGGCCGTGCGGTCCCGGGACGACCGGCGGCCGGTTCTGATCGGTCATTCCAGCTCCGAGGATCGTCCGGCGAGTCCGCCGTACGGCGTGTCTCAATTGTCCGGCCGGTCCGGCACGCCTGCCACAGCGGAGACCACCCCGCACCGCCCACCCCCGGAGGGCCCGCGCACAATGGCAGCGGAGCACCGTCCCCACACCGGCGGACGGCACGGCACCCGGGCTGAGCGGAGCACACGCATGAACCACGAGGACCCCGTCCTGCTGCACACCGAAGGACGCGTCCGCCACCTCACGCTCAACCGGCCCCGCGCCCTGAACGCGCTCAACCACGCCATGGTGCGGCTCATGGCCGACGCGCTCGACGCGGCCGAAGGCGACGAGTCCGTCGTCGCCGTGCTGCTCACCGGTGCGGGGGAGCGCGGCCTCTGCGCGGGCGGCGACATCCGTGCCGTCCGCGACGACGCCCTGTCCGGAGGCGCCACCTCGCTGGACTTCTGGCGGGACGAGTACCGGCTCAACGCACGGATCGCCCGCTTCCCGAAGCCGTACGTCGCCCTGATGGACGGCATCGTGATGGGCGGCGGCGTCGGAGTCTCGGCCCACGGCTCCGTGCGCATCGTCACGGAGCGCTCCCGCGTCGCCATGCCGGAGACCGGCATCGGATTCGTCCCGGACGTCGGCGGAACGTACCTGCTGGGCGCCGCACCCGGCGAACTCGGCACACACCTCGCGCTCACCGGCGAGTCGGTCGGCGCGGCCGACGCCCTGCTCTGCGGACTCGCCGACCACTTCGTGCCCGCCGAAGGGCTCGCCCGCCTCGTCGCCGCCCTGGCCGACTGCGGGAGCGCCGAGGCCGTCACCGCGACCGTCGCGGACCACGCCCGCCCCGCCCCCGGAGGCGAGCTCGACGCGCACCGCGCCTGGATCGACTCCTGCTACGCGGCGGACACCGTCGAGGAGATCGTGGACCACCTCGCCGGCCATGGGGACCCGGCCGCCAAGCAGGCCGCGGCGACCATCCTGGCCAAGGCGCCCACCTCGCTCAAGGTGACGCTCGAAGCGGTGCGCCGGGCGCGCCGCCTCGGCGGGCTCGAAGCGGTACTCGACCAGGAATACCGGGTCTCGACCGCCGCCTTCGCGGGGCCCGACCTGGTGGAGGGCGTCCGCGCCCAGATCGTGGACAAGGACCGCAACCCCCGCTGGCACCCGGCAGAGCTCGCCCAGGTCACCGACGAGGACGTGGCCCGCCACTTCGCGCTCCTGGGCGATCGCGAACTCGGCCTCGCGCCACTCCCCGAGGCGGGCTGAGGCCCCCCGCCGGGGACGCCCGCCCCGGCGGCCTCCTCAGCGGTCGCTGCCCGTCAGGCTCGGCCGGAGCGCCCCGACCAGTTCGAAGAACCGCGTCTCGTTGCCCGCGAACCCGGCGCGCCGGAGCGCCCCGTCCGCCTCCTCCATCGGCGACGTGAGCAACGGCAGATACAACGGGGCCTCGTCCGGGTCGGACAGGGCAGCCCGGGTGGCCTCCAGTAAACGGACATACGCCTGCGCCGCCGCGAGCTCGTCCTTGCGCATCTCAGCATCTCCCGGTCAGAGGTGTCGGACCCCACCAGCATCCCCCATGGGTCTGACAACGACGGCCGGCGAGTGGCACGGCACGACCACTATCGGCCGTCCGGCCGACCCGCCGGCGGCTCGACCTCCAGGAACCGGCGACCGCGCGGCCCCCGGTACAACAGCGCGGTCCAGCCCAACTCCCGCAGCGCCTCCGCGCACCGGGGCAGCTCGCTCTCCTCCTCGTACGCCGCCCCGCTCCCGGCCGGGCCCAGCCACTCCACCCGCACCGTCCCCGGCGACGGTCCCGCCGTCACGCGGTAACCCTTTCCCGTACGCCCGCCTGACGGGCCGACGGCCGAGGCGGGCAGCCCCGCGGCCTCCAGGGCCAGGGCCACCGCCCGTACCGGACGGTGCAGTTCCCAGGGCGCGGGCACCGACTCCGGATCGGCCCGGCCGCTGTTCACCAGCCGTCTGATCTGCACCAGCCCGGCCAGCGCCGACCGCACCGCAGCGGCGCGCGCCCGCGCATCCCCGGGGACCGGGGGGCCGTCCCCGGTCGCCGGTTCGAACCCGCTCTCCTCCTCGCCGCGCATCCGCGACCCCCTCCGTCCCGTCCCCATGACGCACTGCTGCCAGTGTGCGTCGCCCCACCGACAACGGCCGACCGGACACGAGCCGATAAGCTCCGGTGCTGCTCACGAACACCGCGCCCCGGAGGATTCACCCACCGTGCCCGACACCGACCGACCCTCCGGCACCGACCGCCGGCACGGAGACGGCCGTGACGCCCTGCGCGCCGACTGCGGCAGTTGCTTCGCCCTGTGCTGCGTTGCCCTGACGCTCACGCGCTCCGCCGACTTCGCCGTCAACAAGGCGGCGGGCACGCCCTGCCGGAACCTCCGGGACGACTTCCGCTGCGGCATCCACGCGCGGCTGCGCACCGAGGGCTTTCCCGGCTGCACCGTCTACGACTGCTTCGGGGCCGGTCAGAAGGTGTCGGTGGAGATCTTCGGGGGCCGGGACTGGCGCGGCGCACCGGAGACCGCGCAGCTGATGTTCGAGGTCTTCCCGGTCGTCCGGCAACTCCACGAACTGCTCTGGTACCTGACGGAAGCGGCCGCCCTCGCCCCCGCCCGCGCCCTGCGTCCCGAGATCCGGCGCACCCTCGAAGCGACCGAAGCCCTGACCCGCCTCGACGCCGCCGCCCTGGCGGAGCTCGACGTGGCCGCCCACCGGGGCGAGGTCGCCGTGCTCCTCGGCCGCGTGAGCGAACTCGTACGCGCCACGGCCCCCGGCCGCAAGAAGCGCGGCCACCGGGGCGGCGACCTCGTGGGCGCCCGGCTCAGGAAGGCGGACCTGCGGGGCGCCGATCTGCGCGGCGCCTACCTCATCGCGGCGGACCTCGGCGGCGCGGACCTGCGCCTCGCGGACGTCATCGGCGCGGACTTCCGGGACGCGGATCTGTCGGGCGCCGACCTGACCGGGGCGCTGTTCCTGACACAGGCGCAGGTGAACGCCGCCCGGGGGAGCGCCGCCACCCGGCTCCCGTCGTCGCTGAGCCGCCCCGCGCACTGGGCGGCGTGACCGTCAGGCGTCCGGCGACTCCAGAGCCGCCTTGAGGCGTTCGAGCGTGGTGCGGATGTTCCGGCGCTGGAACACGGCGAAGGTGTGCCCCCGGGTCGCCACCCGGTCGAAGGCGTTGGCCACGACGTCCGGCCAGGCGCGGCGGTCGTCCGTCCAGGTCTCCGTGACGCGGGTCCCGCCCTCCACCGCCTCGAAGCGGTACTCCCACGTGGCGATCGGCCCGCGCAGCAACGGCCGCCGCGCACCGATCGCGTGGACCCGGAACGCGAAGCGCAGCCCCGGGTCGGCCGCCGTCACCGTGCACCGGGTCGTCCAGCTCACCGGCCCGCGCTTGTTGCGCCCGTCGAAGACCATGCCGACGTACGCCTCGCGGCGTTCCCCCAGCACCCGCGCCCCCAGGTTCTCCGGGCTCCAGCGGCCCATCGCGGTGGGGTCGCTCAGCCGGGCGTAGACCTCCAGCGGACCGGTGTGCACGACGACGCTGTCCGACACGGACATGGTGCGGGGCATGGGGCACTCCGTTCCGCGGCCGGCTGCGGTGACCAGCGGGCGTCGGACCGGCCGCACGGCCGACGGGCTCCCGCCCGCACACCCTACTTACCGGTCACATAGGATTCGGAAGCGGGGAGTGACGCATCCGGCGGCCGGGACGAGAACGCCCCGCGGCCGTGGTTCGTTGCACAGACGTCGCATCCGGAACACGCCGACGACCGACCGAGGAGCCCGCACATGCAAGGCCGTACCGACACCAGCCGCACCGAGCCCGGCACCGCAGACCGCACCCGGCTCGTCGAACGGCTGATGGAGCAGTTCCCGCACGTGCCGCGCGAGGCCGTCATCAAGGAGGACCTGCTGCGCGGCGGCGTCGCCTTCGACGAGTCCGCGCTCAGCGACAACGAGGGCGGTGACGTCAAGCCGAAGTCGTACTTCATCTTCTCCTTCGACCACGGCACCCTGCCCGAGCTGGGCGCGGCCGCCCTGCGCCGCCCGCCCGAGGAGATCGTGCTCACCGGCGGTCCGTACGAGTTGCGGCGCACCGTCGTCTCCGTGCGCGTCAACCCCGCGTCCCCGTACCGCGTCGCGGCGGACGCCGACGGGATGCTCGGGCTCTACCTCGACGGCAGGCGCATCTCCGACGTCGGGCTGCCCCCGATGCCCGACTACTACCGGCACACGCTCGCCAACGGGAAGTCCGTGATGGAGGTCGCCCCGACCATCCAGTGGGGCTATCTCGTCTACCTCACCGTCTTCCGCGTCTGCCAGTACTTCGGTGCGAAGGAGGAGTGCCAGTACTGCGACATCAACCACAACTGGCGCCAGCACAAGGCGGCGGGCCGTCCGTACACCGGAGTGAAGCCCGTCGAGGAGGTGCTGGAGGCGCTGGAGATCATCGACCGGTACGACACGGCGAAGACCTCCACCGCGTACACCCTCACCGGCGGCGCCATCACCTCGCACATCGGCGGCCGGGACGAGGCGGACTTCTACGGCCAGTATGCCAAGGCCATCGAGGAGCGTTTCCCGGGCCGCTGGATCGGGAAGGTCGTCGCCCAGGCCCTGCCCAAGGCCGACGTGCAGCGCTTCCACGACTATGGGGTGCAGATCTACCACCCCAACTACGAGGTGTGGGACCGCCGCCTCTTCGAGCTGTACTGCCCCGGCAAGGAGCGCTACGTCGGCCGGGACGAATGGCATCGCCGCATCCTCGACTCCGCGGACGTCTTCGGCGCCCGCAACGTCATCCCGAACTTCGTGGCCGGAGTGGAGATGGCCGAGCCGTTCGGTTTCACCACGGTGAAGGAGGCCATCGACTCGACCACCGAGGGCCTGCGCTTCTTCATGTCGCACGGCATCACCCCGCGCTTCACCACCTGGTGCCCGGAGCCGACGACCCCGCTCGGCAGGACGAACCCGGACGGGGCACCGCTGGAATACCACATCCGGCTCCTGGAGTCCTACCGGGCGACGATGGAGGAGTTCGGGCTCAGCTCGCCTCCCGGCTACGGCCCGCCCGGCGCGGGGAACGCGGTGTTCTCCGTCAGCTCGTTCATGGACAGCCTGCCGGCCGCCCCGGAGGACGCCCCCGCGGCGCAGTGAGCACTCACGCCTCCGAGGCGAGCTCCCGCACCACACGGGCGAAACCCCGTATCAGCGGGGTGTCCGCGCCCTCCGCCCAGGCCAGGACCACGCGCAGCGGCTCGACATCGGTGAGCGGCACCCAGCACAGGTCGGGGCGCGCGTAGTAACGGGCCATGCTCTCGGGTGCGAAGCAGATCGCGGACCCCTGCGCCACCTGCTCCAGCATCTCCTCGACGTTGTCGTTGGTCGGCCCCCAGACCGGGGCCGACCCGTCGGGGCGCGGGTTGACGGCCCACCAGTCCACCCACTGCCGGGGCGCCCGCCGCGTCCACAGGAGTGGTTCGTCCTTGACCTCCAGGACGGAGACGCCCGGACGGGACGCCAGCGGGTGCCCGGTGGGCAGACCGACCACGCGGGACTCGGTGTGCACCGGCTCGTACGTCAGCCCCGTCAGGTCGTTCGGCAGCCAGACGAACGCCACGTCCGCGAGGCCGTCCCGCAGCGCGTCGGCCTCCTGCCCCCAGTCGTAGCGCTTGGGCGCCATCCGCACCCCGGGATGGAGGCGGGCGAACTCCGCCCGTGCCCTGGTGGTCAGTTCGCCAGCCCCGCTCGCCTCGAACCCCACCCGCAGCACCCCGGTCTCGCCCCGGCTGTGCCGCTCGGCCGCCGCGGTCACACGCTCGGCCTGGCGTACGGTGAGCAGCGCCTCGGCGATCACATCGCGGCCTGCCGGGGTGGCCGATATCCCGCCCGCGTGGCGGTCGAAGAGCTTCACGCCGAGCTCCGCCTCCAGACTCTTGAGCGCGTACGAGAGGGCCGGTTGGCTGACGAACAGCCGGCGGGCGGCCCGGCCCAGGTTCTCCTCCTCGGCCATCACCGTGAGGTAGTGCAGCTGGCGCAGTTCCATGGCGCGATCATAAGTCGTCTTTATCGCTCCGGAGAATCCATGTCTTGGACCGTTCCTGGGTGCGGATGACATAACTGGAACACCGCAACGCGCCGACAGAAAAACGGAGTTGGACATGAACACCGCACCCGCGACCCCTGCCCGCGACATCGCCCGCGGCCGCGTCTGGCTCATCACCGGCGCCTCCTCCGGCTTCGGCCGGTCCATCGCCGAGGCCGCCCTCGCCGCGGGGGACACGGTCGTCGCCACGGCACGCCGACCCGAAGCGCTCGACGCCCTCGTCGCCGCACACCCCGACCGCGCGGTCGCCGTCCAGCTCGACGTCACCGACACCGCCCGCATCGCCGACGTCGTCGCGGACACCGTGCTCTGGTACGGCCGGATCGACGTGCTCGTGAACAACGCCGGCATGGGGCTCGTCGGCGCGGTCGAGGAGACCAGTGACCGCGAGCTGCGCGACCTCATGGACCTCCACTTCTTCGGCCCCGCGGCCCTGGTCCGGGCCGTCCTGCCGCACATGCGCCGCAACGGTTCGGGCGCCGTGGTGCAGATGAGCAGCATGGGCGGCCGGTTCACCTTCCCCGGCGTCGGCGGCTACTCCGCGACGAAGTTCGCCCTGGAGGGCCTGTCCGAAGCGCTGGCCGCCGAGGTGGCCCCGCACGGCATCAAGGTCCTGATCGTGGAACCCGGCTCCTTCCGGACCGGGTTCGCCGGCGGCGGCGTCCTGCGCCAGTCCGCGCCCCTGGACGCCTACGCGGACTCCGTCGGCCCGGTCCGCAGCAGCCTTCCCGACTCGGACGGAAAGCAGGAGGGCGACCCCGCCAAGGCCGCCGCGGCCATCCTGACCGCACTGGCCGCCGAGGACACCCCGCTGCGGCTGCCGCTCGGCAACGACGCCACGGACGCCGTGCTCGCGGCGCTCGACGCATCCCGCGCCGAAACGCTGGCCTGGGAGAAGGTCAGCCGCTCCACCGGCTTCGACGGGTGACGGACAGCGGGCGCGTGCCCGCCCGCGCGTGTGTGCCGGAGCGTGCGCCCCGGCACACACGCGCACACGTGCTTCAGGTGAGGGTGGGGAGCGGGCGATCGGGGAAGGTAAGCGGAAGAGAGCACCCCGATTGTAAAGGCGGCGCCCATGCTGCACGGTGTCGATGTCAGCGCCTATCAGTCCTCGTTCGACACGGAGGGACTGGACTTCGTCTTCATCAAGGCCACCGAGGGCCGTTCGTACGTCAATCCACGCCTGACCGACCAGACGAAACGGGCCCGCGACGCCGAGTGCGTCGTCGGCTTCTACCACTTCCTGTGGCCCGGAAACATCGCGGCGCAGGCCGAATACTTCCTGAGCAAGGCCCCCGAGAAGGCCGGTGACCTGCTCGCCGTCGACTGGGAGCAGAACGGCGAGGGCACCCGGCCGAGCAACGCCGAGAAGGACCGCTTCATCCGCGAGGTGAAACGCCTGCGGCCCCACCACCGGGTCCTGCTCTACTGCAACCGTTACTTCTGGCTGAACCACGACACCACGTCGTACGCCGGGGACGGGCTCTGGATCGCCGACTACGTGAAGGCGGGCCATCCGCGCATCAAGGCGTCCTGGCGCATCCACCAGTACACCGACCGGCCGCTCGACAAGGACGTCGCCGACTTCTCCTCCCGTTCCGCCATGCGCGCCTGGGCCCGGAAGTGACGTCGAGGGACGCCGGTCAGTAGGACTGGAGCTCCACGAGATGCCCCTCGGGGTCGCGCACATGGGCGGTGCGCAGCCCGGGCCCCCACTCCGGGCGGTCGCACGCGGCCGCGGTCAATTCGGCGCCGTGGCCGAGGCAGAGGGCCAGCCCCGCGTCGACGTCCGCCACCCGCAGGACGAACATCGACCGGTCCTGGGCCGGGGCCGGGTCCGCGGGCAGGTGCTTCGTACCGGCGACCGCCGCCATCGCGCTCCGGTCGAACAGCACCAGCACGCCCTGGCCCTCGACGTCCCAATGGGCGTACGGACCCGCCTCGTTGCCACTGGCGCGCACGGCTCCGATCAGCTCCGGCAGCACGGCGTCGTAGAAGCGGAAGCAGTCGGCGAAGCGGTCGACCAGCAGGCGGGGATGCAGCGCGTCCACGGAGACTCCTTCAGTAGGTGTGCACCCATCATTGGGTTGGCCCTACGATATACCTGATGAACGAAACACCTCCCAGTCTCCTGGGCCTCACGACCTACCTCATGTCCAAGACCGGCAAGGCGGCTCGCGGACTGCTCGCGGACCGGCTGGCCGAACGCGGTCTGAGGCTCTGGCACATGGCGGTCCTCGCCGCGCTGGCCGACTTCGGCCCCCATGTGCAGCGCGAACTCGCCGCACGACTCTCGATCGACCGCAGCGACGTCGTGAAGATCGTGGACGGGCTCGGCGCCTCCGGACTGGTGGACCGGGCTCGCGACACCGCCGACCGGCGACGCGTCACGGTCACCGTCACACCGGCAGGCCGCGCCCTGCTGGAAAGCCTCAAGGCCGAGGCACTGGCCGTGCAGGACGATGTGCTCGCGCCCCTGACGACCCGCGAACGGGCCCAGCTGACCGCCCTGTTGCTCCGCATCCACGACGGGGCGCGGGAGAACGCACCGGCACGGCCAGGTCGCTGACCCATTCGGGGCACCGCGTGCGGCAGAATTCCCCGGTGACCACACCCGCGGCCCAGCCGCCTCGTGACCGTGCGCTCGGGCGCGGCATCACCACCCTCATCCCGCAGGCCGCGCCGGCCACACCGGCCGAACAGGCGGCGGCCGTACTGACCGCCATGCGGACCGTACCGGTCCGCGTCGGCGTGCTCCAGGCGGCGGTGGTGCTGCTGGAGGAACGGGTGCGCGCCACGCAGGACGAGGCGGAGCGGGCCGCCGCGGCGACCACCGTGGCCATGCTCCGCAGCGCCATCGGACAGGCCGGCTGACCGGCTCCCCGATCACTTCCGCCGGATCTCCGTCGCGCCCCCGCCGGAAGTGAGCCATCCTGATCACCGCTCCCGGCCGGGGAGCGGTGACCGAAGGACGGTTGGGGCGCGTTGACGGACAGCGGTGTGTACGGGACGGCAAGCGGTCGGGTACGCGGACGAGCGCCGCACAAGGGCGTCGTCGCCGTCCTCGGAATCCCTTACGCGGAGCCGCCGTTCGGCGAGAACCGACTTCGGGCGCCGCGCCCGCGCGCCCCATGGCCCGGAGTCCGCGACTGCACGGAGTTCGGCCCCGTCCCGCCCCAGTCCGCCGAACTGCCGGGGGCGCCCACGTGGTCGCCCGGCGACGAGGACGTCCTGAGCCTCAACGTCTGGACGCCCGCGACCGCGTCGGGCCCGCTGCCGGTGCTGGTATGGATCCACGGCGGCGCCTACACCTTCGGATCGAGCGCCCAGCCGGACTTCGACGGTACGGCGCTGGCCCGCACCGGCCTCGTCGTCGTCACCCTGAACTACCGCCTCGGCTTCGAGGGCTTCGGCCACGTCCCGGACGACGCCTGCCCGCCCAACCGGGGCCTTCTCGACCAGATCGCCGCTCTCGAATGGGTCCGCGACAACATCGCCGCCTTCGGGGGAGACCCGGACAACGTCACCCTGGCCGGACAGTCGGCCGGAGCGACGTCCGCGGTCTGCCTGATGGTGATGGACCGCGCGCACGGGCTCTTCCGGCGGGTGATCGCACACAGCGCGGTGGGCCCCGTCTTCGCGCCGGAGATGGCCGAGCGGGTCACGGCCCGCATCGCCGCCGCCACGGGAAGGCCCCTGAACGCGACCGCCCCGCAGGAGCTGCTGAGGGCTTCGGACCGGGTCGTCGAGGAATGCCGCGAGGACCCCGGGTCCGGGGCGCTGCACTGGGACCCGGTCATCTACGGACCGGTCGCCGACGGTGAGGTACTGCGCGACGACCCTCTCGCCCTCGTCGCCGCCGGGGCAGGCCGGGGCGTCGACCTGCTCGTCTGCCACACGACCGAGGAGTACTGGCTGATGGACGCCGTCGGCAGCGCCTGCGACGTGCCCACGGACGAGCGGCTGGGGCGCTTCGCGGCCGACTTCGCCCTTCCGGCCCGGCTCATCGACGGGTACCGCGCACTCCTGCCCGGCGCCGGACCGTACGAGATCCACCTCGCCGTCTACGGGGACCTGATGTTCGGCGAGTACAGCAGCAGGCTCGCCGAGGCCCACACCGCGGCGGGCGGCCGCGCCTTCCTGTCCCGGTTCGACCGCCGGAGCGGGGGAGCGCGCGCCTGGCACTGCGCCGACGTGCCCTTCGCCTTCGGCAACGTGGACGAGGAGGCCATCCGGTTCCTCATCGGGGGCGCCGCCCCCACTCGCGAGGACCGTGCCCTTGCGGACCGGATGACCGCGGCCTGGGCGGGGTTCGCGGCCGGCGGCGACCCGGGCTGGGAGCCGGGCGCCGGGCACATCAGGGTGTGGGGCACGCCGGACCGAGCTGCGGTCTCCGGCCACTGGCGGGACAGCGACGCGGTCCGGGCGCTCTGGGACGCGTACACCTACCGGCCGGCCCGCGCCTGACGCGGGGTCTGGAACGGGGGCAACAGCGGCGGGCGGGCGTGCGGTCCTTCATGCATTGGCATGGACCTGCTAATGAGTTCTCCGCTACAGTCCGGAACGGCACACTCTGAGAGCGCTCTCAAAGGAGGACGCCTCGGACGCCTGCTGTTCCTCCCCCACCCAAGCCGGAACAACAGAAGGGCCAAGACCTTGAGACGCTCCACAGCCTTGAGAACCGCACTCTCCGCCGTACTCCTCGTCGGAGCATGGGCGGGCGCGGGCTTCCCCTCGGCCTCCGCCGCCGACACGCCCGCCGCCGCCCCCGCGCCCGCTTCCGACGGCCTGCTCACCGCGATGCAGCGGGACCTCGGCCTGACGGCGAGCCAGGCCAGGGCGCGGCTCGCCCAGGAGAAGACCGCCACCGCGCTGCAGCCGAAGGCCCGCCGCGCCGCCGGGGCGGCATACGGCGGCTCCTGGTTCGACCCGGCGACCGGCGGTCTGACCGTGGCCGTCACCGACGCAGAACAGGCCGACGCCGTACGGGCCACGGGCGCCGCGGTGCGCATGGTGACCCACACCGAGAAGCGCCTCGACTCGGTCAAGGCGAAGCTTGACGCCCTGAACGCACCGCAGGGCGTCAGCAGCTGGCACGTCGACCCGCGCACCAACTCGGTCGTCGTGGACGTCGTCACCTCGCAGCGTTCTGACAACGATGTCCAGGCCTTCGTGCGGAAGGCCCGGGCGGCCGGTCCCGTCACCGTGGAGCAGACAGCCGAAGCGCCCCGGACGTTCTCGGCCGGGACCGTGGGCGGTGACCCGTACTACACGGGGAACGTACGCTGCTCCATCGGCTTCTCCGTCTACGGCGGCTTCGTCACGGCCGGCCACTGCGGCCGGGCGGGCGCCGGGGTCAGCGGCTGGGACGGCTCCTTCATCGGCAACTTCCAGGGCTCGTCGTTCCCGGGCGACGACTACGCGTGGGTCAGTGTGGGCAACGGCTGGTGGACGGTCCCCGTCGTGCTCGGCTGGGGCACCGTCTCGGACCAGCTGGTCCGGGGCTCGAACGTCGCCCCGATCGGTGCCTCGATCTGCCGCTCCGGCTCCACCTCGCACTGGCACTGCGGCAATGTCCTGGCGACGAACGACACGGTCAACTACGCCCAGGGCGCGGTCTACCAGATGACCAAGACCAGCGTCTGCGCGGAGGGCGGTGACTCCGGCGGCTCCTTCATCAGCGGTGACCAGGCGCAGGGCGTCACCTCCGGCGGCTGGGGCAACTGCAGCTCCGGCGGGGAGACCTGGCACCAGCCCATCAACGAGATCCTGAACCGGTACGGGCTGACGCTCCACACCGCCTGACGGCGTTCCGCGTGACCCGGGGCCTGCCGAGCGGGACGGCGGGCCCCGGTGCCGTGCGTGACGGGTCAGGCGAGCCGGAGGTCGATGAACGGCACGGTGTCGCCCGGCAGGACGTACCGCTCGGTCTCCACGAAACCGTTCCGCAACGCGAACCGCAGCCCCTCGGGGTTCGACTCCAGGACACACGTCTCGATGACCTCGGCGCCGAGCTCCCTGGCCAGCTCCAGACCGTGCGCGTACAGCTGCCCACCGAAGCCCCGGCCCCGGTGCTCGGGCAGGATGCGGGCGATCACGGTCCCCACCGGGTTGTTCGCGCCGGGCGGTCGCACCGTGGAGCAACCCACCAGGACGTCCCCCGCGTACGCGACGCACAACTGGTTTCGCCCCGCGCGCTCCGTCACTTCCGCAAACGACAAGGGGGCCGTGGGAATGATGGCGTTGTGGACGGACTGCCAGTCCAGGAGCGAGGCTTCGGCGTCCACCCGCTCGATACGAAGATCGGTCATCGCGTCAGGAAACCGGTCCCGGGCGCGCGCGTCAAACGGCGGCCGGACGCGTGGCCGGGCGGGACGGGGCAGGCCGACCGGATTCGAACCGGCGTGCTCCTACATGATGTGAAGGCGCGACGACCTCTGCGCTACGGCCCACCCCGCAGGCAGTGTACCGACCGGGCCGCCCCGAACTCCGGCGACGTCACACCCCGGGCCCTCAACGCACCTTCATGGTGCGGGAGATACCCGAGGAGGTTCCAGTGACCACAGTGACCGGACCCGGTTCCGCGCGGACCGGTGCCGAGGCGGCACCCATCCGGCGGGTGCGCGAAGTGCCCGTCTTCCGCAGCCGCTTCGGCACCTTGTACAACGACGACGTCGTGGCCCCGTCCGGGGCCACCGGGCACTACCTGCGCTGGCAGGCGCGCAAGGAGGGGGCCGTCGTCGTGCCGGTCGGCCCGGCCGGGTACGCCTTCGTGTCGAACTACCGCTACCCGATCCAGGCCGCCTCCCTGGAGTTCCCCCGGGGTTCGAGCGAGGACGGGGAAGGGCTGGCGGCGGCCGCCGCGCGCGAACTGCGCGAGGAGACGGGGCTCGTCTGCGCATCGCTGCGGTCCCTCGGCGTCATCCACGCCGACACCGGCATCCTGGCCGCTCCGATCCAGGTGTACGTCGCCGAGGTGGACGTGGCGACCGCGGGGCCGGCACAGCCCGAGGCGATGGAATCCCTCACCGAACCGGTCTGGGTCACGGCCGGGGAACTGCCCGGGTGGCTGGCCGAGGGGCGGATCACCTGCGGCATCACCCTCGCGGCGCTCGCGCTCCTCAACGCCCACGGCCCCGCCCCGGCGGACACCCGCACGGCCGGCCGGGCCTGAGCCCGCCCCTCAGGCCGCCCAGGTCCCGCGCAGCGCCGCCGTGGCGAAGCCCGGCCCGTACGCGACGGTGATCCCCTCGGCGCCGGCCGGCGGCGGCTCCGCGTGGGTGCGTTCGAGGATGCGGAGCACGGAGACACCACCGAGATTGCCCTCGTCGGCCAGGGTCGCGGTGGAGTGCCGGGTGTCGTGGGCGTCGAGACCGAGGGCCGCCGCGGTGTCGCTGATGATGCGCGCGCTGCCGGGATGGATGACCCCGAAACCGACGGAGGGCCGGCCGAGCCACTGCAGCAGGCTCGGCAGCACGTCGTCCGCCGCGCTCAGCGCCTCCTTCGTACTGTCGAAGTGGAACCCGGCCGGATCGACGCGGCCGGCGTACCGGGTGAGGCTGTCCGGCAGCGCGTGCTCGTAGGTGTCGGCCGGGGAACCCACCCGGAAGCCCGGGCCCAGCGGGGCGTCGGTGACGAGGGTGGCCGCAGCGCTGTCCCCGAACAGCACCTTGTAGATCATGTGCTCGACGGCGTCGTCCTGATGGTTGTACACGGAGGAGATGACCTCGGCGGCGACCACCAGGACGGTCGCCCCCGGTCTCGCGGCCAGCAGGTCGACGGCCCGGATCAGCGCCTGGGTGCCGCCCGCGCACGCCAGTGTCGTCAGGGCGATCCGGCGGACGTCCGGCCGCAGGCCCAGCCGGTCGATGAGGTGGATGTCCATGTTGGGGACGGACCAGCCGGTCGAGTGCGTGGTGATGATCGCGTCCACATCGCCCGGCCCCAGCCCGTACGCCCCGAGCACGCCCCGCGCCGCCTGCTCCGCCATGTCCAGCGCGTCGGTGAAGGCCGCCCCGCTCCGAGCCGTGACACCGGCGTCCCCCGACACGGTCGGCGCCGCCAGCGGCCGGGTGAAGTACCTGCTGCGCACCCCGGTGTTGGCCACGATGCGGAGGATCGCGGCGAGCCGCGGGTGGTCCGGGTGATGGGCACGGATGTCGTCCGCGATCTCGGCGGTGGTCACTTTGTGGGCGGGGAACACGGTGGTGGGGCGGGCTATGTAGGCAGGCACGACATCCTCCGGCGGGCACGGTGCGGCGGCGATGTGGGGGTGGGCACAACCTAAGCCACAAACGGCCGTGCCGCCCTGATCACAACACCGCGGAACCGGGGAGGGAAGCTTTTACGGGGCGCGCAGCACCGGAACGCGGGTGTGCGCGCGCCGTGCCCCCGCGTGGAAGACGAGAACGATCATGCGCGCCCCCGGAGCGGCCATGGGCTGCGCGGCGCACATCGTCACCCACCCCGGACCGTCGATGGCGTGGCGGATGGGCCGCTCGTCGCCGTCGGGATGGATGTGCGCGCCGCCCGACTCCCAGATCGGCGCACACTGCGGATCGGCCAGCACGTCCTTCTCGAGGCGGCGGAGCACCTCGTCGTCGGGCCGGCTGGCGAGCGCGGCCCGCAGCTGTGGCACGACCAGCGGCGCCCAGGCGGTGTCCCAGTCGATGAGCATGTCGCGTCCCTGCTCGTCGAGGAGCATCCACCGCATCGTGTTCCCGGGGACGTTCCCGCCGGGGAACAGCCGCGCGAACTCGTCGTTGTGCGCGATGAGCTCCCAGGAGGCGTCGGTGACGTACGCGGGATGGGTCATCCCGTCGATGGCCTCCTGCCACACACCCGGCACCTCCTTGCCCGAGCGGGCGGTGAGCGGACCCGGCGGGTCGCCTATTCCGGCGTACCGGCACAGCGACACCCACTCCTGTTCGTTGAGGGCGAAGAGCATCGCCACATCACGGAGGAAGCCGGTGTCCGGCCTCGGCCAGGCGCCGGACTCCAGCCGGCGGTAGGTCCCGGGGGTGCGGTGCAGCAGCTGGTCGACCTGATGCTGGGAAAGGCCGGGTGCGCGGCGACCCTGGCGGGACGAACGGTGGAAACCGTGCCCGGTGGGGTCGATCAGTGCACGACGGACTCGGAGCAGTGTCCGCAGTGCCGTCTTGTCCGTATTGGTCATGCGATCAAATCCCCCGCGTATGGGCCCGGTTGCGCGGGCGTGAGCCTAATTGGCGCGACGTGGCTTAGCGCTAAAAACTGGACGTAGAAAACAGTCTGTTTACCTTCCATGCTGGAGCCCGTGAGGCGGCGGACCGCGGCTCTTCGGGGCGGTGAGCCCGCGCCTGACGTGCGGTCTTCCTGCTGTCCTCTCCTGGCAATGTTCGCAGCCGGAATTCCGCACCCGTTCAGAACGGTGGCGGGAAGGGCTTGACCAGCAGACCGTATTTCGTCCCCCCGGTGGGGCGGACTGCGACCACGGTCCGCTGATCTGGCTCTTTCCGTCACCCACCTCGGTCTCCCGGGCCGAGGCGGGGCGGTACTCGGTGCGGTCGGCAGCCCCCCTGCCGGCCGCACCATTCTCATCCCGGCGGGCACTGCTCCATCCGGAGCCCCGCCGTCCCCCTCCGGTGCTCCGGTCCGGTGATGTCGTCAGCGATGTCCCGGTCGCCACCACCCGTCGGTTGCCCGTGAGTACGGCCCCATCAGGGGCTTTCCCCCGCATCCGGCACGACGCGAAGTCGTTGCTCTCTGGTGGAGAGGGGTTTCGCCATGTAGCGTCACTGCCGGAAGTCGTGGTTCGCCGAAACCGCCCGTGCTCCGGCGCGGGCGCCTTGCTGTGCAGGGGGCGGACCGGGACACCACTGGGACCGCGTGGTGCGGCTCCCGATATCGACTGAGAGGCACCGGCATGGCCAGCGGAACCGTCAAGTGGTTCAACGCCGAAAAGGGTTTCGGCTTCATCCAGCAGGACGGCGGCGGGCCGGACGTCTTCGCTCACTACTCGAACATCAACGCCACCGGCTTCCGTGAGCTCCAGGAGGGCCAGGCGGTGACCTTCGACATCACGCAGGGCCAGAAGGGCCCGCAGGCGGAGAACATCACGGCCGCCTGACGCCGCAGTACCACCGTCCGGCCCCCGGGGAGCACGCTCCCCGGGGGCCGGACGCGTGAGACGGGCCTCGTGCCGCCGCTCAGTCGGTCGCCGGGGCGTTCTCGTTCTCGGACGGCACCGGTTCGGTCGCGGTGTACATGGCCGTGCCCTTCTGGATGCCCTTGCCGACGACGCCTCGCTTCACCAGGGTCTCCAGGGTGTTGCGCACCACCTGAACCGAGGTGCCGCGCTCCGGGTGCGCCTCGGTCAGATCCGCGTGGACCTCGCGCACCAGACGCGGTTCGCCCAGGGGCATCAGGGCCCGGATGAGCTGGTGCAGCGGGGCGGCCGCCGGGGCCGTCGCCTTCTTGCCGCCCGTCCTCGCCCGGGACGGCCTCGCTTTGGCGCGCCCGGCGGGCCGAGGGCCCGGGACGGGCGTGCCGGCGGACGTGTCACCCTCCGCCGGCTTCTCGCCGGTCCGCGGCGCGCGGCGCGGCCTCGGGGGTGCCGTCTCTCCCGGAAGCGCGGCCTGCATTCCGGTCAGCCAGGTCTCGTCCGCCCTGAGCTGTTCCAGGCGGGCCCGCAGTCGCTCGATCTGCGAGCTGAGCTCCTGCTGCTCCGCACGGTTGTCGGTGAGATCGGTGGCGAACCGCTCGGCGTACATCGTCCGTACGCTCTGCGCCGCACTGTCCGCGTTGTTCATGATGGTCCACGCTCCTCGGGCCGGGGGTTTGCTGTCGCACGCCCCCATTCACCACCCGGAAGGGCGCGAAAGGCGTAATTTGTGCCCAAGATCCAGCCGAAGGGATGAACGCACGGCCGGGGCCGGGGTGATCTCGTCGGACCGCCCGGAGACGCGAGTCGGATTTCTCAACTCCGTTTGTGTGTACAGGTCTTGCATTGACGCATGCGTGTGCTGTTCATAACATCGCAACACCTGAAGCCGTGAATGACCGGATCTCGCCGGTGGCGAGACCGTTCGGCCCGCCGCGGTATCCCCGTACCGCCGCATCGCTCCGTCCCCCCACATGCTCCACATGTCCCCATTGACCTGAAGCAACCGCACACCACGCCGCTCGGCGTGCGCGCCGAGGGAGTCGGATGAGTACCCAGGCCGTTCAGTCGTACCTGACGCATGGCCAGAAACGTCTGTGGTTCCTGCACCAGATGGACCCCGACGACGCCTCGTACAACATCCCGCTGGTCCTGCGCCTCTCGGGGGAGCTGTCCGAGACCGCCCTGTGCGCTGCCTTCGACGCGGTGGCGGCCCGGCACGAGGCGCTCCGGAGCCGCTTCCCCGCCGAGGACGGCGAACCGGTCGCACTGGTGGCCGAGCCGGGCCCGGTCGACGTGGAACGCCACGACCTGCGCGGCGAACGCGACCGGCTCGAACCGCTGATCGCCGAGCGCACGAACCGCGCCTTCGACCTCGCCCGCGGCCCGTTGCTGCGCGTCGCCCTCTTCCGTACGGGAGACAGCGAGCACGTCCTCTGCGTGGTCCTGCACCACATCGTCGCCGACGGCTGGTCCCTCAACGTCCTGCGCGAGGAACTGGCGGCGCACTACACCGCACACCTCCGGGGCGAGACCGCCCACCTGCCCGTCCCGCCCGCGCACCCGGCCGGGCAGGAGAGGGACGCGGACGAGGAGCAGGCGCGCGAAGCCCTCGCCTACTGGCGGGACCGCCTGGACGGCGCACCCGCTCTGGAACTGCCCCTCGACCGCCCCCGCCCCGAACACCCGTCGCCCGAGGGCGCCTTCCACACCCGGCTCCTCACCGGCGCCGGACCCGTGATCGACGCCCTGGCCCGGGCCCGGCGCTGCACCCCGTTCATGGTGCTGCTCGCCGCCTACCAGGCGACCCTGCACCGCCGCACCGGGCAACGCGACTTCTGCGTCGGCGTACCCACGGCAGGCCGCTCGGGACCCGACGCCGAACAGGCCATCGGCTACTTCTCGCGCACCCTGGTCCTGCGCTCCGACCTGGCCGGGACGCCCACCTTCGCCGACCTGCTCCGCCGCGCCCGCACCACGGTGCTCGGCGCCTTCGCCCACGAGCGCATCCCCTTCGAGGAACTGGCCGAATCCCTGCGCCTCGACCGCGACCCCGGGCGCACCCCGCTGTTCCAGACGATGCTGACCGTCCACACCCAGGACGCCGGTCTGCTGCGCGACGCGTCCTTCGCCGGTCTCGGCTGCACCGAACTGGACCCCGCCATGCGGGCCTGCAAGTTCGACCTCACCCTCGATGTGCGCCGGGACGGCGAGGACGTGGTCGCCGTCTTCGGCTACCGCACGGACCTGCTGGACGAGGAGTGGGTCGCCCGCCTCGCGCGCTGGTTCGAGACCCTGCTGCGCGGAGCGGCGGACGCCCCGGACACCCCCGTCCACCTCCTGCCCCTGCTGGACGAACCCGAACGCGCCGCCCTGGACGCCGCCGGCCGGGGGCCCGCCCTGCCCGACGGCCCGTCCACGGTGCACGACGCCATCGCCCGGACCGTACGCGAGCGCCCCGACGGCCAGGCCCTGCGCGGGCGGGACACCTCGCTCTCGTACGCCGAGCTGTGGCAGGGCGCGGGCAGCCTCGCCGCACGGCTGGCCGCCCAGGGGGTGCGGCGCGGGGACACCGTCGGCGTGCTGCTGCCGCGCGGACCGCACGCCGTCGTGGCGATGCTCGCCGCCTGGCGCGCCGGTGCCGCCTACCTCCCCCTGGACCCCGACTACCCGCCCGCCCGGATCGCGTACATGGCCGCCGACAGCGGCGCCCGGACCGTCCTGACGTCCCGCGACACCACACTGCCCGGGCTGCCCGGAAGCGTCCGCGTCCTGTACGTGGAGGACGGGGACGACACCGGTCCGGCGGGGGAGTGCCCCACCGCCCCGCTCCCCGAGGACCCCGCGTACCTCGTCTACACCTCCGGCTCGACCGGCAAGCCCAAGGGGGTCCTCGTCCCGCACCGGGCGCTGGCCGAACGGGTCCGCTGGATGCGCGAGGGGTACGGGATCACGGCCGAGGACCGCGTCCTGCACTGTGCCTCGCTCAGCTTCGACACCTGCGCCGAGGAGCTGTTCCCCGCGCTGGCGGCCGGTGCCACTCTCGTCGTGGCCGACCCCGGTGCCACGCTGCCCGACCAGCTGGCCGAGGACTTCACCGCCGACGTCACCGTCATGGACCTGCCCACGCCGTACTGGCAGCACCTGGTCGGCGACCTGGACGTCGTCGCCTGGCCCGGCGGGCTGCGGTTGCTGATCCTGGGCGCCGACCAGGTCCAGTCCGCCGCGGTCGGCGCCTGGCGCGAGCGGTTCGGCGACCGGGTGCGCGTCGTCAACTCCTACGGCCCCACCGAGACCACCGTCATCGCCACGACCGCCGACCTCGGCGACGCGGACACCCGCGCCCGCCCGCCCATCGGCACCCCGATCGGCGGCGTCACCGCCACCGTGTGCGACGAGCACGGCGGCCCGGTCCCGCCCGGCACCCCCGGCGAACTCCTCCTCGGCGGTACGGGGGTGACCTACGGCTACACCGGACGGCCCGGCGCCACCGCGCGCGCCTTCGTCCCCGACCCGTACGGCCCGCCGGGCTCCCGCCGCTACCGGACCGGTGACCTCGTACGCTGCCGGGCCGACGGCGCCCTGGAGTTCTTGGGGAGGCTGGACGGCCAGCTCAAGGTGCGCGGTTACCGCGTCGAGCCCGGCGAGACCGAGAGCGCGCTCCTCGCCCAGCCCGGGATCGCCGAGGCGGTGGTCGTCGCCCACCGCGAGACCCTGGTCGCCTACGTGGTTCCGGCCGCCGCGGACCTCGATCCCGCCGCCCTGCGGAGCGCCGTGGGAGCGCTCCTACCGGCCCCTCTCGTGCCCGCCGCCGTCGTCGTGCTGGACCGGCTGCCGCTCACCCCGAACGGCAAGCTGGACCGCGCGGCCCTGCCCGCCCCCGAGCAGCGCCCGGAGCTCCGCGCGAGCTACCTGGCCCCACGCACCGAGGCGGAGGAACTGGTCGCCGACATCTGGCGCGAGGTGCTGGACGTCGAACGGGTCGGCGCCCTGGACGACTTCTTCGACCTGGGCGGGCACTCCCTGCTCGCCACCCGGGTCATCGCCCGCGTCCGGGCCACCGCCGAGCTCACCGTCCCCCTGCGCACCCTCTTCACCCACCGCACGGTCGCGGCCTTCGCCGAGGCCGTGGAGGCCGCCCTGACGGCCGAGATCGAGGCCCTGTCGGAGGAGGAGGCGGCCGCCCTTCTCGCCTCGGACAGCGGCACCCTGGAAGGAACCGGTACGCCGTCATGAGCGACACCACCACGTCCCCCGCGGACCTCTCCGACGCCAAGCGCGCCCTGCTCAGCCGCCGGCTCCGGGTCGGCCGCGCCGCCGCCTCCCGTCCCGCCGTCCCCCGGAGACCGGAGGGCGCCGTGCCGCCGCTCTCCTTCGCGCAGGAACGCCTGTGGTTCATGGAGCAGTTCGCGCCCGGCACCGCCGCGTACAACATCCCCGTCGCGCGCAGACTGCGGGGCGAACTGGACCGGGAGGCACTGGCCCACGCCCTGGACGCCGTCACCGCCCGGCACGAGACGCTGCGCTCCCGCTACCCGGTGACCGACGACGGCCGCCCCCTGCTGGAGATCGCGGAGCCCGCGCCCTCGCCGCTGCCCCTCGTGGAGGCCCGGGACGAGGAGCACGCGGCCCGGCTCGTGGACGAGGCGGGGGCCGAGCCCTTCGACCTGGCCGCCGGTCCTCTGCTGCGCTCCCTGCTCGTACGCGTGGCCGACCGGGACCACATCCTGCTGCTGGTCGTCCACCACAGCGTCAGTGACGGCTGGTCCAGCGAGATCCTGATCTCCGAGATCCTGCGCTGCTACGCGGCCCGCGTCGCAGGGGACGGCGACCCCCTGCCCGAACTGCCGGTTCAGTACGGGGACTTCGCCCAGTGGCAGCGTGACCGGCTGAGCGGGGACGCGCTCACCGCCGAAGTCGCCTACTGGGCGGACGAGCTCGCCGGAGTGGAACCGCTCGTCCTGCCCACCGCCCGGCCCCGGCCCGCGCGCCAGACCTTCGACGGGGCGGGCTACGGATTCCAGGTGGAGCGTGACCTCCTCGACCGGCTCGCCGCCCTCGGCAAGGCGCACGGCGCCACCCTCCACATGGTGCTGCTCGCCGCCTTCCAGGAACTCCTGGCCCGGTTCAGCGGCCAGCGCGACTTCGCCGTCGGTTCACCCGTCGCGGGCCGCCCCGAACCGGAACTGGAGGGCCTGGTCGGCATGTTCGTCAACGTGCTGGCCCTGCGCGCCCGGCTCGACGGCGACCCCACCTTCGCCGAGCTGCTGGAACGCACCCGTGAGACCTGCCTGGAGGCTTACGCCCACCAGGAGTTGCCGTTCGCGCAGCTGGTCACCGAGCTGAACGTGGAACGCGACGTCTCCCGCTCCCCGGTCTTCCAGGCGGTGCTCGCCGTCCAGAACTACGCCACCGGCCGGCAGGCCACCGCCGGTCCGGGCCTGGACGTGGAGACCTACGGCCTGCGCGCCTCCGGCACCCGCTTCGACGTCGAACTCTTCCTCATGGAGTGGCCGGACGGGCTGCGCGGCGCCTTCAACTACAACACCGACCTCTTCGCCGAGGCGGACATCGCCCGGCTCGCCGCCCACCTCGACCGCCTGCTGCACGCCGTGGCCGACCGCCCGGACGTGCCGCTGTCCGGCATCGACCTGCTCTCGGACGGCGAACGCGCGCTGGAGATCGAGGAATCCAACCGGACGGAGGTGCCGGTACCTGCCGGCGCCACGCTGGTCTCCCTCATCGCCGAGCAGATCGCCCGCACCCCCGACGCCACCGCCGTCACCGCCGACGGACGCAGCCTGACCTACGCCGCGCTGGACACCGCAGCCGACCGCGTCGCCGCCCGCCTCGCCGCGGCGGGCACCGGCCCCGGGGACGTCGTCGCGGTGGGCGCGGAACGCTCCCTCGAACTGGTCGCCGCGCTCCTCGGCGTGCTGCGCACCGGCGCCTGCTACGTCCCGCTCGACACCGAATACCCGCCCGAACGTCTCGCGTTCATGCTGGACGACAGCGGTGCGCGGGTGCTCCTCACCCAGCGGGGCCTCCCCGTCCCCGAAGGCTGCCGGGCCACCGTCCTCCACCTCGAGGAGGACGACGACGAGCCCTTTCGCGGGAGCGCTCCCACGGTACCGGAGGGCACTCCGGCGCCCGACGACCCCGCCTACCTCATCTACACCTCCGGCTCCACCGGCCGGCCGAAGGGCGTGCCGAACACCCACCGCGCCATCGTCAACCGGCTGTTGTGGATGCAACGCAGCTACCCCATCGGTCCCGAGGACTCCGTGCTCCAGAAGACGCCGGCCGGGTTCGACGTCTCCGTGTGGGAGTTCTTCTGGCCGCTGATGACCGGCGCGCGCCTCGTGCTGGCCCGTCCCGGGGGCCAGAAGGACGCCGCCTATCTGGGCGAACTCATCCGCTCCGCACCCGTGACCGTCGCCCACTTCGTGCCCTCGATGCTGCCCCTCTTCCTCGCCGAGGAGGTCGCGCGGCGGTGCACGGCCCTGCGCCGCGTCGTGTGCAGCGGCGAGGCGCTGCCGCCCGACACGGCGCGCGCCTTCCACGAGGCACTGCCCGGCTGCGCCCTGGCCAACCTGTACGGGCCCACCGAAGCGGCCGTCGACGTGTCGGCCTGGGAGTGCCAGGGGCCGTCCGACGTGGTCCCCATCGGCTTCCCGGTCGACAACATCCGCCTCTACGTGCTGGACCGGGCACTGCGGCCGGTGCCCCCGGGCGCACCCGGTGAGATCCACATCGCCGGGACCGGGGTCGCCCTCGGCTACCACCGGCGGCCGGGGCTCACCGCCTCCCGGTTCGTCCCCGACCCGTACGGCCCGCCCGGCTCGCGGCTCTACCGCACCGGCGACCTGGGCAGACGGCGCCCCGACGGGGCCCTGGAACACCTCGGCCGGATCGACCAGCAGGTCAAGCTGCGCGGCCTGCGCATCGAACCGGGCGAGATCGAGTCGGCCCTGCGCGCCCTGCCCCCGGTGAGCGAGGCGGCCGTCGTCGTGCGCGAGGACACCCCCGGCGACAAGCGGCTCGCCGCCTACCTCGTCACCGCCGGGGAGGAGACCGCGCCCGACCCGCAGGAACTGCGCGCCGCGCTGAAGCGGGTGCTGCCCGACCACATGGTGCCCGCCTCCTTCACCACCCTGCCCGCCCTCCCGCTCACCCCCAACGGGAAGCTGGACCGGCGCGGGCTGCCCGCCCCGCAGATCCACCGGACGAACGGCGCGGCCAGTGCGCCCGGGACCCCCGCGGAACGGGTGCTCGCCGCGATCTGGGCCGATGTGCTCGGGCTGGACGAGGTCGGCGCGGACGAGGACTTCTTCGACCTCGGCGGACACTCGCTCCTCGCCACCCAGGTGGTGGCCCGCGCCCGCGGGCTGCTCCCGGAGGCGGGCGCCCGGCCGGTGAGCGTGATGGACCTGTTCACCTGCCGGACCGTCAGGGACCTCGCCGCGCTGGCGGACACCCCCGAGGACGCCCGGGGCCCCCGCCGACTGCTGCACCGCCTCACCCCGCAGGCCCCGGCGGGGCGCCTGCGCGCCACCCTGGTCTGCGTCCCGTACGGCGGGGGCAGCGCGGTCGTCTACCAGCCCGTCGCCGACCTCCTGCCCGAGGGCTACGAGCTGTGGTCCGTCGCCATTCCGGGCCATGACGTCGGTGTGACGGAAGAACACCTGCCGTTCGGGGAGCTCGCGGAGAGCCTGGCCGCCGAGATCCGGGAGCGGGTCCGGGGGCCGCTGATCGTGTACGGGCACTGCGGGGTCGGCACCGCCCTGGCCGTGGCGACCGCGCGCCTCCTCGAAGCGTCGGGCCGCGAGCTCGAAGCCGTCTACGCGGGGGCGCAGTTCCCGTTCGCCAAGCCGCGCGGACGGGTGCTCGGCGCCCTCTCCAAGGTGGCGTCCCTGGAGTCGCTGCTCGGAAACCGGGTGTACGTCAACTGGCTCACGGGCATGGGCGTCGACACCTCCCAGCTCGACCGGGAGCAGACCGAGTTCATCGTGGGCAACATGCGCCGCGACAGCCAGGCCGCCGAGGAGTACTTCACGGGGGCCATCGCGGACGTCGAGGCGGGAGCCCCGAGGCTGCGCGCCCCGCTGGTGTCGCTCGTCGGCGACCGCGACCCGGCCGCCGACTTCTACCAGGAGCGCTACCGGGAGTGGCTGCTCCTCGCCGAGCGCTCGGCGGTCGCGGTCATCGACCAGGGCGGCCACTTCTTCGTGAAGTACCGGGCCGCCGAGGTCGCCGAGGCGGTGACGAGCGTCCACGAGGCGATCCGCGCCGAGACCACCGCGACCCTGCCCGCGCGCTCCCCGGACGCCGCCTGGTGGTTCCACGCCGAGACCGGGCCGCCGGGCGGCACCCAGGCCGGTCCGGCGGACGACGCCGGCACGGAGGACCCGGGCGCCCCCGCACCCGGCGCCGCACGCTTCCTCGCCGTGGTGCTCGGGCAGTTGGGGTCGATCGTGGGCTCCGCGCTCACGGAGTTCGCCCTGCCCATCTGGATCCTGCTGGAGACCGGCTCCCTGGCCCGGTTCGCGCTGTACTCCGTCGTGGCGATGCTGCCCGGCATCCTCGTCGGCCCGCTGGCCGGTGCCGTCGTGGACCGGTTCGACCGGCGCAAGGTCATGCTCGCGGGCGACCTCACGGCAGGGCTGAGCCAGGTGGCCATGCTGGGGCTGCTCCTCGGCGGCGCACTGGACACCTGGTATCTGTACGTGCTGCTCGGCAGCCTCTCGGTCGCGCTCACCTTCCAGCGCCTCGCCTACAGCTCCGCGATCCCGCAGCTGGTCCCCAAACGCTATCTGGGCCACGCCAACGGTGTCGTACAACTCGCCTTCGGCGCGGCTCAGTTCGTCGTGCCGCTCGTCGCGGTGGCCCTGATGGCGGGCATCGGTCTGCGCGGCATCCTCATCCTCGACATCGCGAGCTACGTGGTCGCGGTCGCCGTACTCGTCTGCGTCAGGTTCCCCCGCACCCTGCCCTGGACCCGCCGGGAACCGGTCGTCGAGGAGATCAAGCAGGGCTTCGCCTACACCTGGCGGCACCGGGGCTTCCGTTCGATGCTCCTGTGGTTCGCCGCGCTCAACCTCTTCCTGTCGCCGCTGTTCCTGCTGGTGACGCCGCTGGTGCTGTCCTTCGACACCCTCGACGGGGCGGCGGCCGTCGCCACGGCGGGCGGGGCCGGGGCCGTCGCGGGCGGGTTGATCATGGGCGTGTGGGGCGGGCCCCGCAGACACCGGGTGCGCGGCATGCTCGCGCTGGCGGGGGTGTTCGCCCTGGCCGGGGCGGTGACCGGGCTGCGCGCCGACCTCTGGGTGATCGGTGCCGGTGCCTTCGGGATGTCCTGCGCCATCGCCCTGGTCAACGGGGTCTACTCGACGATCGTCCAGGTGAAGGTCCCGCAGCGCTTCCACGGCCGCGTCTTCGCCCTGAACACCATGGTCGCCTGGTCCACCCTCCCCATCGGCCACGGACTCGTCGCACCCCTGGGCGCCCGGCTGTTCGACCCGCTGCTGGCCGACGACGGAGCGCTGGCGGGCAGCGTGGGACGGGTGCTGGGCACGGGTCCGGGGCGCGGAATCGGGCTCATGTACCTGCTGTGCTGCCTGATGATGCTGGCCTTGGTGGCCCTCGCGCTGCGGCTGCCGGTCCTCGCCCGCTTCGACCGCGACGTGCCGGACGCCGAACCCGACGACCTCATCGGGCTCCGGGAACGCGCGGCAGCCATGGCCGCCTCCGCACCCCGTCCCGCAGGGGCCGACCGGTGAGCCCCGCCGCGCCCCCGCGCTCCCTCGTCGAACTGCTGGCCCACCGCGCCGCCCTCCACCCGGACCGCGTCGCCCTCCGCAACGGGCCCCGCGCCCTGGACTTCGGCACCTGGCGCGACCGGGCCGCCGCCCTCGCCCACGGCCTGCTCGCCCGTGGCCTGCGCCCCGGTGATCCGGTCGGGCTGCGCTACGGGGCCACGGAGTGGACCGACTACGCGGTCGCCTACTGCGGGGTGCAGTGGGCGGGCGGCATCGCCGTACCCCTGTCCGACCGGCTGGCCCCGGCCGCCACCGCGCACATCGTCGAGGACAGCCGGTGCGCGGGCGTCCTGCACGGTGCGGGCGGGCCACCGCCCCGGCTGCCCGAAGCCGTATGGCGGGCGACCTGCGACGAGCTCGGGACCGGGGCCGGGGACGAACTGCCGTTCCCCGACCCGTCCGCACCCGCCCAGTACCTCTACACCTCCGGTACCACCGGGCTCCCCAAGGGCGTCCGGGCCGCCCACGCCAACCTCGCCCACGGCTGCACCCTGGACGAACGCCGCAGACCCCTGCGCCACTCGCGCACCTTCCTCCACAGCTTCCCGATCGGCACCAACGCGGGACAGACGATGCTGGTGAACTGCCTCGACACGGCGGCCACCGGTGTCGCCGCCCCGCAGTTCACCCCGCGCCGGTTCGCCCGGCTCATCGAGGAGCACGCGGTCGGCAGCGTCTTCCTGGTGCCCGCCACCGCCATCGAACTGCTCGCGTCCACCGCCCTCGCCGGCCGCGACCTCAGCACGGTCAAGCTGGTCGGCTCGACCGCGGCGGCCCTCCCGCAACCCGTCGCGCTACGGCTCGCGCAGGCGTTCCCCGGGGCGCAGATCGTCAACTACTACACCTCGACCGAGGCCGCGCCCGCCCAGATCACCCTGCTCTTCGACCCCGACCACCCCGACTCGCCCGGCCGGCCCGCCTCCCTCGGACACCTGCGCATCACCGACGCCGAAGGGCACCCGGTGGCCACTGGTGAACCGGGCGACATCTGGCTGCGCTCGCCCACCGCGCCCCGCGCCTACCTCGGCGCCCCCGACGCGGACGCCGAGGTCTTCCGGGGCCGCTGGGTGCGCATGGGTGACATCGGACGGCTCGACGCGGACGGCTACCTCCACCTGCTCGACCGGGAGCGCGACGTCATCAAGTCCGGCGCCCACAAGGTGTCCACGATCCAGGTCGAGAACGCCCTGCACGCCCACCCCGACATCGCCGACGCCGCCGCCTTCGGCATCCCGCACCCCGTGCTGGGCACCGTCGTGGCCGCCGTGGTCGTGCCCCGGCACCGCGAACCGGACACCGCCCGGTTGCGGGCCTTCCTGCTCGACCGGCTCGCCGCGCACGAACTGCCGGCCCGGATCCTCTTCCGCGCCGCCCTGCCCCGCAACGAGGGCGGCAAGGTCCTCAAACGTGAACTCCACCGGCTCCTGGACGACGAGGCGACCCCATGACCCCCTCCTTCGCAACACCGGCCCCGCTCGACCCGGCCCAGCACGGGCTCTGGGTCACCGAGCAGACCCTTGACACCGGCTCGGCCTACCACCTCAGCCTCACCCTGCACATCCGGGGGCCGCTGGACCCGGCCGCCCTGGCGACGGCCTGGGGCGACCACGTACGGGCCACCCCCGTGCTCGCCTCCCGGACCGATCCCGCCGGGCCCGGCCTGCTCCCGGGCGACGCACCGCCCCTGCGGCTGGTGACCGCCGAGCCCGGCGACCTCGGCAAGCTCCGCGACGAGGAGACCGCCGCCCGATTCGCCCCGGGCGAGGCCCTGGCGCGCGCCACGCTGTTCACCACCGCCCCGGACCGGCATCTGCTGCTCGTGGTCGCCCACCACCTCGTCTTCGACGGCGAGTCCAAGGACCTCCTGGTCAACGGACTGGCAGAGGCGTACCGGGTGGTGACGGGGGAGAGCCGGCAGCCCCCGGCGGCCGAGGCGCCGACACCCCCGCTGCCCGTCTCCGACACGGCCGTCCACGAAGCGGCCCGCTTCTGGGCCGGCCGCTGGCGCGACGCCCCGGCCCCCGCCCTCCCCGGCCTCACCGCCCACCACGCTAACCCCGTCGCCCCGGGCCCCGGCAGCGCCTGCGGCTTCCGGCGCGAGGGGGAGTGGCACGCCCGCCTCGTCACCGCCGCCGCGACGCTCGGCGTCACCCGGTTCGAACTCCTCACGGCGGCCTGGCACGCCCTGCTGCTGCGCTACGGCAACACCGCCCCCGCCACCGCGATCGAACTCTCCACCCGCGTGCCCGGCGCACCCCGGCAGACCGGCCTGCACGTCAACGAACTGCCCCTCTTCACCGACCCGCGCCCGGGGCTCGCCTTCGCGGACTTCGCCCACGAGGTCCGGGCCGGACTGCGCGCCCTCTACGCCCACCGCACCGTCCCCCTCAGCCGTGCGGTGCGTGGACTCACCCCACGCACCGCGCTCTGCCCGGTCTCGCTCAGCTACCGGCGGCGCGACACCTCCCGGCCCGCCGACTTCGGCCCCGGCCTCGACGTACGCACCGAGTGGACCGGCTTCGCCCGCACCGCCCGCAACATCGCCCACCTCCAACTGGTCGACGCCCCCGACAGCCTGGAAGGGAGCCTCCAGTACCGCACCGCCGCCTTCGAGGGCGAGGCGCCCGCCCGCGTCCTGGACCACTTCCTCACCCTGCTCGACGGGGCCCTGGCCGCCCCGGACACCGCCCTCGGCCGACTGCCCGTGCTGCCGCCCCGGGAGCGGGCGACGCTGCTCACCGACACCACCCGGGCCCCGGGCAACGCCCCCGCGACCCTGCCCGCCCTGTTCGCCGCCCAGGCCGCCGCGACCCCGGACGCCGTCGCCGTCATCGAGGGCGACTCGACCCTCACGTACGCCGAACTCGACGCGGCCGTCCGCCGCCGCGCCCACCGGCTGCGCGAGCAGGGGGCCGGTCCCGGCGCGCTCGTCGGCATCGCCCTGCCCCGCTCCGTCGCCCAACTGGTCGCCGCCCTCGGCACGCTCACCGCCGGTGCTGCCTACCTGCCGCTGGACCCCGACCACCCGGCGGAGCGCCTGGCGTTCCTCCGCGCCGACTCCGGGATCACTCTCGAGACCGCCACCGACCCGGGGGCCGAGGACCTGGACCGGCTCCCCGATGCCCCTGCGGCGCCCGCGCCGCCCTCCCTCGCGGACCCCGCCTACGTGCTGTACACCTCCGGCTCCACCGGTGTGCCCAAGGGCGTCGAGGTGTCGCACGCGGCCCTGGCCAATCTCCTCGCGGCCCTGCGGGACACCACCGGCACGGGGCCCGGCAGCCGCTGGCTCGGGCTCACCTCGCTCTCCTTCGACATCTCCACCGTCGAACTCTTCCTGCCGCTGATCACCGGCGGCACCGTCGTCCTCGTCCCGGAAGGCCGCCACCGCGACGGCACGGCCCTCGCCGAGCTGGTCGGACGCCACCGCCTCACCCACGTACAGGCCACCCCCAGCGGCTGGCGCACCATGCTCGCCGCCGGGCTCCGCGCACCGGACCTGGTGGCGCTGACCGGGGGAGAGGCCCTGCCCGACGCGCTCGCCCGCGAACTGCGCACCGCCGTCGGACGCCTGGTCAACGTGTACGGGCCGACCGAGACGACGGTCTGGTCCACGGCCGCCGACCTCGGCCCCGACGACCCCGTGACCATCGGCCGCCCCTTGGCCAACACCCGCACCTATGTCCTGGACGCCTGCCTCCAGCCGCTGCCGCAAGGGCTGACCGGCGAGCTGTACATCGGCGGCGACGGGGTCGCCCACGGCTACCGGGGCCGTCCCGGACTCACCGCGGCCCGCTTCGTCCCGGACCCCTTCGGCCCGCCCGGCGCCCGCCTCTACCGGACGGGCGACCTCGTCCGGCTCACCGCCGACGGCCGCATCGCCTTCGCGGGCCGGTCGGACACCCAGGTGAAGGTGCGCGGCCACCGCATCGAACTCGGCGAGATCGACGCCGCCCTGGGCAGCCACCCGCAGGTCGCGCAGGCGGTGACGGTGCTGCGGGAGGCCCCGGAGGGCGAGCCCGGCCGGCTGGTCGCCTACGTCGTGCCCGAGCCCGACCGCGCACCCGCCACGCCCCAGGCACTGCGCGACCACCTCGCCCGCTCCCTGCCCGCGGCGGCCCTTCCCGACGCGTTCGTCGCGCTCGACGCGATGCCGCTCACCCCCAACGGCAAGCTCGACCGGGCAGCCCTGCCCGAACCGCCGCGCGAACGGACCACCGTCGAGGCAGCCGCGGACGTGGGCGACGAAGGCATCACGGCCACCGTTCTCGCCATCTGGCGCGAGGTGCTGGACCTCGACGACCTCGGGCCCGACGAGGACCTCTTCGACCTCGGCGGCCACTCCCTCACCATCACCGCCATCGCGAGCCGCATCCGCAAGGAGTACGGAGTCGCCGTGCCCTTCGACGTCTTCTTCGACAGCCCCACCGTCCACGGCGTCGCCGCCTGCGTCGCCGCACTCATCGAGGAGAACCAGTGAACACACCCGCCCTCCGCTACCTGGTGGCGGTCAACGACGAGGAACAGCACGCCCTCTGGCCCGCCGAGACCCCCCTGCCCGCCGGGTGGCGGGCCGAGGGGTTCAGCGGTACGGAGGAGGAGTGCGTGGCCCACGTCGACCAGGTGTGGCCCGACATCAGGCCCCTGAGCCTGCGCCGCCGACTGGCCGCCGGGGAGGGCAGTTGAGCACCGCCCAGGACCCGGCCACCGCGGCACGAACACGGCTCGCCGGGCTGATCAGCGAAGCCATGGACGGGCAGCTCGCCGCGGCGGACATCCTCACCGCCCGGGGAACCCTCACCGAACTGGGGGTCAGCTCCCTGGCGTTGCTCCGCCTCGCCGACGCCCTCGAGGACGAATTCGGCGTGGAACTCGACCTCGCAGACCCGGCGTTCTACCAGGAGGACATCGACAGCCTGGCGGCCCGGCTGGTGACACGATGAACGGCCTCGCCACCGCCCGCACCCTGCACATCCCCTTCGCCGGGAGCAGGGCGGGCACGGCACCCCTCACCTGGGGCCAGCGGGCGATCTGGAACGCGATCCTGCGCACCGCGCCCAACGACGTCTACTTCAACATCGGGCGCCTGCTCCCACTGGGCGAGCGCGGCCGGGTCACGGACGTGCGCCGGCTCGCGACCGCGCTCACCGCCCTGATGGAGCGTCACGAGGCGCTGCGCACACGGCTGTACGACGGTGAGGACGGTGAGCCCCGCCAGTCGCTCACCGACTGCGGCGCCCTGCCGGTCACCGTGGTGGACGAGCCCGACGCGGAACGCACCGAGGCGACCGCCCGCGCCCTGCTGGACGAACTCACCGCCACCCGCTTCGACTACGCGCGGGAGTGGCCGCTGCGCGTCGCTGCCGTCTGCCACCGGGGCCGGATCACGCACGCTGCGCTGGTCCTCTGCCACCTCGCGGCCGACGGCCACGCCGCCGAACAGGTGGTACGCGACCTGAGGCTCCTGGTGCGCCGGGGCTCGGCCGGTCGGGCCCCGCGCACCAACCCTCTCGACCTCGCCCGGGACCAGCACACACCGGCCGGCGTGCGTCGCAGCGAACGGGCCCTCGCCCAGTGGGAGAGCTTCTACCGGACCATGCCGCCGACCATGTTCCCCCGGCAGGCCGCCGAGCCGCGCACCCCGCGCTTCTGGAGCGGCCGTCTGGTGTCCGAGGCGCTGATGAGGGCGACGGACACACTCGCGACCGCCCACCGGATCAGCGGGTCGACCGTCCTGATGACCGCCCTGGCCGCCCTGGTCGCCGCCGAGGGCGGGCACCCGGCGGCGGCCATGATGCCCATCGTCGCCAACCGGGCCGCCGATGACCGGCGGGACCTGGTGGCGATGCTCTCCCAGGACGCGCCCTTCCTGCTCGACACGGCCGGCGCCGAACGGTTCACGGACCTCCTGCCGGTGGCGTGGCGCGCGGCCCTGGCGGGCTACCGGGCCGCGTCCTACGACCCGGTCGCCTGGGAGGCCCTGCGCGAGCGCGTCGGCCGGGAGCGCGGCACCCCCGTACACCCGTACTGCTGCTACAACGACCAGCGGTTCTTCGTACGCCCGCCGGACGACGGGCCGCCGCCGGACGCCGCGGAGCTGCGCGCCGCACGGGCCCGTACGGAGTTCGGCTTCCCGGCCACCGAGGACAAGCTCGGCTGCCGGTACTGCGTCCACGTCACCGAGGAGGAGGGCGTCCTCGCCGTCATGCTCACCGCCGACACGGCCTACCTCCCGCCGGCCAGGATCAGGGCGCACCTGTGGGCTCTGGAGGAGGTCGTCGTGGCGTCGGCGTGCGGCGAGGCCCCGCTCCTGGCCGGCCTCCCGGCCCTCCTGGCGCGCGCGGAGGCGGCCGCCTGACGCCCGCTCACGGCTGCTGCGGGCGGCGCCCCCACGCGGAGATCATCGGCGCGGTCGCGAGGTCGAGGCGACCGGTCCCGACGTTCGCGAGATGGCGGTCGATCTCCTCGTCGGTGGCCAGCCCCGCCGCCACCAGCCGGCCACGGATCTGCCGCACCGTCGCGGCCTCCAGGACCGTGCACGCCGGTGAGGTCACCGGGAAGTACGCGTCCGCCCGGACGTCATCGAGGCCCGCCTCGCGCAGCAGCCGGGGCAGCGTCCTGCCGTACTCCAGGTCCGCGCCGCGCCCGGCCATCAGCGACCGGAAGCCCGAGCGCAGCCGGTTGGCGAGCCGCTGCTCCGGCCCCGACTCGTCCGGGCACAGCAGCGGCTGCAGGCCCGGGTCCGCGTCCTCCAACAGCAGCACGCCCCCCGGCCGCAGCGCCCGCACCATCCGGCGCAGCGCCTCCGCGCGGTCGGTGACGTGCACCAGGACCAGCCGCGCGTGCACCAGGTCGAAACCGCCTTCCGGCGGCGGGTCGGCGGCCACGTCGTGCTCCAGCACCTCGATCACCCCGCCGGCGATCCCCTCGGTCCACGACACGTCGATGTCGGTGGCGACCACCGTCCCGTCCGGTCCCACCCGCTCGGCCAGACCGAGTGGCACGGACGGCCCGCCCGCACCGACCTCCCAGCACCGCATGCCGGGCCCGATGCCCAGCTGGTCGACATGGCGGAACGTCACCGGGTCGAAGAGTTCGGAGAGCGCGCCGAAGCGGACGCCCGCCTCCGACTGCTGGTTGTCCAGGAGATAGCCGTGATCGGATGCGTGCTGAGCCATGGCGCAATTCTGACAGCCTGGCCGGAAATGGCCGACCGGCTCGGCCCAGGCCCCGAAAAACGGCTCGACAGCCGGGCGCGCGGCGCCGTGTGATGGTCCGGACCGCCCGTCGCGCGCAGCGGGCCGAGGACAGGGAACCGCCGTTGGGAGCCACGAGCGACCGCCCCGCGATCGACACCCCGCTGGTCAGGCGGCTGGTCGACAGCCAGTTCCCGCAGTGGGCCGGACTGCCGCTGGAACGGCTCACCCGAGCCGGTGCGGACCATGTGATCCACCGGCTGGGCCGCGAGCTCTCCGTACGGCTGCCGCGCTACGCCGGTGCCACCGGGCAGGCCCGCAAGGAGCACACCTGGCTGCCCCGGCTCGCCCCGCACCTCCCGCTGGCCGTGCCCGAGCCGGTCGCGGTGGGGGAACCGGGGTCCGGATACCCGTGGCCCTGGGCGGTGACCCGCTGGCTGGAGGGCGAGCCCGCCACCGCCGAGGACCTGGGCGACTCGCGCGAAACCGCCGTGGCCCTCGCCGGATTCCTGACCGCCCTGCGACGCTTCGAGCCCGGCGGCCACCCCCTCACCCCCGACATCGACCGCACCACGGACACCCTGCGCGGCCGGGACCGGGCCACGCGTGCGGCGATCACCGCGCTGGACGGGGTGTTCGACGCCGGGGCCATGACGAAGGTGTGGGACGCGGCCCTGGACGCCCCCGCTTGGGACCGGCCCCCGGTCTGGGTGCACGGCGACTTCCACACCGGCAATCTGCTCACCCGCGACGGTCGCCTCAGCGCCGTCATCGACTTCGGCGGGCTCGGCCTCGGAGACCCGGCCTGCGACATGATGATCGCCTACACCCTGCTGTCGGCGGACAGCAGGGCCGCCTTCCGCTCGGCGCTCGGCCCGGACGACGCGACCTGGACGCGGGGACGTGGCTGGGCCCTGGCCACGGGCCTGAACGCCTACACCTTCCACGCCGCCACCGACCCGCGCGTCGCCGCGCAGACGACCCGGCAGATCAACGCGGCCCTCACCGGCTGAACACCCGGGCCCGGTCGACCGCGCGGAACACCGGCAGGCAGACTGGGTGCCGTGACGACACTGAGCAAGGGCGCCAACATGCCGGTGGCCCCGTCCGCCGTCCGGGCCGTGCTGAGCTGGACGGCCGGGCCCGCCGTGCCCGACGTCGACGCCTCCGCGCTGGTGCTGGGCGCGGACGGGCGGGTCCGCTCGGACGACGACTTCGTCTTCTACAACCAGCCCCGGCACGCCTCCGGGGCCGTACGCCACCTCGGCAAGCAGCCCGGCTCCGACACCCTGGAGGCCGACCTCGCCGCGCTGGGGCCCGACGTGGCACGGGTCGCCCTGTGCGCGTCGGCGGACGGCGGCACGTTCGGGCAGGTGCCCGGCCTCCGTCTCCGGCTGCTGGACGCCGGGTCGGGTGCGGAACTGGCCCGCTTCGACATGGCGGCAGGACCGGAGACCGCCCATGTGTGCGGGGAGCTCTACCGGCGGGCGGGCGGATGGAAGTTCCGCGCCGTGGGCCAGGGTTACGCCACTGGGCTCGCCGGCCTGGCGACGGACTTCGGGATCAGTGTCGACGAACCTCGCCGTGCACCGGCCCCCGCCGCCCCCGCCGCGCCACGCCTCAGCAAGGGCGAGGAGCGGCTGCCGGTCGACATGCGCAAGCGCCTCTCACTGCGCAAGCAGCAGGTGGCCGTCAGCCTGCGCAAGCACGGCCTGGACCGGCTGACCGCCCGTGTGATCCTCGTCCTCGACGCCTCCGGATCGATGAGCGCCCTCTACTCGCGCGGCACCGTCGCGGGCGTCACCGAACGCGTGGCGGCCGTCGCCGCCCAACTGGACGACGACGGTGAGATGCAGGCGTGGACCTTCGCCTCGACCCCGGCCAGGCTCCCCGACCTGACCATCGGTGAACTGCCCGAATGGCTGCGACTGCACGTACGGGTCGGCCAGATCAGCATGTTCGGGCGGAAGAAGCCCCAGAAGGGACTGCTCCCGGGTCAGGCCGACATGCGCGCGGTCGGCATCCAGAACGAGGAGCAGAAGGTCATCGCCGAGGTCCGGGACTTCGTGCGAGCCGAGCCGGTGCCCGCGCCGACGCTCGTGCTGTTCTTCTCCGACGGCGGTGTGTACCGCAACGACGAGATCGAGCGCGAGCTGCGCGCGGCGGTCGAGGAACCCGTCTTCTGGCAGTTCATCGGCCTCGGCCGGGGGCAGTACGGGGTGCTGGAACGGTTCGACACCATGCCCGGGCGCCGGGTGGACAACGTCGGCTTCTTCGCCGTGGACGACATCGAGCAGCTCTCCGACCAGGAGCTGTACGACCGGCTCCTGTCGGAGTTCCCGTCCTGGCTGCGAGCCGCCCGGCAGGCCGGCATCCTCCGCTGAGCCGTACGGGCCACGCGTGCGGGTGCGTAGACGGAAGGGCGGCCACCCGGTGCGGGCCGGAGCCCGCGCCGGGTGGCCGCCCTTGTTCCGGCCGGTGTCTCAGGTGTTGTTGGCCAGAGCCAGCAGCCGGCTGGCGTCACCGTTGAACCGGTCCCGGTCCACGGCTCCCGAAATGCCGCCCACCGAACCGGAGTCGGTGTACTGCCAGAACGTCCAGTACGGGAAGCCCTTCGGGATGGTGGGGCTCGCCGCGGTCGTCCAGTGCGCGGTGAAGAGCGGGCTGCGCGCCGACATGCCGCTCCAGCCGCCCGTGCACGAGTTCCACCAGCTCGCGCTGGTGTAGATGACGACGTCGCGGCCCGTCTTGGCCTTGTACGTGTTGTAGAAGTCGAGGATCCACGACTGCATCGCGGAGGCCGACTTGCCGTAGCAGCCGCCCTCCAGGTCGAGCATCCCCGGAAGGGTCAGGTTGTCCCGCGACCACGCGCCACCGTGGCCCGCGAAGTAAGTGGCCTGGGCCGCTCCGCTGGACAGGTTGGGCCGCGCGAAGTGGTACGCGCCCCGGATCACCTTCGCGTTATAGGCGTTGAGGTAGTTGGCGTTGAAATTGGGGTCCTTGTACGAGGTGGCCTCGGTGGCCTTGATGTAGGCGAACTTGATGCCCGCCGACTTCACCGACGACCAGTTGATCGAGCCCTGGTAGTGCGAGACGTCGATGCCGGGGAGCGTCGTCGCCTGGATGGAGGCGCTGCTCTCCGGAGTGAGGTCCACGTGTCGGTCGTCCGGGGCGAACGTGTCGCCGTCGGCGAGGTAGCCGGCACCCATGTACCCGTCGCCGAGCGGGATGGCCCCACTGGACGACGTGGGCGGCTGCGGAGACGCCGAGGCCGGGGCGGCGGTGACGGTGGGCACCACCACCATGCCGAGGCCGACGGCTCCGAGGGCCATCAGCTTGCGGAGTGCGGGTCTGCGGCTGCGGATCGATAACACGGGAGCCTCCTGGGGTGAGCGGCGCGAAGGTGGGGTCTACTCGCGTAGCATGTGGAGCGGTTCCGAGCGTAGCGGCGGGTGCGGGGGATGGCCTGTCACGGAGCGCGGAGGGGCGACTCTCTTGACGAGGGCACGCCACGAGTGACGCATGAACACCACTGCGTCGTAAAGGGTTTTGGATCGGTCTCTGTGGTCCAGTCCAGTGAAGAAGCCGCCGAGCTGGGGCAACACCGCCAACCGGGTGAGAAGTTTCACTCCGCTGAAACTCCGGCGCGCGCCCGGCGGTCCGGGAGGCGGACACCACGGCCGCGTACAGACCCGGCAGACGGCGGGGGCCCGGCGCTTCAGCCTTCTGGGGCCGAGCCCGTCAGCTCGGGCTCCAGACCTTCCGTCACCTCGCTGCGTCCCCTGCCGGATTCGGCCCGCCACGCCTCGAAGGCCCAGGCCGTCCACGCCACCACGGCGAGCCCCAGCAGCCAGCCGCCGACCACATCGCTGAACCAGTGGACGCCCAGCGCGACCCTGGTGAAGCCGACACCGAGCACCGAAAGCACCGCCACCGCCCAGCACACCACCCGGCCGCGCCGGGGCACCATCGGCAGCAGCACGAGCAACAGCACCGCGAACGTCGTCGTGGCGGTCATCGCGTGCCCCGACGGGAACGAGAAGCCGGGCGCCCGCGCCACCGGATCCTCCAACGACGGCCTGGCCCGCTCGACCACCACCTTCACCAGGAGGCCCGTCAGGCCCCCGGCCACCGCCGTGACGGCGGACCAGGCCGCCAGCCGCCAGGCCCGCCGGTACAGCAGCCAGCCGGTCAGCAGCGCGACCGCGCAGCGCAGCGTCAGTGGGTCCCAGACCCGGTCGGACAGGAAACGCAGGGCACTCGTCCAGGCCGGGTGATCCAGGGCCGTGCGGTGCAGCCGGCCCGCCGCACCCGAGTCCAGTGCGCGCAACGGCCGCCAGTGGCCCTCCACGAGGACCAGCACCAGTGCGAACGGCACCGCGGACACCGCCGCGACGGCCGCCGCTCCGAGCAGGCGCATGCCGAACGCGCGGTCCGCCGACCGGCGCCGGTGCTCCCGCAGCAGTCGTGTGGTGGCTCGTACAACCATTCAAGCTCCCGGATCGGCTTGTATCGGACCGGGCCGGCGGGCGCGGGCGGCTTCCAGCTGCGCCGCGAAGGACAGCCCGAGGAACAGGGCTATGGAGGTCAGATAGGCCCACAGCAGCAGCGACATGAAGGCGCTCAGCGGACCGTAGACGGTGTCGAAGGAACCGCTGAGGGAGAGGTACTGGCTCAGCAGATAGGTCAGCGCCGTCCACAGCACCAGATACAGGGCCGCGCCGAACGCCAGCCAGGTGTAGCCGGGCTGGTTGCGGCGCGGGGAGCGGCGGAAGATCGCGCTCGCCGACATCAGCGCGAGGAGCAGCCCGCACGGCCAGCGCAGCAGGTCCCAGGCGGTCCGTGCCGTGTCGCTCAGGTGGTACACCGTCGCGGCTGCCGTGACGAGGTCGCCGCCGACGACCATCAGGATGAAGCCGAGCCCCAGCGGGATGCCGGCCGTCAGCGACATCACCAGACCCCGGAAGTACTTCTGGTGGAACGGCCGGTCGCGCTCGACCCCGTAGATGCGATTGGCCCCGCGCTCTATCTGGCACATCGCCGTCGTCACGTTGACCAGCGAGAACAACAGGCCGAACCAGAGCGTGAGCTGGGATCCCTCACCGGCCCGCCGGCGGCTGCGGTCGAGCGCGTCGTCCACCACATCGGCGCTCGGCCCCGCCGCGATCCGGTGGATCGTCAGCTCCGCCAGCCTGCCCACGTCCTCGGTGTGCAGCGAGGCCGAGAGCCCGACGAACGCGATCACCAGCGGGATGACCGCGAGCACCGTCTGCAGCGCCAGCGCCCGCGAGTGGCTGAACCCGTCGGCGTAGCGGAAACGGACGAACGAGTCGCGGATCAGCGGCCAGCGCCCGTAGCGGCGCAGCGAGGCCAGGGCCTCGTCCGCGGTCAGCTCGTCGCCCGTCATGTCGCGGGTCTGCGGGACCCGGGTCGCCGTACCCATCACTCACCCTCCGACGGCAGGAGGACGGTGAGCGCCCCCGGACGCACCTCGGCGACGAGCCGGCGGCCCCGGCCGACCGGGTCGCCGTCCAGCTCCCTCGACTGCGGTGAGGCGAAACGGAGTTCGGCGCGGCGGAAGGTGAAGTACTCCACGGCTGAGCCCGCGGAACCGCTCGGCTCCGGACGCCCGCGCAGCACCGCACCGACGGCGCGCAGCCAGCCTCCCGGGCCGTGCGGGTCGAACACCGCCAGATCCAGCAGCCCGTCGTCGGGCTCGGCGGACGGGACCAGCGTGGCCCCGCCCTGTACGTCCCCGATGTTGGCGAGCAGCACCATCCGCGCCGTACGACGCAGCACCGGTCCGTCGTCCAGCCGGACGGACACCGACATGCGCGGCGCCCGCAGACTCCTCAGCCCGGCGACCACGTAGGCGGGCCAGCCGATCGCGGCCTTCGCCGCACTGCCGGTGTTCTCCAGCATGGCGGCGTCCAGGCCGGCCCCGGACATCGCGGTGAAGTGGGTGGCGGGCAGGCCGTCGCCCTCGATCCGGCCGAGGTCGATCCGGCGCTCGGTGCCCGACAGCGCGGCGGCCAGCGCTTCGGCGGGCCCCACCGGCAGACCGAGGTTCCGGGCGAGCAGGTTGCCCGTGCCGCACGGGACGACGGCCAGCGGGACCCCCGTCCCGGCCAGCCGGTCGGCCGCCGCCCGGACCGTTCCGTCGCCGCCGCACACCACGACCAGCGACGCGCCCGAGCGCACCGCTGCCGCCGCCTGCCCGCCGCCCGGATCGTCGGCGGTCGTCTCCACGAACTCCGCGGCGTGCCGCCCGTGCTGCTCCAGGACGAGCCGCAACGTCTCGCGCCGCTCCTCGTCGGTGACCGTCGGGTTGACGACGACCACCGTGCGGCCCTCGATCCGCTCCGCACGCTCGGCCGCCGCCTCCTGGGCGATCTCCATGGCGCTCGAAGGGACCGGTGCCGGGCTGGTGCCCTCGGCCAGCAGGGCCCGGCCCGCCACCAGCAGCGACAGGGCGCCGTTCAGCATGCCGCCGAGCACATCGGTGGGGTGGTGCATCCCCCGGTAGAGCCGGGCGAGCCCCACGAGCAGCGGGATGAGCAGCAGCAGCCCGGCCAGCACCTTGCGGCCCCGGCCGCGTCCGCCGGGGAGGAGGGCCAGCACGGCCAGCCCTGCGTAGAGGGCCGTCGCAGCCCCGGTGTGGCCGGAGGTGTAGCTGGCCGTCGGCGGCGAGGCGTCGAGCCGGTCCACGTCGGGCCGGTCGCGGTCCACGCAGATGGTGATGACCAGGAAGACCAGGGACTGGAGCGAGACGCCGACGGCGAGGAAGACGGCCTGCCGCCACCTCGGGAGCCGGGGGAGCACCACGAGGCCCAGGCACACCAGGACCGTGATCACGATGATCGTGAGGGTGTTGCCGGCCTCCGACGCGACGAACGACACGTCGGTCAGGGGCCCCGTTCGCAGCTGCTCGAAGCCCTCGTTGACCTCGTCCTCGGCATTCAGCGGCCAGATCGCCCCGGCGGGCCCGGTGATCAGGAGCCCGAGCCCCACCATCAGCGCCGCCTGGCCGACGGTGAGCGCGGCGAGGCGCAGCCCCGCCGTGCGGAGGCCGGTCGTCAGGGCGGGGGAGCGGCCCGCTCGGGCGTGGGTGCGGTGCTCCGTCGGCCGGACGGGTCTTTCGGGCTGGGTGGCGGACATGGGTTCCCCCTGTTCGGCGGCGAGGGAAGGCTTCGGTCCTTCCGGTGCACCGCCGTCTGCCCCGTAATCCGCCGGGCAGGCATGCCGTCGGCACCGGCCACGGAACCGCCGGTGACCGGGTGTGACCGAGGGCGGCGCGGGTACGCGGTGCTGCGTCCGGAGGAACGAGCAACCGCGAACAGGAGGACGGTCATGGCGGTGCCCAAGACGGGTCTGCTGGTGCTGGACTGCGCCGAACCCCAGGAGCTGGCGGACTTCTACGCCGCCTTGCTCGGGGCCGAGGTCCGCCCCGGCTACGACCTCGATGTCATCGAGGTGGTGGGCGCGGCCGGAATCCACCTCGCCATCCGCACGGACCACGGCTATGCACCGCCGAGCTGGCCGAGGCCCGACGATTCGCAACAGGCCCACCTGCGCATCCTGGTCGCCCGCGAGGACATGGACGAGGCGGAACGGGAGGCCGTCGGCCTCGGCGCACGTCCCCTCGACACGAAGAACAACGGCGGCGCACGCGACGCCCGCCTCTACTCCGACCCGGCCGGACACCCGTTCACGCTGGCGACACGCCCCTAGGACGTGTCGGCGGCGCTACTCACACCTACTACGACTAGGAGTTCCCATGTCTTCCTCGATCGTCGAAACCGTCGACATCAAGGCCCCGGTCGCCGTGAGCTGGGCCCTGTGGAGCGATGTCGCCCGCTGGCCCGCCTTTCTGAGCCACGTCCGTCGGGTCGACCCGCTGGATGCGCGCCGGTTCGCCTGGCAGCTCTCCCTCCCCGGTGCCGACAAGGAGTTCGTCGCCGAACTCACCGAGGTGATCCCGGAGGACCGGATCGCCTGGAAGACCATCGAAGGCGTCCAGCACGCCGGGGTCGTCACCTTCCACCGGCTGGACGACGAGACGAGCCGGGTGGCCCTCCAGATCGAGTACGACCCGCAGGGTTTTGTGGAATACCTGGGCGCCCTCACCAACCTGGACTCGGTGCTGGCCAATTACGACCTCGGCGAGTTCCAGAAGCTGGCCGAGCGGACCGCGCGGGGCGACTTCTGATAGCCCCGGCGCTCAGTCCACGGGGTGCCCCGGCGGAATGCCGATGGCCCCGGAGACCGACAGGAACGGGAAACCCCCGTCCGCCGGGTGGCACATCTCTTCCGGGGCGAGCAGATGCCCGACGTGGTCCCCGCCGTCGACGCGCCGTAGGACGCGGCCCACGAACCACGCGGGCGCCTCGTCCAGCACCGGCACCCCGCCGGGGCCGGGGTGCCAGGCGACCCGCGCGAACTTGTCCGTGCGGTCGCCGGTCTCACCGCCGAAGAGCCGGGCCAGGGCGTCCTGTTCGCGGCGGAGCAGATGGACCGCGAGCCGGTCGGCGCGGGCGGCGACCCGGCAGGTCCGGTTCAGCTCCGACAGCCACACCATGAACCGGGGCGGCCGCATCGAGCACTGGGACCCGAAGCCGACCAGGCAGCCGGCCCGCTCACCGTCCGCTTCAGCGGTCACCACGTACATCGGATAGTCCAGCGCGTCGGTGAACCGGTCGAATGCGTGCACGGCGGGTCGCTCCTTGCCGGATTAGCGGGTCTCTGACGGCAGCACCCCGCCGGTTCGCGAACCGGCGGGGTGCTCCGTGGCCACACGTTACCCAGGACGTGGACGGCCGCTCAGGCCATTTCGGGCTGCGGCTCCAGCTTCGGAACGGCCGCCTCCTTCGGCTCCCAGCGCCGGTCGATGCGTACGTACGCGTAGATCACCGAGCACATGGCCAGGACGACCAGCGGGCCGAACACCCACGGGTGGTGGGCCATCTCCAGCGACAGATAGCGGTACGACACCAGGAGCGCGGCGAAGACCACGGTGCCGTAGGCGACCAGACCGACGGCCGGGCGGTCCCAGCCGCGGTCGAGCGCGCGCATGCCCGTCTCGATCGTCAGCGTGAACACCACACCGGCGACGAGGTCCGCCCCGTAGTGGTAGCCGAAGCCCAGGGTCGCGGCGAGCGTGGCGACGAGCCAGAAGGTGCCGGCGTACCGGAGGAACTTCGGTCCCTTGCGGGAGTGGATGAAGATCGCGGTGGCCCACGCGGTGTGCAGGCTGGGCATGCAGTTGCGAGGCGTGATCTCGTCGAACGGCATGTGGTGCGGGGTGCCGATCGGCACGGCGGTGTCGGGCCACATGTCGGCCACGGCCCAGTGGCCGCCGTCGGCGCCGAACGCGAAGATCGGGCCGACCACCGGGAAGATCATGTAGATGGCCGGACCGAGCAGCCCGATCACCAGGAACGTGCGCACCAGGTGGTGGGCGGGGAAGCGCCGGTCCCTGGCCACGTTGCGCAGCTGGTACACCGCCACGCAGACCGCGGCGACCGCGAGCTGCGCGTAGACGGCGTTGAGGAGGTGGGCGCCGACCGAGCCGGTCGCCTCGACGAGCCGCCCGACCACCCAGGACGGGTTGCCGAGCGCATGGTCGGCGTTGGCCATGTACTGGTCGAGCACATCGGGGCGGGTCTTCGAGGTGATGACCAGCCAGGTGTCACCGGTCTTCCGCCCGGCCACCAGCAGCAGCCCCAGACCGACGCCCTTGAGGAGCAGCATGCGCTCCTGGCCCGTGCGGCGGGTGAGGGCGATGACCGTGACCCCGATGATCACCCACAACGCGCCGTTTCCGAAGGGGTGTCCCTCCTTGACGGGGGCATCGGCCACCAGCCTGATCAAGGCGATGACGACGTCGATGCCCGCGGCCACACCGAGTGCGACGAACCGCTGACGCCAGGTGAGGACCACCATCATCAGACCCATGCTGGCGTACAGCAGGAAGCCCGATTTGGGGGCGATCACGACCTCTTGGACCTGGGTGGTGACCGGTCCCGGCAGGCCGTAGTGGCGTGCGGCGATCTCCAGTGCGACGAGGAACGCGAGTGTCACCACCGCGGCCGCAGTCCAAAGGATCGCCCGTGGCCGGCGCCATGCGGCGAAGGGTATTCGGCGGTCTATTCGCGAAAGCACCCGCGATGCTCTAGATATCAATTCTCTGGCCGATGTCCTGGGTTTTGGTCAAATAGGTCGCTTTTCATGCCACATGGCATGGTGTGCGGGCGATGAGGGTGGTCGCCGGGGTGGGATCATGCTAGCCGAGTGGTTTCGACGCCTATTTCGGTGGTCGTGTCCTCGTTCGAAATCGGTGTCCCGAATGCGCCGTAGCCCGCCACGACGGGCGGGCTACGGCGCTTCCTTCCGGATCGGGACGTGTGGACGGAGCGGTCAGGACAGCGTGCAGCTCACGGTCGGCACGGCGCCGGCGGCCGGTGTGCCCTGGAAGCCGAAGCTGGTGTGCGCCCCCGCGGCGAGGGCGCCGTTGTAGCCGGTGCTGGTGACGGTGACGGAAGCGCCGCTCTGTGTGTACGAGGCGTTCCACATGTTGGTGATCTTCTGGCTGCCGCCGTAGGTCCAGGTCAGCTTCCACCCGGTGGCGGGCGCGGTGCCCGTGTTGGTCACGGTGACGTCCACCCCGAAGCCGCTACCCCAGTCCCCGTTCACCGTGTAGACGGCCTTGCAGCCGGTGTCGCCGGCGGAGCCCGTGGTGGTGGCGGTGACGGAGGCGGAGGGTGCGGAGGTGTTGCCCGCCGCGTCGCGGGTCCGGACGGTGTACGTGTACGAGGTGCCGGACGTCACACCCGTGTCGGTGAACGTGGTGCCGGTGGCGGTGCCGGCCTTGGTGGAGCCCCGGTAGACGTCGTAGCCGGTGACGCCGGTGTCGTCGGACGCGGCCTTCCACGACAGGGAGACGGAGGTGCCGGTGGTCCCGGTGACGGCGAGCCCGGTCGGGGCGGTGGGCGCCTGGGTGTCGTCATCGCCGCCGCTGCCGCCGTTGCCGAAGTCCGGCGCCTTGATGCTCGCGAGGTAGCCGTCCTTCACGGTGTCGACCGAGGTCCAGTCGTCCTTGAGGATGCCGCCGGTGTCGCCGGAGTTCGGGTTCCAGGACCAGAAGGTCCAGGAGAAGCTGTCGGCCCCGTACTGGCTGGTGGGCCGAAGGTAGTCGGCCAGGGCCTTCAGCCACTTCTGGTCGGTGGTGGACTGGAGCGTCGTACCGAACTCGCCGACCCACACCGGGGCGATGTTCTGCTTGAAGATGTAGCCCCAGTACTTGTCCCAGACGCCGGGCATGTTGTCCGGGAACGAGGAGTCGGTGAACCAGGGCTGCTGGGCCACGCTGGTGGCGTAGTCGTGCGCCGAGTACACCACCTTGTGCGGCACGCTCAGCTCCACCGGATACTGCCCGACGCCCATGAGGTTGCCGCCCCACCAGCCGGACACGCCGTCGAAGGTCTGCACGCCCTCCACGAAGATCAGCAGGTCCGGGTTGGCGGACAGCACGGCGTCGCCGCCGCGCTCCGCCGCGAGCCGCCAGTCCTTCGTGGTGTCACCGCAGCCCCAGCAGGCGGGGTCGTGGGGCTCGTTGTGCAGGTCGATGCCGACCACCGCGTCGTTGCCCGCGTACCGGGCGGCCAGCGACTTGAGGTTGGCGAGCCAGGTGGACTCGGGGACGGCCGCGGTGTACCAGAGCGCCGACTGGCCCGCCGAGTCCGGGCGGTGCCGGTCCAGGATGACCTTCATGCCGACGCTGCCCGCGTGGTCCACGATGCGGTCCATCACCTGGAGCGAGTTCAGGCCCGCCAGGTCGGTGTTCATCCCGGCGGAGAAGTTGATGCTCGCCGGTTCGGTGCCGGCGAAGATGTCGTCGCTGTAGGGCAGCCGGATGGTGTTGTAGCCCAGCGACTTCATCTGGTCGATCATGCTCTTGTAGTCGCGGGACCAGAGTCCGTGGGGTACGTAGTTGGCGGTCTCGAAGCCGAACCAGTTGATGCCGGCGATGCGGACCGGCTGGTTGCCGGCGTCCAGGATCTGCCGTCCGCTGGTGTGCCAGTAGCCGGAGCCCGCGGCGGTCGCGGTGGCCTCGTCGGCCGATGCCGCGTGAGCGCCGGCGAGGGGCAGGAGCAGGGCCGCCGCGGCGACGGCGACGGTCCTGGCGGCTCTTCGGAAGGTGCGGAGAGGGTGAAGCACGGTGCTGGTTCCTCTCTCGGGGAGCGATGTAGGGAGCGATCCGGGATGGGAGCGCTCCCATCCTGCGCCGTACGCCGCCCCGCCTGTGACATGGGGGATAGGGGGTGCGGGGTCGCCGCTCCCGCTCGCTCGCCCGAAGCCGGGCGGGTCGCGACCCGGCGCAATAAAAGCGATAGAGCAATGAGCATGTCAATGGACGGGCTGTGTTCATGTGTTGAACGCGGGCGCGCGCCCGTCGGTGCTTCCCGTGGCTCGTCCTGTTCGCGGGGAGGTCCGAGGGGTGGTGCGAACGCCGTTCGGCCGTGAAATGGGGTGGACGCGCGACTCCTCGCGCTGCAAAGATATGCCACATGACGCATGATCATGCATTCTTGACGGGCGGCCGGCTGACCTGGCCCACCGGGTTTCGCGGCTACACCGGCCACGGCGGGATGCGCGAACACGGGGACGACATCTCGATCGTCGCCTCGGACCTGCCGGCGACCAGTGCCGCCGTGTTCACGCAGAGCCTGTTCGCCGGTCCGGCCGTGCTGCTGAGTCGCAGGCACGCCGCGGGGCGCGCCCTCCGGGCCGTGACCACCCTGGCCCAGAACGCCAACGTCGCGACCGGCCGCCGGGGTGCGGAGAACGCCGCCGAGGTCGTCCGGCGCGTGGCCGGCATCCTCGGTGTCCCCGAAGGCGACGTGCTCATCGGCTCCACGGGTGTCATCGGCCGCCCCCTGCCGATGTCCACCATCCTCCCGCACTTCGACAGGACCGCCGAGCGGGGCCTCGACGCGTTCACGGCCTCCCCCGAGGACGTGGCCCGCGCCATGATGACCACCGACACCCGCCCCAAGACGGCCACCCGCACCGTCGGGCAGGCGCGCATCGTGGCCGTGGCGAAGGGCGTCGGCATGCTGGAGCCCAACATGGCCACGATGCTGGCCTACGTGTTCACCGACGCCGCGCTGTCACCGGACGAGCTGGACGCCGCGCTGCGCGGAGCCGTGGACCGTACGTTCAACTGCCTGAGCGTCGACACCGACACCTCCACCTCCGACACCGTGGCCGTCATCGCCAACGGCGCCGCCGGACCGGTCGATCCCGCGCTGTTCGCCGAGGCGCTGACCGGCCTCTGCCTGGACCTCACCCTGCAACTGGCGAGCGACGGCGAAGGCGCCACCAAGCTCCTTCGCGTCACCGTGGGCGGCGCCCGCGACCACGCGCAGGCGAAGCGCGTCGCCAAGAGCGTGGTGAACTCCCCCCTGGTCAAGACCGCCGTCCATGGCGCCGACCCCAACTGGGGGCGCGTGCTCATGGCCATCGGGAAGAACACCGACGAAACCGACATCGTCCCGGACCGCGTCACCGTGAAGTTCGGTGACACCGAGGTGTATCCCGACGAGCCCGAGGCGGACACCCTCGACACACTCGTGGAGCTCATGCGGCGGGACGAGGTGGACATCGCCGTCACGCTCGGCATCGGCGAGGGCGAGGCGACCGTGTACGGCTGTGACCTGTCCGCCGAGTACATCCGCGTCAACGCCGACTACACCACCTGACCGCCCCGCCCCGTCGCCGCGGTGTACGCGTGCCGCGGCGACGGACGGGGTCACAGCCGTACGAAGCACCCGACCAGCACGGCCAGCGAAACCACCAGCAGGCCCAGACAGTTCACCCAGAACGTCATGTTCAGCGCCCGTGCGCGGATGTGTGCGGCGGCGGCCGCGAGGAAGTAGACCACGATCGCCGCGGTCGTCGTCATGGCCACACCGGACACCCAGAAACCGACGACGAGACCCGCGACCGAGGCGGTCTTGGCGGTGGTCAGCACCCACCACCACTCGCGCGGCAGCCGCACGCCCTCCAGACAGTCCACGATGAACCTCGGCGGGCGCAGCATCATCGCCGCGTCACCGGCCTGGATGACGAGCAGAACCACCACCGGCCATACGGGGGAGGGGAGTTCGAGGAGCGACATGGGTCAGTTCCCTTCCTGCTCGGTGACGAAGGCGGCGATGGCCCCGAGCCTCGCCGCCGTCTGCTGGGGTTCGGTCGTTCCGGCGGCGAGCAGCATCAGTTCGCCGAGATATCCGGCGAACATCACCTGCGCCCCGAGCCTGGCGCGCGCCTCGCCCATCCCGTCGTTCACCATCGCGGCCGTGAGGTTGTCCTCGGAGAGGGCGCGGAGTGTGCCCAGGGCGGCGTTCTCCGGCCTGCCCCGGGCCAGGCTCCGGAAGTACGCGCGGGCCAGGTCGTCGTTCTCGGCGAACAGGGCCAGGAACGGATCGAAGTAATGCGCCAGATAGTCGACGGCGTGCGGTGCGGCGCCGGCCTTCGCCGGTTCGGGCGGGGCGGGAATGCGGTCGGCGATGGCCTGGTCGTACACCAGGCCCAGCAACGACTCCTTGTCCCCGACCGCCATGACCGCACCCACCGAGACCTCGGCGTCCGCCGCGATCTGGCGCACCGTCGTGTCTTGGAACCCCCGCTCGTGGAAGAGCCGGGAGGCGCTCCGGACGATGCGGGCGGTGGTCCGCCGCTTCTGCTCCGCGCGGGTTGAGTGAACGTGTTCACCGAACATGTTCACCAATGTACGAGGACGTCTCCGCGCATGCAAGAGCCCCGGCCCGCGCAGCCGCGGACCGGGGCTCCGAAGAGGTTCTACAGCTCGTCGCCGAACGCGTCGGCCAGCTCGCGGTACTCGGCCAGCGGCAGCCCCGTCCTCCCGCCGTCGGCCGTGACCACCTGGAGCGCCACGTGGTCCGCCCCCGCGTCCACGTACTCGCGCGTCCGCGTCTTCACCCGCTCCGTGTCGCCCAGCGCGAAGAGGGCGTCCAGCAGGCGCGCGCTGCCCCCGCCGTCGAAGTCGGCCTCCGTGAAGCCGAGGCGCAGCAGGTTCGAGGTGTAGTTCGGCAGCTTGAGGTACATCGCCAGCATCCCGCGCGCCGTGTCCCGGGCCCGGTCCAGGTCCGTGTCGAGCACCACGGACAGCTCGGGTGCCAGCAGAGCGTCCGGGCCGAGCGCCTGCCGCGCCTCCGCCGTGTGCGCGGCCGAGACCAGGTAGGGGTGCGCGCCCAGCGACCGGTCGGACGCCAGCTTCAGCATCTTCGGGCCGAGCGCCGCCAGCACCCGGTGCCGGGTGCCCACGGCCGGGTCGGCGGCGTCCAGTGCGTCGAGGTAGGCCACCATCGCGCTGTACGGTTTGGCGTACTGGGGGGCCAGCGCGTCGTGGCTGACCCCGAGGCCGAGGACGAAGCGGTCCCGGGCGCCGGCGCCGATCGCGGAGACGCGGGCGGCCACCTCCTCGGCGGTGTGGTTCCAGATGCTCAGGATGCCCGTAGCGACGGTGATGGTCCGGGTGGCGGCGACGATCTCGGCGGCGTCCTCCGGCGAGGGGCTGCCGCCGAGCCACAGCGTCCCGTAACCCAGCGCCTCGATCTCGGCGGCCGCCTCAGCGATCGCCTTCCTGCCGTCGGCGTCCACCCGCGACGAGTGCAGGGCGCCGCTCCAGATGCCGATCCGGCCGAACGTCTCACGCTTCTCAGAAGTCATGCCGGGGACAACAGCGCCAGGCGCGCACTATTCCCGCGCCTGCGGCGAACGGGTGAGTCCATTGCCGACACGCCGTCAGCGGACCATGCGCGGGAGCCATGTGGCGCAGTCGCCGCGTGTGCGGCGGCGACGCCGGGGCAACTGGCGGATATTGGAGGCCCTGCGGCTCCGCAGGACACACCCGCCCGGACGAGGAGGTAGCTGCCGTGACGACCCCCGCCGCATCGGAGGGACCTGGAGACAGGGCGCATCGCCCACGTGGGGGAGGGGCCCGGGGGCGCGACGAGCGCGACGAGGCGGCCGCGCCCGGCGACTCCGGACTCGGCACCGTCACCACCGCCGTCCCGGCCAGACTCGACCGGCTGCCGTGGTCGCGGTGGCACTGGATGATCGTCATCGGCCTCGGCACGGTGTGGATCCTCGACGGCCTCGAAGTGACGACGGTCGGCAACATCGCGAGCCGCCTCTCCGAGGACGGTTCCGGCCTGGACATCACGTCCGCCCAGGTCACCGGGCTCGCCGCCGCCCTGTACGTGGCGGGCGCCTGTACGGGAGCGCTGTTCTTCGGCTGGCTCACCGACCGGTACGGCCGCAAGAAGCTGTTCATGGTGACGCTGGCGGTCTACCTCGCCGCGACCGCCATGACCGGGCTGTCGTTCAGCGCGTGGTGGTTCTTCCTCTTCCGCTTTCTGACCGGCTTCGGCATCGGCGGCGAGTACGCGGCGATCAACTCGGCCATCGACGAACTCATCCCCTCGAAGTACCGGGGCCGGGTCGACCTCATCATCAACGGAAGCTACTGGCTGGGCGCGGTCGGCGGCGCGCTGCTGTCGATCGTCATGCTGGACACGGACATCTTTCCCAAGGACCTCGGCTGGCGCCTCACCTTCGCGCTCGGCGTCGTCCTGGGCCTGGTGATCCTCCTCGTACGCCGGCACGTCCCGGAGAGCCCGCGGTGGCAGTTCATCCACGGGCACGGCGAGCAGGCCGACGAACTGGTCGATTCCGTCGAGCGGGAGGTCGAGGCGGAGAAGCACGAGAAGCTGCCGCCGCCGGCCGGAGAGATCACGATCCACCAGCGCAAGAGCATCGGCTTCGGGCTCATCGCCAAGACCGTCTTCCACAGCTACCCGAAGCGCGCGGTGCTCGGCCTCTCCCTCTTCATCGGGCAGGCGTTCCTCTACAACGCGATCACCTTCGGGTTCGGCGCGATCCTCACGACGTTCTACGACGTGGAGAGCGGGCACACCGGCTACTACTTCGCGGTGATCGCGGCGGGCAACTTCATCGGCCCGCTCGTGCTGGGCAAGCTCTTCGACACCATCGGCCGGCGCATCATGATCGCCGGCACGTACATCCTGCCGGGCATCCTGCTCTTCATCACGGCCTGGCTGTTCGACCGCGGCTCGCTGACCGCCAACACCCTCACCGCGTGCTGGTGCGTGGTGCTGTTCTTCGCGTCGGCAGGCGCCAGCAGCGCGTACCTCACGGTCTCCGAGGTCTTCCCCATGGAGACCAGGGCGATGGCCATCGCCTTCTTCTACGCGATCGGCACCGCGGCCGGCGGGATCAGCGGCCCCCTGATCTTCGCCGACCTCACCGAGTCGGGCGTCCCCGGCGACACCGCTCTCGCGTTCTCCATCGGCGCGGCCCTGATGTGCGCGGCGGGCCTGGTCGCCGCCTTCCTCGCGGTCGACGCGGAGCAGCGCTCCCTGGAGGACATCGCCAAGCCCTTGTCCCAGACCTCTTAACGCCTGGGCCCTTCACTCGGGCCGGCCCTGATGATGCCGGCCGCGCCTCCGCCGCTGCCACGAGAAGGCCACGGCGACCGATGTACGGGAGCAGCTCCGGTGGCCCGGAATCCGGATGCGGCCGGGCCGTGCGGTGGTGTGGGATCGGGGCATGACGATCGCACTCGGCACACCGGACACCGAGGGACTGGTCGCGGCGGCGGACGCGCTGCGGGACTGGCAGGCCGAGGGGGCCCCGATGCAACTGCACCCGGGCGACCTCGGCTGGTACGGCCGCAACGGCCCGCGGGCCACCGCCGGCGCGGTCAGGACGTGGAGCCGGGCCGGCCGGATGCTCGCCGTCGGGCTGCTCGACGGCCCCGGCCTCGTCCGGCTGACGACCGCGCCGGACGCCCGTTGCGACGAAGAGCTCGCACGACGGCTGGCCGACGACGTGGTCCTTCCCGGGCGCGGGGTGCTGCCGGAGGGCCGGGCGGCCGTCGAGGCACCGCGGGACGCGCTGGTCCGGGAGGTGCTGGGGGAGCGCGGCTGGGGCATCGACGAGCCGTGGACACCGCTGCGCCGCGACCTGACCGGCCCGGTGCCCGAACCGGAGTCGGCCGTCGAGACCGCCGGCCCCGGCCTGGCCCACCTCGTCGTGGCCGTCCATCGCTCCGCGTTCCCGGGCTCGCGGTTCACGAACGCCGGGTGGCACGCGATGGCCGGGGGGCCGCTGTTCACCGACGCCCGCTGTCTCATCGGACGCGACGAGCGGGGTGACGCGGTGGCGACGGTGACGGTGTGGTCGGCGGGGCCGGGGCGGCCGGGGCTCCTCGAACCGATGGGCGTGCACCGGGACCACCGCCGCCGGGGCCACGGCAGAGCGATCACCCTGGCCGCGGCGGCCGCGCTCCGTGAACTGGGCGCGTCCAGCGCGCTCGTATGCACCCCGAGCTCCAACACCGCGGGCGTCGCCGCCTACGTGTCGGCGGGCTTCGAGCGCCGCCCCGAGATCCACGACCGGTTCCGCCCCTAGGGCGTGTTTCGAATGTAGCGCCGTCCGCCCGCCGGACAGGCGGGACTTTCGAAACACGCCCGAGGTCGTGACAGGGCCCCAGGTCGTGTCGATCATGGACCCGGGTGTTCGGGGCAGACGGAGGGCGATGACATTCGCGACCCGCCGAAGGAGACGCCGGTGCCGATACGCAGAACGAGAGGCGCCACACCCCGCCCCCGCGCCACGGGCGAGGTGCGGAGCCCTCTGCTCGCCCTCGCCCTCGCCGGTGCCCTGACCGGCGCGGCGGTCCTGTTGTTCGTCCGCTTCGCGCACTGGGCCGGCGCCCACCCGGTGACCGCCGTGCTGCTGGCGCTGCTCGCCCTGCCCGTGCTCTACGTCCTGTTCCGGTCCATGCCTCGCGCCCGTGAGCTGCGCCGGGCGGCCCGCGCGGGCATGACCCCGCCGGCCGGGGAAGAGCCCGCCCCCGCACCGGTTCCCGCCCAGCCGGTCCTGGACGCCGCCACCGAAGCCCACGACGGACTCACCGCCGTACTCCCGCCGCCCGCACCGCACTTCACCCCGCCGGACTTCGCCGCCCTGGACCCGGACGGCTTCGAGGCGGCGGTGGCCGCGCTGTGCGAGCGGGACGGCTGCCAGGGGGTCGAAGTGGTCGGCGGAGCGGGTGACCTGGGCGCCGACGTCCTCGCGACGGCCCCGGACGGCCGTCGCGTCGTCGTGCAGTGCAAGCAGTACGGCCCCGAGCACAAGGTGGGCTCCCAGGACCTCCAGCGCTTCGGCGGCACCTGCTGGACGGTCCACGGCGCGCAGCTCGCCGCCGTGGTGACGACCAGCGAGTTCACCGCGCCCGCCCTGGAGTACGCGGAGGCGTGCGGCATCCGCTGCGTGGACGGCGTCGCGCTCGCCGCCTGGGCGGAGGGCTCGGGCGCGGCCCCCTGGGGCCCGGCGATGCTGGACACCGCCTGAGCGGCCCACCGGACCCTGGGCGCCGTCCGCGCTCACCCCTTGCGCTCGCACCAACAGGGGGCACACGGGGGAGGAGCCGGCCATGCACGCTTCGGAGTTGGCCGTTGCGGCGGTACGGGTGATGGCCGAGGACGGCCCGGTCGCGAGCGGCAGCAAGTCTGCCGTCCAGGAGCTGGTGTGGGGCCGGCTGGGCCGCAGCGATCTCGGCGCGTCCGCGCTCCCCGCTGCCGCCGGCACGACTCCGCCCGTGTCCGCCGCCGCCCCGGGGGTGCGCGGGCGAGCCGCATCCGGTGCTGTTCCGCAGCCGCCCCGGCAGGCGGGGGCGCGGGCCGAGGAGACGGTCCGGGCCGTGCTCATGGTCTGGCTGCTGGGGCTGCCCCAGGCGGTCCTGGCCTACTTCATCATCGGTCTGGAAGCCCGCAACGGTGCGAGCATGCCCCTTCAGGGCACCATCCTCGTCGTCTCGGCCTGCCTGGCCGGGTACGCACTCTGAGCGGAATCCGCCTGCTGCGCCGCGGAGCGCCGAACCCCTCCCTGCGGGCCGCGACGTTCCTCGCGGCCCTGGTCCTGCTGAGGCTCGTGCTCTGGGTGTTCATCTTCTGAGCCGGGGCCGAGCCCCCGCGGAGGAGACCACGGTGCCTACGGCAACGCGGTCCGCGACTCCGGCACGGCCTCGTCGTCCTGCTCGCCCGCCTCCCGTTCGCCCACGCCGACCAGCCCCGTCTCGTACGCGACGATGACCGCCTGAACGCGGTCCCGCAGGCCCAGCTTGGCCAGGATGCGCGCGACATGGGTCTTCACGGTCGTCTCGGCCAGTTGAAGGCGCGCCGCGAGTTCCGCGTTGCTCAGGCCCCGGGCGAGCAGACCCAGGACCTCCAGTTCGCGCGGGGTGAGCGCGGCCAGGTCGCGGTGCAGGGCGGCCGTGTCGCCGCCGCGCCGGGTGAATCGCTGCACCAGGCGGCGGGTGATGGCGGGTGCCAGGAGCGCGTCACCGGTACGGACGGTGCGCACCGCCGCCGTCAGCTGTTCGGGCGTCACGTCCTTGAGCAGGAAGCCACTGGCCCCGGCCGAGAGCGCCGCGTACACATAGCGGTCGAGGTCGAAGGTGGTCAGGATGATGACGCGGGGCTGTCCGGCGTCACCGGTGAGGATGCGGCGGGTGGCCTCCAGGCCGTCCATCTCGGGCATCCGGACATCCATCAGCACCACGTCCGGCCGGGTCCGGCGCACCGCGTCGACCGCCTCCGCGCCATTCGTGGCCTCGGCGACGACGTCGATGCCGTCCGCGCCGAGGATCAGCCGGAAGCCGGTGCGTACCAGGGTCTGGTCGTCGGCGATGAGTACACGGGGCGGCTCGGTCACGGCGTCTCCAGGGGGATCAGGGCCTCCACACGGTAACCGCCGCCCGGCAGCGGACCCGTGCTCAGGGTGCCGTCGTGCACGGCCAGGCGCTCTCGCAAGCCGATGAGGCCCCGGCCGCTCCCGGCCCCCGCTCCCGGCCGCCCGCCCGTGTCGGTGACCTCCACCCGCAGCCTGTCGGCCCCGTACGCGACGGACACGGCCGCCGACGCGCCGGACGCGTGCTTCACCGTGTTCGTCAGAGCCTCCTGGACGACCCGGTACGCCGCGAGTTCGATCCCGGGTGCCAGCGGGCGGGCGCGCCCCGTCACCGTCAGGCCGACCGGCAGTCCCGCGTTCCGGACCCGCCCCACCAGCACCTCCAGCTGGTCGAGTCCGGGCTGCGGCGCCGGCACCCCCGCACCGGAATCCGCCGCGCCGTCCTCGTCGGTCGCGGTCAACAGGCCCACCACGTGCCGGAGTTCGGTCATCGCGGCCCGGCCGCCCGCCTCCACGGCGAGCAGCGCCTCACCGGCCAGCTCCGGCGAGGACTTCATGATCGTGCGGGCGGCACCCGCCTGGATGATCATGACGCTGACGTTGTGCGTGACGACGTCGTGCAACTCGCGGGCGATCCTGGCCCGTTCCCGCTCCACGGCGCGGCGCAGCGCCTCCTCCTGCTCGCGCTCCAGGACGGACAGCCGCGCCCGCCCCTCGTCGGACCGCAGCTTCCACGTCCGCAGCCCCACCGCGGCCACGGCCATCGGTACCAGGATCAGCAGCGCGATGTACTCGTTGGGGACGATCGGCGTCACCGAGTTCCCGGAGGTCCCGACCAGGACCACCGACACCGGCAGCGCCACGAGCGTCGCCACCCGGTGCGGGCTGTACACGGCGGCGCTGTACACCGCGATCACGAACGCGTAGAACGTCAGGCGCATCACGCTCTGCGGGGTCGCCAGCGTCGCGGCCGTCACCACGCACAGCACGGCCAGCGGGCAGCGGCGGCGCAGCACGAGGGCGCCCGAGGCGACGGCCGCGAGCGTCACCATGAAGGCCATCCCGCCGGTCCCGGACGGTCGCTCCAGGGCATAGGCCGTACCGCCGACCACCCGCACGACCACGTTGTCCGCGTTGTCCACGCCGTAGTACACGGTGGCGACGCCCAGGACCAGCGCCACCAGCGCGTCGAACCACCGGGCACGCGCGGTGGGCCGGGGCGGCGGACCTCCCGCCCGGACCGCGTCCTCCCACATCAGGCCCAGCTTCGTACGTACATCCGTCACCGCTTCATTGTCCCGGCGGCGCCGCCCCGGGGAGTCCGCCCCCGTACCCATTCCGGCGACGGCGCGTACACCGCCCGCCTACGTCTCAAGGACGACGAGCACGCCGCTCATCCCGGCGCCGGACCGCGAAGGGGGCCGTGCGGCCGACGCGCCCGGAGCCGGTCCGCTCCTAGCGTTCACGCCACCGGACCGCACATCACCGAGGAGCCCCGCCATGACCACCCCGCTGATCGAACTGCGCGAGGTGAGCCGTCGCTACGACGACGGACCGCCCGCCCTGCGCGAGGCATCGCTGACGGTGCTGCCGGGGGAGGCCGTCGCGGTCCTCGGCCCCTCGGGCAGCGGCAAGTCGACGCTCCTCAACCTCCTCGCCGGGCTCGACCGGCCCGACGCCGGCACCGTCACCGTCGACGGCGTGCGCGTCGACCGGCTGGGCGAGGCCGCGTCGGCGCTGTACCGGCGTGCCCGCGTCGGCATGGTCTTCCAGTTCTTCAACCTGCTGGACGACCTGACCGTCGCCGACAACGTCGCCCTGCCCGCCCGCCTCGCGGGCATGCCCCGGGCCGAGGCGGCCCGCCGGGCCGCCGGACTCCTCCAACAACTCGGCATCGACCGGCACGCCCGCGCCCACCCCGGACGGCTCTCGGGCGGCCAGCGCCAGCGCGTCGCCGTGGCCCGCGCCCTGATGAACCGCCCCGCGCTGCTCCTGGCCGACGAGCCGACCGGAGCCCTGGACACCGCCGCCGGAGAGGACGTCAGCCGACTGCTCACCGAGCTCAACGCCGAGGGCCAGACCATCGTCCTCGTCACCCACGACCTCGCGCTCGCCCGGGCCTGCACCCGCCGCACGATTCGCATCGCCGACGGCCGTATCACCCACGACCTGCCGTCGGAGGCCGTCACACCGGAGGCCGTCCGATGAGCGCGCTCGGCGGAGTGGTGCGCTCCGGAGTGGCGCGGCGCCGCGTGCAGACGCTGGTCATCGGACTTGCCGCCATGATGGCCGTGGCCGCGTCCGTACTCGCCGGATCGCTGCTCGTGGTCTCCGGCGCCCCCTTCGACGACGCGTTCGCCCGACAGCACGGGGCCCACCTGTCCGTCCGGTTCGACGCGCACGCGGTGAGCGCCGCGCGGCTGGCGCGGACTGCGCACGCCGAAGGCGTACAACGGGCGGCGGGCCCCTTCCGCACGGCGACGGTCACCCCGCGTGCCGACGCGACCGGCCCCGGCTGGCCCCTGACCGTGACGGGCCGCGCGGACCCGGGCAGCGACGTGGACCGGGTCGACCTGACCGAAGGCCGCTGGGCCGCGCGCCCCGGCGAGATCGTCCTCTCCGCCGGCTCCTCCCTCTTCCCCGTCCTGGGCAAGGAGCTCCGGTTCACCGGACTGGCCGGCGACCCCGCGCTGACCGTCGTCGGTGTCGCCCGCTCGGTGACCGGCACCTCCGACGCCTGGGTGGTCCCCGCCCAGATGCCGGCCCTGACCCCGCCCGGCGCCGGCGGCTACCAGATGCTCTACCGCCTCACCGAGGGGGACACCGCCGCGCGGGTCTCCGAAGGCGCGAGGAGTGTGAAGGCCGCCCTGCCCGCCAGGGCCGCCACGGGCGAGCAGTCCTGGCTGACCGTCAGGAGCAACGCCGAGCAGGACACCGCCCTGTACGTCCCGTTCCTCTTCGCCTTCGGCGCCCTCGGCCTGGTCATGTCGCTCCTCACCGTCGGCAACGTCGTCGCCTCCGCGGTCGGTACGGGGACGCGTCGCATCGGCATCCTCAAGGCCGTCGGCTTCACCCCCGCCCAGGTCGTACGGGCGTACGTGGGCCAGGCGCTGATCCCCGCGACCGCCGGTACCGTCCTCGGCGTCGTCGCGGGACACCTGCTCGCCGTCCCCGTGATGGCAGAGACCGAAGAGGCGTACGGCACCACGTCCCTGGCCGTCGCACCCTGGGTCGACGCGGCGGTGGTCGCCGGGGCGCTCGGCCTCGTGTCGGCGACCGCCTGGGCCGCGGCCCGGCGGGCCGGCCGGATGCGTACCGTCGACGCGCTCGCCGTGGGGCGCACCGCGGCGGCGGGGCGCGGCCGGCGGGCCGCCCGCCTCGCCGCACGCCTGCCGCTGCCGCAGCCCGTCGCACTCGGCCTGGTCCGGCCGTTCGCCCGGCCCGCCCGCGCGCTGGCCATGGGCACCGCGATCCTCTTCGGCACCGTCGCCGTCACGTTCACCGTGGGGATGGCCGCCTCGCTCGGCGAGGTGATGAAGGCCAAGGCGCACGACACCGCCGACGTCGTCGTGCCCGCACCCCTGCCGGACTTCGGGCCTCCGGGCGCCGAACGCCCCGCGCGGCGGACCCCGGCGGACCCGGCGGCCGTCGCGGCAGCGGTCGAGGCGGCCCCGGGCACCGCCAAGCACTACAGCGCCTCCACGGTCCGCGCCACGGTCGACGGGCTCACCGGCACCACCGACGTCGTCGCCTTCACCGGTGACGCGTCCTGGGGCGGCTACACCATGGTCGCCGGCCGCTGGATCGCCCGGCCCGGCGAGGCCGCCGTCCCGTCCCCCTTCCTCACCGCCACCGGCACCCGCATCGGTGACACCCTCACCCTGGGCGGCCTGGGCGCGCCCGTCACCGTACGCATCGTCGGCGAGGTCCTGGACCCGCGCAACGACGGCATGCAGGTCTTCACCGACGCGGCGACGCTCAGGGCCGCCCACCCGGACCTGACGGACACCAGCCACCACATCGCGGTCGCCCCGGGCACCGACGTGCACGCCTACGCCGACGCGCTCAACAAGCGCCTGGAGCCGCTGGGCGCCACGGCCAGGACCGGCGGGCTCGGCGCGGGCGGCGACATGGTCGCCACGCTCAACGCCCTGTCCGCGATCCTCACGCTGATGCTCATCGCCGTCGCCGCGCTCGGCGTGCTCAACGGCGTGCTCCTCGACACCCGCGAGCGCGTCCGGGAGATCGGCATCCACAAGGCCCTCGGCATGACACCCCGCCAGACCGTCGCCATGGTCCTCACCTCGGTCGCCGCCACGGGCCTCGCCGCGGGCTGTCTCGGCGTACCGCTCGGCATCGCCCTGCACCGCCGGGTCCTCCCCGCGATGGGTGGGAGCGTGGGACTGCGCCTCCCCGAGTCCGTCCTCGCGGTCTACCCCCCGGCCGGGGTGCTCCCGCTCGTACTCGGCGGCCTCGTGATCGCCACCCTGGGCGCCCTGCTGCCCGCGGGCTGGGCCGCCAGGACCCGCACGGCGGTGGCGCTGCGGACCGAGTAGACGCGGGGCGGGCGCGTGCGGGAGGCTGCGGGGGTGATCGATCGGGAAGCGGCGGTGCGCCTCGTCGAGGAGCAGTTGGAGCGCGAACACCGCGAGTGGCTGGCCAAGGGCGTCGAGCAGCCGGCCGTTGCCGTGGCCGGCGCCGAGGAGCACGAGCTGGTGTGGATCGTCTCCTGGCAGTCCGTGGAGTACCTGCGGACCGGGTCCTTCAAGGACATGCTGCTCGGCACCGGTCCCTATCTGGTCGACCGCGTCGACGGGAGCCTGCACTCCATCGGCGTCGTCTCGGCGATGTCCGGCGCGTGGATGGACGACTACCGCGGCCGGATCCGGGGGCTGCCCGTACGGACCGCGGTGGACGACCTCCACGACGCCGTACGGGCCGCCGCAGCCGAGCGCGGACGGCTGGACGCGGTGCGAATGCTGCGCCGGAAGCTGCCGGGCCTCGCGCTCTCGGAGGCCGCCCACTACGCCCGTACGCTGCTGGACGGCGAGCCGCCCGCGCACCTCGTGGCCGCCGCGACGGCGGAGCTGGTGGAGCCCGTCGACCCGGTCGACAGGGTGCGGACCATCCGGCCGGGCCCCGCGACTTAGGGCACGCGCTCCCGCCGCCGGTCCAGGTGCCGGATCACCGGGGTCGCCGTAGCACCGTGCAGAAGTACGGAGACCATGACCGTGAAGGCCGTGACCGCCCACAACTCGTCCGCGTAGCGCGTGAAGGGCCCTTCGCCGAGCGCGTACGCCAGGTAGAAGAGCGAGCCGATGCCCCGGATGCCGAACAGGGCCGTGACCACCCGCTCGCGCGGCCCGGCCGGAAAGCCCAGCTGTGCGGCGGCGCCGGTGGCCGGGCGGATCACCAGGATGAGCGCGAGGCCGAGGAGCGCCCCCTCCCATGGGAGGTCCGCCAGCCCGTCGGTGACCAGATAGCCGCCCAGCAGGAACAGCAGCACGACGGTCAGCAGACGTTCGATCTGTTCGCTGAAGCCGTGCAGCACTTGGTGATAGCCGTGGCTGCGCTCGGCGCCCCGGATGGTGCACGCCGTGACGAACACCGCGAGGAAACCGTATCCGTGGAACAGTTCGGTCAGCCCGTACGCCGTGAATGTGGCTCCCAGCGCGGTGAAGCCCTCCGTCTGCTGCGAGAGACGGACGTGCCGGCAGCGGAAGAACAGCCGGCCGAGCAGCCGCCCCACCGCCACCCCCGCCAACAGTCCGACCGCCGCCCGCCCCAGCACATCGGCCAGCAGCCAGTTGCCGATCCACCCCGCCGACCAGCCGCCCCCCGCCGCCGCGAGCGCCACGGCGGCCAGCACGAACGGCATCGCGAGCCCGTCGTTGAGACCGGCCTCCGAGGTCAGCGTGAACCGCACCTCCTCCTCGTCCTCCTCGTCCTCCCCGCTCGTCGGCTCCCCGACCCGGACTTCCGCCGCCAGCACCGGATCGGTCGGCGCCAGGGCTCCGGCCAGCAGCAGGGCCACCGCAGGCGGCCAGTCCATGAGCCACCGACCGAGCAGTGCCACACCCCCGAGGGTCAAGGGGAGGGCGAGACCCAGGAAGCGCCAGGTCCCCGCCCAGGCCCGCCATCCGAAAGGGCGGTCGATCGCGAGCCCTGCCCCCATCAGCGAGACGATCACGCAGATTTCCGTCAGATGCTCGACCCATGCCCGGTCCCGTACGGGATCCACCACGGGCACGCCGAGGGGCAGCAGGGCGCTCACCGCACCCGCCACGAGGAACACCATGGGCATCGAGAAGGGACGCCGACGGACGAGCGGGGGAAGGACGGCGGCCATCAGGATGCCGATCCCCGCAGCCGCGTACATGCCGTGCACCAACGTCATCCGGTACCGCGTCCTCCATCGGGTCTGCCGCGGCCGGTCACGCCGGCCCCGTATGCGGCGGGAGGACCCCCGCGTACCCGGCGGCCCGGTTCCCACACCCCGGATGCATGGGCGCGGATGCCGGGGCAACGTGAGGGACATGACGACGAAGCTCGGTGCCTTTGTTCTCGGTACGCCCGACCCTCGCGCCCTGGCCGATTTCTACCGTGCCCTGCTGGGCTGGGAGGAGGCCGAACGGGATCCCGTATGGGTCCGGCTGCGGGCTCCCGGACAGGAGCGCCCCGGCCTCAGCTTCCAGCTGGAATCGGACCACACACCTCCGGTGTGGCCGCAGCTCCCGGGCACCCAGCAGATGCAGGCGCATCTGGATGTGGAGGTGGACGACCTGGAGGCCGAGACCCGGCGGGCCTGTGCCCTGGGCGCCACTCTGGAGGAGCTCCAGCCCCAGAGGGACGTGCGGGTCCTGCGCGACCCCCACGGCCACCCCTTCTGCCTGTTCCTCCCGGGGGCCTGACGCGACCCGCGGCCCGGACCGTCACAGGCCGGCCGCCGGTGCCCCTGATCTCCAGGGGCACCGGCGGCCGCTCCACGTGCTGGACGTACCTCAGACGGGGACGGCCCCCGAGTGGTCGGGTCGCTCGGCCTCCGCGGCGACGGCGCCTCGGCTCAGCAGGGCGTCGGCGGTGCTCAGGGCCTCGCGCACGTCACTGACGCCGGTCATGACGCACAGGGTGTACGCGGTGTCCTCCCGTTGCCGGATGGTCTCCGGGGTGGAACGGCGCTCGTCCTCGATCACCGCGTCGGCGTATCGGGACAGTGCGGCACGCAGGTCTGCGGGCGTGGGAAGCAGCACAGCCAACTCCTCTCAACTGAACTGACCCTCCCGAGCCGATGGGCGGCCGGGGCGGGGGCGTCGCTGACGACGATCATCGGATTCCCCGTCATACGCAGACCATTCCAACCGTTTTCGGTCGAAGAAGATTTCCCGCGACACCGTTGACAGCGCTGCTACGGGGCACACGTGCCCCATGGCCGGGGCGGCCGCCCTGCGGATGTGGACACCCAGCCCCGCACGGCAGGCCCCCCGGTCATCCGCCGTTCCCCGCCGGCACCGGCTCGCTTGACGACCCGGTGACCGCCGCGCTCCGGTCCTCGTGCGGGAAGCCGAAGCGTGCCAGGCAGTGCCACACCTTCTTGACCGCCTGCGGGTCGAAACGCCCCGAGCGCGCCGCGTCCCCGACGATCCGGGGATCGAGGACGCCGTCCACGGCGATGGCCGCGCCCAGGTCCACGAACTCCTGCCCCCGGTAACCGGGATGCCGCCGCAACTCGTCTACCGTCAGGCGGAACCCGGGGTGCCACTCCACCGCACAGCCCAGGCGCCCGGCGGCCGCCTCCACGTCGGTGCCCCGGTAGCAGGGGTCCAGAACCAGCGCCTCCACATGGGAGTCCGGACGCACCGGTCCGTGCACCTGAGCCTCGACGTAGTCGTCGAGCACGTCCTGCTCATCGGCCAGCGCGAGGGCGATGAGGCCCATGCGCGCGGCGACCCCGAAGTCCGTGGGTTCGAGGAAGCTGTCCGGATAGCAGAAGGTCGTACGCCCCACGGCTCCGGCGTCCAGCCGGAAGTGCGCGGAGCCGAACCTCGGCGCCCCGCCGACCGGGTACCGCCGGAAGTTCAACGCCCCGTAGACGGGCCGCTCCGCCGCCGCCGCGCTGTCGTACGCACCGCCGAAGATCCTGCTCTCCCAGCGCCACCGGTCGCCGCCCGGATGGGCGGTGAGACCGCCGTTGCTCGTACCGGTCACGAACTGCGAGGAGTAGACACCGGTTTCGGCCATCGTCTCCAGCAGGGGCCTGCCGTCCAGCAGACGGTCCGGGTGGAAGTTGAGCGTCACACGCAGGTCCGGGTCCGCCGGGGGACCCGAGGCCAGCGCCGCGACGTGGGCGAGGGCACGCTGCTGCGACGTGCCGAAGGAGAGGGAGCTCATCGGCACATTCTCCTCGCAGGCGGACGACGGGCGCACGGGGATATTCACCGCCCAACCGGCGGCGCGATCCGGAACGTTATGGTTTCCCCGCCGTGCAACAGGACCGACCGGGGGGCCTTCGTGAGTCTGACCGCACAGATACTGCCGCTCGCGGGCGTCGCCCTGGGGGCCGTCACCTCGTACCTGGTGACCAGCGCCAACGAGCGTACGAGATGGCGCAGACAGCAGTCCGTACGGTGGGACGAACGCCGCCTCACCGCCTACGCCGAATACGCGCACGCCGTCAAGGAACTGGCCGCGCGCTACCAGATGCTCGCCGCGGGCCGGGGACTCACGACCGGACCCATCCCCGTGGAGGCGACGCCCGAGGTCCTGGCCGAGGTCGGCCAGCTGGAATCGCGGCGCTCCGCGCTCTCGGAGACCCTGGGCCTGCTCGGCGACACGGAGGCGAACACGGCGTCCAAGTCCGTGGACCACTGCCTGTGGCGGCTGGAGGCCCTGGCCCGGGGCGTCGAGACCACGGCCGAGCAGGACTGGGACCAGGCGTACGGCCAGTTCCGCCAGGCGCGCGACCGTTACGTCGACCGCGCCCGGGCCAGCCTCGGCGTGCCGGGAGCCGTTGCCCGCGCCGTGCCCTGGCCGGACGACTGGCGGCCCTCAGCCGGCTGAGCGGCGCCTGCGCGTCGTGCGCTACCTTCCTCGGGATATGGACGACGACGCCGAGGCACCCTTCATCGACCCGGAGTCGGACTACCCGTGCTGCTGGTTCTGCCCCGCGCTGCGGCTGCCGCGCACCGGCTTCCGCGTCGCGGACCGGCCCAGCCGGGACTGGCCGTTCGACGCGGCGGACGGCTTCCGGTACACCCTGGAGGGCCGGACCCCGGTCTGCGTCCACCCCGGCCGCGTCGGCCTGGCGGCGGAGCTCATCGCTCGGACCTATGAGATCCCGCCGCTGCCGGCCCCCGGGCAGGAGGACCCCGACGGGAGCCCGCGCCGGTGGTGGCGGCTGCGGCGGCCCGGCTCCCGGGCCGCAACGGCGCGCCGGTAGCCTGGGGCGCCATGATGCGTGCCTGGCTCCTGCCGATCCTCTTCCTCGTCTCCGGAGCGGCCGTCGCCGCCGGACTCATCGCCAGGGGCAGCACCGGCGAAGGCATCGCCCTCGTGGTGGCCTTCGCGTTGCTCGCGGGCCTCAACTCGCCCCTGGTCTTCCCGAGGTCGGTCGGCGTGGCGGAGGCCCGGCGCCGCAGCGCAGCGGACGGCCGGCCCATCGTCTTCTGGCGACCGGGCTGCACGTACTGCCTGCGGCTGCGGTTCCGGCTCCGCCGGCACGCCCGCCGGCTGCACTGGGTCGACATCTGGCGTGACCCCGAGGCCGCCGCAGCGGTGCGCGCGGTCAACGACGGCAACGAGACCGTGCCGACCGTGCTCGTGGCGGGGCAGGCCCACACGAACCCGGACCCGTCGTGGGTACGGGCCCACGTCGCCCAGCCCTGATCGACAAGTCGGCCCTAGTCCTCCACGCGAAGCCCCAGCCGGTCCGCCACCGTCCCCAGGGCCGTCCCCAGCGGAAGTCCGATCCGCGCGACGGCCTGGGCGTCGCCCCGGGTCGGCTCCCGGTTGACGATGAGCACCGGCTTCCCGGCCTGCGCCGCCTGCCGGACGAACCGGAGACCGGACATCACCGTCAGCGAGGAACCCAGGACGAGCAGCGACGACGCCGCCCGGACCAGCTCGCGGCAGTGCTCGACCCGGGCCGGGGGCACCGACTCGCCGAAGAACACCACGTCCGGTTTGAGGATGCCGCCGCAGACCTCGCACGGCACCACCCGGAAGTCCCCGACCTGCTCGTCGGTCAGGTCGGCGTCGCCGTCAGGATTGACCCCGGCCGCCACCGGCTGGAACCCGGGGTTCGCCTCCTCGAGGCGCCGCGCGACCTCCCGGCGCGCGACGAACGTGCCGCAGTTCAGGCAGACGACCCGGTCCAGGCCCCCGTGGAGCTCCACCACGTCCTCGCTGCCGGCGGCCTGGTGCAGCCCGTCGACGTTCTGGGTGATCACCCCGGACAGCGCACCGCCGCGCCCGAACGCGGCCACCGCCCGGTGACCGGCGTTCGGAAGGGCCCGCCGGAACGTCTTCCAGCCGAGGTGGCTGCGCGCCCAGTACCGCCGCCGGGCCTGGGCGCCGGACGTGAAGTCCTGGTACGTCATCGGCGTGTGCCGGCTCAGGCTTCCGCCCTCGCCCCGGTAGTCGGGGATGCCGGACTCGGTCGAGAGACCGGCCCCGCTCAGCACCAGCACACCGCCCCGGCCGAGCGCTTCGACCAAGGGTTCCAGGTCGGTGGTGGCCGGGGGCAGCCCCTCGGCGGGGGTCCAGCTCAGTGTCGGGCGCATGCGCATGCGTCCAGGGTACGGAACCGGCCCCGCGACGCCCCGCCGTCAGGACAGCAGCTCGATGTACCCGTCGGTGCCGTGGACGCGGATGCGCTGTCCGTCCCGGATGCGGCGCGTGGCGTGCTCGACGCCCACGACGGCCGGGAGGCCGTACTCCCGGGCGATCACCGCGCCATGGGTCATCAGGCCGCCCACCTCGGTCACCAGACCCGCGATCCCGACGAAGAGCGGCGACCAGCTGGGGTCCGTGAAGGTGGTGACCAGGATGTCGCCCGCTTCGAGGTCCGCCTCGGCCACGTCCAGGATCACGCGGGCCCTCCCCTCGACGGTCCCGGCGGAAACCGGCAGCCCGTTCAGCGCCCCCTCCGGCACGTCGTCGCGCCGGTAGGCCCCGTTCACCGCCTCACCCTCCGAGGTCAGCACCCGGGGCGGGGTGAGCGCGCTGAACGCCCGGAACTCCTCCTTGCGCCGCCGGATCAGCTCCTGGTCCACCGCGCCGGAGCGCACGGCGTCACCGAACTCCTCCAGAGTGAGGAAGAAGGCGTCGTCCCGCTCGGCCAGCACCCCGGCGCCGACCAGGCGGTCGGCCTCCCGCACGAGGGCCTGCTTGTAGAGGAAGTAGCGGCAGACGATCCCGTACTTGGGGTACTCGCGGTAGCCGATGAAGGTGCGGACCCGGTCGATCATCGCCTTGGTCTCGTCGGCCTTGCGGTCCCCGTCCGGAAGCGCCCGCAGCCGTGCCAGCACGTCCCGCTCCTTCGCCAGAGCCTTCTGCCGCCCCTCCTCGAAGCGCCGGGCGGCCGTACCCGGCCCGAAGAGCCGCACGTTGTCCAGGATCACCGGCACGAGAGCGGTGGGACGCTCGCTCCAGCGCGGCCGGGTGATGTCGATCTCACCGACGCACCGCATGCCGTACCGGTCGAGATACGCCTCGATGGCCGCGCGCGCCTCCGCCCCGCCCGCGATCTCGCCCAGGCCGTCCAGGAAGCCGTCGTCGTCCCCGACGCCCCGCAGATACGCCACCGCCTCCGGGTGCGGGCGGATCGCGTCGGCGACATCGAGGAGCGCGAGGCCCATCTCCGAGGTCACGTTGTCGGGCGCGGAGAGGGTGAGCGTGTCGGCCGCGTTCTTCTCGCCGAGCCATTCGAGCAGCTTGTCGTTGAGCCACCAGGTGGACTCCATGCCCGCCATGATCGCCTGCATGCTCACGGGGTCGCCGAGCACTCGCTTGTGCTCCTCGAAGGCCGTCGGCAGGAAGTCGAACAGGGCAGGACCGGTGTGCGTCCGGATGTCGCGCGCCAGGGCGGCGACGGACGCCTCGCTGCGCGCGATCAGCCCGGCGACGACGGCCCGGTCGGTCGCGATGGGGCCGGGTGCGCCACCGGCCGGGGGCGCGGCGGGTGCCGGGTCCGGAAGCGCCGGGACGAAGCCGGGGTGCGCGAGGACGGTCTCCAGGGCGTCCCTGACCAGCGGGTCGCCCTTGCCCATCATCTCCAGGAGCCCGGCCCGGACCGAGGGCGGGCCGAGGCGGCGCGTCACGTCCACGAACAGCCGCCCGCCGGCCTCCAGCATCGGAGCCATGGCGGTCTGCCGCCACATCGAGAGGCCCAGGGGCTTCATCGCGTCGGTCATCATCTGCTGATGCCCGACGGAGACGTAGACGTGGTTCCCGCCGTCCGCCGCCTGGGGGACGGGGAAGAGCGTCGTGATGGGCCGGCTCTGGACGATCCGGAACCCGTCGTCGGACAGACACCACTCGATGTCCTGCGGGCGGCCGAAGTGCGCCTCGATCCGCCGCCCGAGCCGGACGAGCTCCAGGACCTGTGCGTCCGTCAGCGCAGGCTCCTCCCGCCGCCGCGCGTCGACGGCCACCTCCCGCGTGCCCCCGCCTGCCAGCGCCTCGACCGCGCGCTCCTTGGCGGCGATCGACCGGGTGGTGATCCCGCCGTCGCGCACGGTGAAGACGTCCGGGTTGACCAGGCCGGAGACCAGGGCCTCGCCCAGCCCGAAGCCGGCGTCCACGGTGGCGTCCCTGCGGTTGCCCGTCACCGGGTCGGCCGTGAAGAGGATGCCCGACGCCTGCGGGAACACCATCCGCTGCACGACGACCGCCATGTGCACGGTGCGGTGGTCGATGCCGCCCCGCCGGCGGTACGTCACGGCCCGCTCGGTGAACAGCGACGCCCAGCACCGGCCGATGTGCCTGAGCACCGCCGCCGGACCCACGACGTTCAGATACGAGTCCTGCTGGCCCGCGAAGGAGGCCGTCGGCAGGTCCTCCGCCGTCGCGCTGGACCGTACGGCGTACGCGGTGTTCTCGCCGTGCCGGGCGAGTGCGCCGGTGACCGCTGCCACCAGGTCGTCCGGGAGGGCAAGGCCCTCGATGGTCCGCCGGATCTCCGCGCTCAGGTTGCGTACGGCCTCCCGGTCGTCCGGGTCCACGTCCGCCAGCCGTTCGAGCTGTGCGGCGACCGCCGGCTCCGAGCCCACGACGCGCCGGAAGGCGTCCGTCGTGACGCAGAAGCCGTCCGGCACCCGGATGCCCTCGATCCGCGACAGCGTGGCCAGGTGTGCGCCCTTGCCGCCGACGGCCGCGACCGGCGCCCCCTCGGCCTCGTTCAGATCCCACACGTACCGCTCGCGCACGCAGCGTCCTCATTTCCGCAGGTCGGGGTGGTCAGGCCGATGATTCTGCGGCACCCCCCGGCCCTTGCCGCAAGCCCCCCGGTGCGCTATATGTTGGGTACGGCAGGGAGAGGGTTCTCCCTGCTTCCTGTTTTTGTACGCCGTTCCGGGCGCTTCGCGCGCCACCGGCACGCGCCCCGGCCGCCTCACCGGGTCAGGAAGCGGGCTTCCCCCTCCGCAGCAGCACCGGTCGCAGCCGGCTGTAGCCGCGCACCGATACGGGGCGCAGCGGCCTCAGCGTGTACGCCGCCATCCCCGCCAGCTCCCCGGCGAGCGCGGTGTTGACCAGCACGGACGCCGGGCGGGCCACCGCCGTGAGCCGGGCCGCGACGTTGACCGCCGCTCCGTAGACGTCACCGAAGCGGCTGATCACGGGGCCGTGGGCCAGCCCGGTCCGCACCTGAGGCAGCTTCGGGTCGCCCTGCGCCCGGGCCGACAGTTCGAGGCCGATCCCGGCGGCGTCGGCCGCGGACTCGCAGACGAAGAGGACCTCGTCGCCGATGGTCTTCACCACCTGGCCCCGGCCCTCGGCCACCACGTCGCCGGTCATGGTCTCGAACCGGTCGAGCACCGCCACCAGTTCGGCACCACCCAGGCCACGCGTCATCCGGGTGTAGCCGACCATGTCGGTGAACCCGACCGCGCGTTCCCGGACATGCGCGCCGTCACCGGCCGCGGAGCCGTCCTCCCGCTCGTCGGCGGGCACGTGCCCGGCATGCGCGACGAGATGGCGGCGCCAGACGTACCGCTGGAGGCGTTCGACCTCCGGCAGCAGCGCCGCCATGTGCGCGAGGAGGGCTTCCCGGCCGGGCGAGGCGTCTCCGGCCCGCTCCGTCCAGTCCCGCAGGGTGTCCACCTGCCAGTCCGCGAGCCGCGAGAGATGGTGGCCGAGGGCCCGGGCCATCAGCGCCTCGCTGTGCTCGGTGATCAGCCCGGCCGCGATGAGACGTTCCCCGGTGCGCAGGGCCTCCACGTCGGCGTCGGTGAAGACCCGGGCGTCGTCGTCCACCGCCGGGAACCCGAGCGCGCGCCACACCCGTACGGCCCGCTCGAACTCCACCCCGGCGCGCGCCGCGACGTCCCGCCGCGTCCAGACCCGGCCCCCGCCGAGCAGCAACTCCTCGACGGACCCCGCCCCCGCGCCGTCCGGTTCCCCGCTCACGTGGTGTGCACGATCAGGACGTCGAGGCCGGCCTTCCTGGCGACATCCGCCGGCACGGAGCCGAGGAGCCGTCCCGCCAGCGACCGCAGCCCTCGGTTTCCCACCACCAGGAGGTCGGCCGAACACTTCCGGGCCGTCCGCACGAGCGAGGGCACCGGCTCACCCTCCACGGCGATCGTACGCACCTGCGACGCGCCCTGGAGGCGCGCGCGGTCTCTCGCCGTTCTCAGCGTCTCCTCGGCCGGCGCCGACCCCACCACCTGGTAGGCCTCCGCCCCCAACTGATCCTGGGCCGCAGCGAGTTCGGGGCCGCGCATGGGGGCGTACGCGCAGGTGACGACGAGTTCGGCGCCGCACGCGGCGGCGAGGCGCGCGGCGGCTTCGACGGCCGCGTACGACGATTCCGATCCGTCCGTGCCGACCAGCAGGGTCCGATAGGCGGTCAAGGCAAGCTCCTTACTCTAAAGTAAACTTACTTCAGAGTAAGGTACGGGGCCCGGTGCACCCGGGCAAGAGTGCGGCGGGCCCGCCCCGGAGGTGTCTCCGGAGCGGGCCCGCCCGTGTGCGTGTGTGCTGCGGCTCAGCCCTTCAGATCCGGACGCTGTGTCACCCTGATGGAGTTGATCAGCGTCTTGCCGGTGATCGCCTCGAAGCCGACGTTCAGCTGACCATCCGTCACCTTGACCGTGAACGTTTTGAAGAGAGCGGTGCGCGCACCCCCCGATTCCAGACGCACGTCGACGTCCGGCACCTTCTCCGTCCCCTCGGCGAGCACGTCGAACACGCGCGCCCCCGGCTTCGTCCCGGCCGCCTCGGCGAAGCCCAGCTCCACCTGGTAGACACCGGTCGGGACGTTGTCGAAGCGGTACTCGTCGACGCCCTCACGACCCGAACGCAGCAGCTGCTGCGCCGGGGAGTTGCCGGCGCCGGCGATGTCCTTGCGCGTGTAGGTCGGCACGGTGCCCGCGCCGGTGAACCCGAACGTGCCCTCCGCGTACGGGCGGTCCGCGCCCCACGCGTCGCCGAGCGCGTCCAGCGACCCGGAGTCCGCGCCGGCGTCGACGCCCTGCTGATAGGCCGGGACCACCAGCTTCAGCGGCAGCGAGAGCGTCGGTGTCCGGGCGCTCTGCGAGGTGATCACCAGCGTGCCGGTGTACACCGTCCCCGGTGTCGCCGCCGTCGTGTCGAAGGTCAGCGTCACCGCCCGCCGCCCGCCCGCCGCGAGCGTGCCCGAGGTCGGGTCGATCCTGAGCCACGGGGCGCCGGACTTCTCGGCGACGGTGTACGAGGCCGTTGAGCCCTCGTTGGTGAGCGTCAGGGTGCGCTCGCGCCGCTCACCCACGGGGACGGTCAGCTGCCACCCGTCCTTGTTGTCGGCCCGAACCGCGCCGGTGGTCAGCGCCGTCTCGGTGCGCAGCGCGGACAGGCTCCCCAGCGCGGCGGTACGGCTCGCGGTGGCGTAGTTCGGTGCCGCCACCGTGACCTTGTGATCGGCAGTGGCCGCCACCGGGACCTGCGCCAGATAGGCGCCGTCCGCCCGTGTGGTGGCGGTGCCGACGGTCGTGGTGCCACGGGTGACGGTGACGGTCGCACCGGCGACCGGCTGCCCGTCGTTCGCGTCGGTCACCGTGCCGGAGACGACCGCGTGGCCCTCCGGCCGGAACCGGATCGCCATCCCGTCGCGCAGCGACAGCTCGTTGTACGAGTACTGGAACGCGTCGGTGCCGTCGTGGTTCTCGGCGCCGATGGTGGCGCCCGTGCCCTGCTCGAATCCCTTCTCGCTCGGGTCTATGCCGTTGTAGTGGAAGGTGTAGCTGCCGTCCTCGCTCAGCACGGCCGCGAAGCCGATGCGCTGGGTCGTGTCACGGCCGATGAGCATGTCGCGCCACTCGACGACGTACTCACGGTGCGGGGCGGTGCCGCGGACCGAGGTGTAGATGCCGGACGAGGCGTCCATGACGAGCCGGTCCCAGAACGGCGAGAGAGTACCGTTGGCAGGGGCCTTGTCGGGTAGCGGGGTGTTGTCGAGCACCGCGAGATAGGCGAAGGTCAGCTGACCGTCGCGGGTGACCCATCCCTTGTCGTACGTGTGGCCGTACAGGGCGACGGGGAACGGCAGGGTGACGGCCTGGTACGCCGAGGAAGTCGACCCCACGGAGAGTTTGGTGTCGCCTGTCGGGTACTCCGCGGAGACCTGACGGCAGGTGGTGCCGAAGGCGTCGCTGCGCGTGGCGAGGGAGATGTCCTTGGTCGCCGTGCCCGTGGCGACGTCGGCCACGATGCCGATGGTGGCCGCGCAGTGGTTGAGCGGGGTCAGGCTGATCCGGTAACTGCCCACGGGCAGCGTCACCTCGTAGGTGCCGTCGGCCGCGGTCGCGGCGCGGACCGGTGTGCCCTGCACCTTGATCGCCACGTCGGCCTCGGTGCCCGATTCGCTGCGCACGGTGCCGGTCAGGGTGCCGGAGGGTGCGGTGGCGAGCGCCGTGTCGTGGGTGGCGGTGCCGCCGTCGGTCACGGTGAGCGCGGCGGTGTCGGTGACGTAGCCGAACTTGGTCACGGTCACGGTGTACGCGCCGGAGACCAGCCGCGGGAAGGCGTAGGTGCCGTCCTTCTTCGTGGTCAGGGTGGCGTGCGTGGGGCCGGCCACGGAGACCTCGACGTCAGCGGCCCGTTCGCCGCCGATGGTGACGGTGCCGTTGAGGGCGCCGACGTGGTCGCGCGGGGCGGCGCTGACTGCGGCGTACGCGTCGAGCCGGCCTTCGCCGTAGACGTTGTTGAAGGCCGCGGTGCCACCGCAGCTGGTGTCGTCGACGTCGAGGGCGGACTTGTTGAGCACCGCTTCGGTGGCGGTGACGTCACCGCGAAGCGCCGGGGCCGCCGACCAGAGCAGGGCGACGGTGGCTGCGGTGTGCGGTGAAGCCATCGACGTGCCCGACTTGGCCGCGTAGCCGCCGCCGGGGGCGGCCGAGCGGACGTTCACGCCGGGGGCCGAGATGTTCGGCTTGACGGTGCCGCCGACACCCGGTCCGCGTGAGGAGAACGAGGCGATCCGGTTGTTGCTGTCGAAGGCGCCCGAGGCGTACGTGTTCGTGTAGGCGCCCGGGGAACCCGCCGTGTCGCAGTACGGTCCCGCGTTGCCGTTGGAGAAGGCCGGGAAGATGCCGGCGTCCCGCCACGACTGCACCATCGCCTGGTACCAGGTGTCCAGGCTGTCGGCGCCCCACGAGTTGTTGATCACGTCGGGGGCGAGATCGGGGCGCGGGTTCTCCCCATCGGCGTCCGTCGGCGCGAGCATCCACTGCCCGGCGGCGAGCAGCGCGTCCTGTGGGCAGCCCTGTGGCGTACAGGCCTTGGCCGCCATCCAGCGGGCGTCGGGTGCGACGCCGATGGAGTTGTCGGTGCCGTCCTCGCCGACCATGGTGCCCATCGTGTGCGTGCCGTGCCCCTGGTCGTCGCAGGGCTTGGCCGTGCCACACGTATCTGTCGCGTCGAACCAGTTGTACGCGTGGTCGTACGTGCCGTCGGAGCGGAGCCCGCGGTAGGCGGCGGCGAGCGCGGGGTGCTGGTAGTCGACGCCCGTGTCGATGCTGCCGATCACCGTGCCCTCTCCGCGTACTCCGTACTCGTTCCAGACCTTGGGGGCGTTGATCCGGTCGACGTTCCACTCCAGGCCGTCGACCTTGGCCTCGTTGGTGCCGTTGGCCGTAGGCGGGAGCGGGACGATGTCGTCGGCCTCGATGGACGCGACGTCGGAGCGGGCGGCGATCTTCGCGGCCAGGCTCTTGTCGCCGGTGACCTCGACGGTGTTGCTGATCCAGTACGACTCGTAGGAGGCGCCGGCCTTCTCCAGCAGGGCCCGCAGCCCCTTCTGCGAGCTCGTGGCGTGTGCGGTCTTCGCCTTGAGCACGGCGCGGCCCCGGGCCGCTTTGGTGGACGCCGCACGTGCGGCCGAGGTGTCGGCCTGCGAGTCGAGCTGCACCCAGAACGAGACCTTGCCGCTCTTGGCGAAGTCCTGGAGCAGCGCACCGTCCGCCTTGCTCCGCAGGGCTGACGGGAGGCTCGGTTCCGGATCGGCTGCGGCGGCCGGGAGGGTGCCCAGGAAGGGCGCTCCCAGGGTCGTGGCCAGCGCGGCGGCGAGCAGCCCCCTCCACCGGGATCTGTGTCTGTTCACGTCTGTCGCTCTCCTCATGTGGTCAGCTGCTCAGGTCGGGGCGCTGGGTGACGCGGACGGCGTTGACGAGGGTCTTCTCGGTGCCGGTCGCGACCAGCCGGAGGTTCAGCTGACCGTCGCTGACCTTGACCGTGAAGGACTTGGTCAGTGCGCGGTAACTGCCGCCGGTGGTACGGACGATGTCCAGGTCGGGCAGGTACACCGCCCCTTCGGCCAGCACATCGGTGAGGCGCTTTCCGGTGGTCGTGCCGCTCAGCTCGGCGAAGTCCAGCTCGACCTGGTACGTGCCGTCGGGCACGTTGTCGAAGCGGTACTCGACGGCACCCTCCCGGGCCGTCCGGAAGAGCTTGTCGTCGGCGGTGTCCTCGATGGCGTTGGTGGTCGTCACCTTCGTGGACTGGCCGATGAAGCCGTACGAGCCGGTCGTGTACTTCACGTCCGGTGACCAGACCTCCCCGGCGGTGTCGGTGCTCGCCTTGGCCGCGCCACTGTCGATCGCGGTGCGGTAGCCGGGCACGGACACGGTCACCGGGATCTTGATCTCCGGGGCGCGGCCGCTGTCCGAGGAGATGACGACGGTGCCCTTGAGCACGGTGCCGGGGGCAACGCCGTGCGTGTCGAAGGTCAGGACGACCGCCTGCTGACCGCCCTTGGCGATGCGGCCCTCGGCGGGAGCGGCCGAGAACCAGGCCGCGCCGCCCGCTTCGGCGGCCGTGTAGCCGGTCTCCGCACCGGAGTTGGCCAGGGCGAGGGTGCGCTGCCGGCTCTCGTCGGCCGGAACGATGACGGTCGTTGCCCCCGTAGGTGTGACGGAGACGTTGCCCGTCGCGAGGCTTGCGGACAGCTGCTCCGCGGAACCGGTCGCCAGGGTGAGGGTGCGGTGTTGCGCGGTGTAGTGCGGGGCGTCGACCGTGACCTCGTAGTCGGCTTCGTCCATCGTCACCGGCGTCTGCACCAGGTAGGTGCCGTTCGGCAGGGTCGTTCCGGTTGCGACGGTCTCGCCGTCCCGGGCGACGGTGACGGTGGCACCGGCGAGCGCCTTGCCGTCGTTGCCGTCGGTGACCGTGCCGGACACGGCGGCGCTCCGGGTGGGCAGGAACTCGACGGCCAGGCCGTTCTGCACCGAGGCGTCGTTGTACGAGTACTGCAGCGCGTCGATGCCGTCGGCGTTCTCGGCCCCGATGGTGGCGCCCGAGCCCAGCGCGTAGGCGCCGCCGGTGTTGTTGCGGTAGTGGAAGGAGTACGTGCCGTCCTCGCCGATCACCACGGAGAAGTCGAGCTTCTGCGTGCGCGCGGCGGAGGTCACCATGTTCCGCCACTCCACGACGATCTCGCGGTGCGGTGCGGTGCCGCGGGCGGACCAGTAGATGTCGCCGCTGTCAGTGGCCAGCTGGAGGTTGTCCCAGAAGGGGTAGAGCGAGCCGTTGGGGAGACCGGCGTTGGGGAGGGTGCGGTTGCTACCGTCGTTGAGGGCCCTCTCGAAGCTGAGGTAGCCCTCGACGTTCGCGCCGGCCTGGGTGTACGTCCGGCCGTAGAGCGCCACGGGGAAGGGGAACCTGACCGTGGCAGAGCCATCGTAGTCGCTGCTGGTGCTGAGTTTGGTGGTGCCGGAGGGGAATGCGGTGTCGTGCGTGGTCCGGCACACGGTCCCGAACCGGTCACCGCGGTTGGGCAGGGTGAGGTCCTTGCTGCCGTCGCCTCCGACGACCTGGACGCCGAAGGAGCCGATCGTGGCGCAGCGGGAGACAGGGGTGATCGTCAGCCGGTACGAACCGGCGGGCAGCGTCAGGGTGTACGTGCCGTCGGCCGCGGTCGTGGTGCCGCTGTCGGCGGGGGCTCCCGCCACGTCGATCTCCGCACCGCCCTCGGGGCCCGACAGGGTGCTCACCGTGCCGGTCAGGGTGCCCACCGGGGCGACGGCGAGGCTCGCGTCACGGGTGGCGGTGGCGTCCTCGATGATGGTGACGGTGGTCTCGGCGGGCAAGTAGCCGAACTTGGTGATCCTGGCCCGGTAGTCGCCGACCATGAGCTTCGGCAGGCTGTAGGTGCCGTCGGCGTGGGTGTCGGCGACGGCGTTCATCGGCCCGTCGAGTTCGATGGTGGCGCCGGCCAGTGGCGTGCCGTCGGAGGTGACGGTGCCGGTGAGGCCGCCGAGCGGACCGCGCGGGACGGATGCGACGGCCTGGTAGGCGTCGAGCCGGCCTTCGCCGTAGACGTTGTTGTTCTCGGCGCTGCCGCCACAGGTCGTGTCGTCCACGTCGTGGGCGGTGCGGTCGAGGAGGCGTTCCGTGGCCGCGACGTCACCCCGCAGCGCCGGGGACGCCGCCCACATCAGGGCAACGGTGGCAGCGGTGTGCGGTGAGGCCATCGACGTACCGGACATGACGGCGAAGCCGCCGCCGGGGGCTGCCGAGCGGACATCGACGCCGGGGGCGGCGATGTCCGGCTTGACGGCGCCGTCCTCTCCGGTGCCCCGGGAGGAGAAGTACGCGATCTCGCCGTCGCTGTCGAAGGCGCCGGTGGCGTAGCTGTTGCTGTACGCCCCCGGGGAGCCGGCCGTGGCGCAGTCGGGCCCCGCGTTCCCGTTGGAGAAGGCGGGGAAGATCCCGGCGTCGCGCCACGCCTGGACCATGTCCTTGTACCAGGTGTCGATGATGTCGGCGCCCCACGAGTTGTTGACGACGTCGGGGGCGAGATCGGGGCGGGGGTTCCCGCCGAAGCGGTCGGTGGGGGCGAGTATCCACTGACCGGCGGCCATCAGCGCGGACTGCGGGCAGCCGGTCGGGGTGCACGCCTTCGCGGCGATCCACCGGGCGCCGGGCGCGACACCGATGCTGTTGCCGTCCCGGTCGTCGCCGACCATGGTGCCCATGGTGTGCGTACCGTGCCCGTGGTCGTCGCACGGCGCGTCGCCCGGGCAACTGGCGGTCGCGTCGTACCAGTTGTAGTCATGCGCGTAGGTCCCGTCGGTCTTCAGGCCGCGGTACGAGCCCATGAGGGTCGAGTGCTGGTAGTCGACGCCGGTGTCGATGTTGGCGATGACCACGCCGTCGCCCCGGACGCCCAGCTCGTCCCAGACCCTGGGCGCGCCGATGCTGTCGACGTTCCACTCGACGCCGTTGACCTCCGGCTCCTGCTCGGCGGGGAACTCCTCGGGCAGCTGGAACAACCGGTCGGGCTCGATCGCGGTGACCTCCGGCCGGGCCGCGATCTTCTGCGCGAGGGCCTTGTCGCCGGTGACCTTCAGCGTGTTGCTGATCCAGTACGAGGTCGCGTGCGCTCCCGCCTTCTTCACCAGTGCCTCGATACCGGCCTGGGTGCTCGCCGCGTGCTTCTTCTTGGCGGCGATCAAGGCCTTGTCCCGGCCCGTGCGCGTCTTCTGCTTCTTCGCGGCGGACGTGTCGGCCTGCGAGCCGAGCCGCACCCAGAAGGTCGCGGTGTCCTTCTTGTCGAGCTGCCGGACGACCGCGGCGTCGGCCTTGCCCCGCAGGTCGCTCACGGGCGGGGGCGGGGGAGCGGCGGCCGCGGGCAGCGCCGCGACGAGCGGCGCCCCCATGGCCACGGTGAGCGCGGCGGCCAGCAGGCCGTGGCGTCTCCTGAGTTGCTGTCTCACGTGCGGACTCTCTTTCCTGAGGATTTCCGAGTGGTGGCCGGGCGGGATCAGGTGTGGGTCAGCCGAGGTCGGGCCGGTGGGTGACGCGGAGGGCGTTGACGAGCGGCTGGTCGGCCGCGCTCGCGAACCGCAGATTGAGCTGACCGTCCTCGACGCGGACGGTGAACGTCTTGTTCAGCGCGCGGTAGGTACCGCCCGCCTCCAGGGCGATGTCGACGTCCGGCACCTCCTGGACGCCTTCGGCGAGCACGTCGAACAGCCGCTTCCCGGGCCCCGTGCTGCTCAGTTCGGCGAACCCGAGCTCCACCTCGTACACGCCGTCGGGCAGCCCGTCGAAGCGGTACTCGTAGGCGCCCTTGGTGGCGCTGGAGAACAGCTGCTGCTCGTCGGTGCCCGCGATGGTCTTCCGGGTGGTGACGGTGCCCTTGCGGTCGAGGTAGCCGTACGAGCCCTCGGCGTAGGCCCGGTCGGGGGCCCACAGGTCACCCGCCGAGTCGGTCGCTGCGGTGGCCGATCCGGCGTCGATCGCGGTGCGGTAGGCGGGGACGGCGACGACCACGGGCAGGTCGAGCACCGGCGCCCGGCCGCTCTCGGACGTCACCCGCAGCGTGCCGCGCAGGACGGTGCCGGGTGCGGCGTCCGACGCGTCGAAGGTGACCGTCACCTCCTGCGTGCCGCCTGAGGCGAGGTGCCCGGTGGCCGGGGCAGCGGTCAGCCAGCCGGCGCCGTCCTTCTCGGCGACCCTGTAGTCGGCGGCGAGCCCGGCGTCGGCGAGGGTGAAGGTGCGGGTGCGGTGCTCCCCGGCGGGCACGACGAGCCGCCACCCGTCGTCGGGCGACGCCGTGACCAGTCCGGTGAGCAGGGCGCTGTCGGCGCGCGACACGTCACCGCCGCCGAGAGCCGCCGAACGCGTCGCGGACTCGTAGTGGGCGGCACCGATCCGGATCTCGTAGGTGCCCTCGTCGGCGGCCGGGACCTGCACCAGGTACTGGCCGTCGGCCCCCGAAGTGCCGGTGCCCACGGTCGTCCCGTCGCGGCTGACGGTCACGTCGGCACCGGCCAGGGGCTTGTGGTCGTTGGCGTCGGTGACCGTGCCGGAGACGGACGCGGTCTTCCCGGGCCGGAACGCGATGGTCGTCCCGTCGCGGAGGGCGGTCTCATTGCAGGAGTACTGGAAGGCATCGGTGCCGTCGTGGTTCTCGGCACCGACCGTGGCGCTGGAGCCCCGTTCGGCGGCGCCGTCCTCGATGTCCTTGTAGTGGAAGGTGTAGCCGCCGTCCTCGCTCAGCACGGCCGCGAAGCTCACCCGCTGGGGCTTGTTGTCGCTGAGGACCATGTTGCGCCACTCCACGACGAACTCGCGGTGCGGGGCGGTGCCACGGAAGGCGGTGTAGACCCCGGACGAGGAGTCCATCATGAAGTTGTCCCAGAACGGGTAGAGCGCCCCGTTCGGGGTGCCGGTGTACGGCAGCTCCTCGTTGATGCTGGTCGTGCTGGAGGGCCCGAAGGCGAGCACACCCTCGACGGTGACGTTCGCCGAGGTGTACGTGTGCCCGTACAGGGCCACCGGGAACGGCAGGTCCACGGGCGCGCTGCCCGCAGCCCCCGACAGCGGCAGCTTCGTCCCGCCGGTCGGGTACGGGGCGTCCGCGACGACCTGACAGGTGGTGCCGTAGCCGTCGGTCCGTACGGGCAGGTCGAGGTCCTTGGCGGCGGGCTCGGCGGCGACCGTGAGCGTGAAGGCCACGGCCTTGGCGCACTTGTCGCCCGGGGTGACGGCCAACTGGTAGTCACCGAGGGGGAGTTCCAGCGAGTACCGGCCGTCGGCGCCGGTGGTCAGCGAGACGGGGGTGCCGGAGACCTCCAGCTTCGCACCCGCCTCGGCTCCGCCCTTGACGCGTACGGTGCCCGTCACCGTCCCGGTGGGGGCGGGCTGGAGATCCGCGTCCCTGGTCACGCTCCCGTTCGCCACGACCGTGACGGCGGCCTTGTCGGTGAGGTAGCCGTACTGCGACACCGACACGGTGTAGTCACCGGCCATCACCTTGGCCAGCGTGTAGGTGCCGTCCTCGGCGGTGCGCACGCTCGCCTGCATCGGCCCGTCCAGCCGCACGGTCGCGCCGGACAGCGGCTTGCCGTCGGCGGTGACGGTGCCGCTCAGCGCGCCGAGCGGGCCGCGCGGGGTGGCCATCACGGCGGCGTAGGCGTCGAGCTTGCCCTCGCCCCACACGTTGTTGTTCGCGGCCGTACCCCCGCACGTGGGGTCGAAGGTGTCGACCGCGGTGGAGTCGAGCAGCCGCTCGGTCTCCGCGATGTCACCCCGGACCTCGGGCGACGCCGACCACATCAGCGCGACGGTCGCGGCGGTGTGCGGGGCGGCCATCGAGGTGCCGTTGAGGGACTGGTAGCCGCCGCCCGGCCAGGCGGAGCGGATGTCCACGCCCGGGGCGGCGATGTCCGGCTTGATGCCGCTGCCCTCGCCCGCGCCGCGCGACGAGAAGTCCGCGATGTCGCCGTTGCTGTCGAAGGCCCCCGAGGAGTAGGCGTTGTCGTAGCCGCCGGGGGAGCCGGTGGTCACGCAGTCGGGCCCCGTGTTGCCGTTGGAGAACGACGCGAAGATGCCCGCGTCGCGCCACGCCTGGACCATGGACTTGTACCAGAGGTCGAGCGTGGTCGTGCCCCAGGAATTGTTGACGACGTCCGGTGCCAGGTCAGGGCGCGGGTCGGCGCCGGTCAGATCGGTCGGGGCCATGATCCACTGGCCGGCCGCCAGCAGGTCGTCGCGCGGGCAGCCGTTGTTCTCGCACGCCTTGGCCGCGATCCAGGTCGCCCCCGGCGCGACACCGACGGCGTTGCCGGTGCCGTCGTCGCCGACCATGGTGCCCATGGTGTGGGTGCCGTGCCCGTCGTTGTCGCACGGGCTGTCACCGGTGCATTCGTCCGCCGGATCGAACCAGTTGTAGTTGTGGTCGGTCGTCCCGTCGGACCGGTGGCCCCGGTAGCTCGCGGCGAGGGCCGGGTGCCGGTAGTCGACACCGGAGTCGATGTTCGCGACGACGACGCCCTCGCCGTGCTTGCCGAGGCTGTTCCAGACCTTCGGGGCGTTGATCCGGTCGACGTTCCACTCGACGCCGTCCACCGTGTTCACCCGGCCGCCGGTGGTGGCGTGCGGCAGGACGAGTTCCTTGTCCTCCTCGATCGAGGCGACCTCGGGCCGTGCGGCGATCTTCCGGGCGAGATCCCGGTCGCCGGTCACCTTCAGCGTGTTGGCGATCCAGTACGAGGTGTAGGGCGCGCCGGCCTTCTTGAGCAGCGACACGACGTCGGCCTGGCTCCGCCCCGCCGCCGCCTTCTTGGCCGCGATGACGGCGCGGCCCCGGTCCGCCTTCTTCGTCTTCCGGCGTGCCGCGGAGGTGTCGGCCTGCTCGCCGAGCTGCACCCAGAAGGTCACCCTGTCCTTCGCGTCGAGCTGCTCGCGGACCGGGCCGGCCGTCTTCTGCGCGTACGGGCTGGGCTCGGGAGGAGCGGCCGCGGACGCGGGCAGCGCCCCGAGGAATGGCAGGCTCATGACAGCCGGCAGCAGGGCTGCGACGACGGTGCGCCGTCGTGGAGGGACTTGCCTCAACACGCACTCTCCTTCACACAAACGATCACGAGGTGGTGACCTCAGCAGTATGTGAGCGGCACACCGAGTAACCGGAGGTGATGGGCTGACGAGTTGGCGACATGGCGCCCACTCGCCAACCCCGGATCACGCGAACCGGTCAGATCCAGTTGTTGCGCATCGCGTACCAGCCGAGCTGGAGCCGGGACGTCACCGACGCCAGGTCCATCAGGGCCCGCAGCCTGCGCTGCACCGTGCGGGGCGAGGTGCCCAGCTGCTTGGCCGTCGCAGCGTCCGTCAGGCCGGAGAGCATCAGCTGCAGGATCTGCCGGTCCACGGAGGAGAGTTCGGCGACCTCGCGGAGATACGGCCGCGAGTGCCGCCACGCGGTGGCGAACAGCTCCGTGACGAGCGTCGTGAGCGGCTGCCGCAACAGCACCGCCCGCTCCGGGCTGAACTGGACCATCGCGGTCTCGCCGTCCGCGACGGCCAGCTTCAGCAGCGGGCTGTCGACCACCCGGACCTGCTCGCCGCGCCGCACCCGTTCCTCCAGGGCCACCACCGCGGCGGGCTCGGCGAGGAAGTCGCGGTCGACCAGGAGTTGGTAGGTGACCTCGGGCGGAGCGCTCGGTTGCGCGCCGTCGTCGTCCGAGGAGCCGTCCGCCGGCGGGCCGAGGGTCGCGGGTACCGGAGTGACCCTGTTCAGGCCCGTCAGGAATGCCTGGAACGTGTGTCGCGCGCCGGTCTCCAGCTCAAGGATCCGCCGTGCCTGGGCGGCCGCGCCGTCCACGGTCTCCACCCGCACCGGTCCCTCGTCCGGCGGCTGGGCGCGGACCAGTTCGGCCACGGCCGTCTCGGCGCGCCGCACATCGGCCTCCAGCTGTTGGAAGACGGCGCGCACCTGCTCCGGCGGGGCGTGGGCCCCGGCGGTCTTCTTCGGTCGTCCAAGATCGTGCATGGGCCTCAGTCTGTCCACGGCTCGCCCCGCCGAGGGTGGCGAAGGTGCGCCATGTCGTGACCTCGCCACCCCCGACCGGCCGACGAAGGGCCGGCCCTCGGTCGAGGGCCGGCCCACCGTTCCGTCAGTTCTTTTACGACAGAGGCTTGTTCACGCCGAACGCCCGGGTCACCGTCTGCGTGACCGCGCTGCCGTCACTCGCCGTGACCGTCGCGCGCAGGGTGGCGTACGAGGCACCCAGCGGCGCGGTCAGCAGGGCGCGCGAAGGCTTCCCGTTCCGGCCGTTGGTGACCTTCACCGTGTGCCAGGTGCCGCCGTCGTCCCAGCTGACTTCCAGCTTGACGGGGCCGACAGCGGCCTCTGCCGCATCGGGTGCCCGCTGCACCGTGATGTCCACCGGCGTCGGGACGAGGCTCAGAGCCCTCCCCGAGTCGTCCAGACCGTGCGGAGCGAAGCGGACGGCCATCAGTGGCAGGATCGTCCCGGCGCCGTCGTCGGTGTCCGAGTCGAACGCCCACTCCGACCGCACCCGGGTCGAGAGCGCCGCGTAGTCCTGATCGCGGGTGACGTCCGCGGTCAGGGTGTAGCGGCCGGGCCCGGCCGGGGCCGTGACCGTCTTCCCGCTGCCCACCGCGCTCCAGGTGCCCACCTGCTGCCCGTCCTTGGCCAGGGTGAGGGTACCGGTCGCGCTCCAGTCGGAGCCCCCGCGCGTGCCGTCGCCGTCGGCGAACCACGGCGTACCGGCCCAGACCACGGAGTTGTTCAGCCGGTACGCGGGCGCCGCCGGAAGCCCGGGTCCGATCACCGGGGCCGCGAAGTCCAGCCGGTGCACGGAGTGCCCGTCGAACTTCTCCGTGGAGGTCGCGATGGACTGGCGGCCCGCGATCGTGGCCCGGTCGAGCCACTCACCCGGCGTCCGGTAGTCACGCACGACCGACGGGAACCGCACCGACTGGTCGATGAAGAGCGGAAGCAGCACGTCGTCGTCCGGAGTCGCCGCCGACGTGCCCGCCGCCGGAGCCCCCTGCGCGTTGAAGTGCTCGCGCACCTCGGTCAGGTCACCGCGCTTGACCGAGAACGACGGCTTGGCCGGCACACCCGTGTCCCAGGTCCGCGCCACGTGGTAGAAGAACGGGCTCGGAGCCTGCGAGGACGCGCCCTCGGAAGCGAACACCGCGAACGTACGGTACGTGGCGTCCTCGTCCGCGAACGGCGTCGCGTACAGCGACTGGCCGGCGCGCTCACCGGTGGTGACCACGCTCAGCGTGTACGACCCCGTGCCTGCGGGAACGGCCAGTGCCGCCTGCACGGCCGTCGCCCGTGCCGCGTCGTCGTGCACATCGGCACCGACCGGAACGGCGGTGCGCGCGTCCAGGTCGACGTCGGTGTCCTCGAGCGGGGTGACCGACTTGACGGCCATCGTGGTCGAGCGCTCCGCACCGGCGCCGCTCGCGATCGTCATCCCGACCCAGTACTGGGCCTCGGGTACCGTCACCGTACCGGTGCCCGACGTGATGCGGACCGGGTAGCGGTCGCCGGTCCAGCGGTTGACCATCAGCGCCGAACCGTTGGCCGGAGTACCGTCCCGCTGCTCCGCGTGCAGCGTGACCCGGTGGCTGGGCACGGCGCTGTCGACCGCGAGGACCGTACGGGTGACGGGCTGCCCGCCTGCCGACGCGGTGAGCACCGCGGACCACGGGCCGTGCGGCAGCAGCGCGGCACGGGTGGTGACGGTGGCCGTGGCACTGCCGTGCGCCGGGACGGTGACCTTGTCCCGGTCCACGGAGAACTGCTCCGCGTTGCCCGGCTGGGCGGTCGGTGACATCGGCTTTTCGACGGCCAGGTCGAGCGTGGTGTCGCTGTCACCGGAGTTGGTGAAGGTGACGGTGTGCTCGGTGTCCTTGCCCGCGCCGTCCGCCCAGCCCGCGACCGTCGTCAGGTTCGCCGGGGAGGCGAGTACCTTCTGCCGCTCGGCGCGGGCCACATCCACCCGGCCGGTGCCCTGCTGGTACGCGGAACGCTTCGCGTTCGGCACCGCGCTGTTCATCAGCGCGGTCTTGATCTGCTCACCGTTCCAGCCGGGGTGCGCCTGGGCGACCAGCGCGGCGGAGCCCGCCACGTGCGGGGTCGCCATCGACGTACCGCTCTTGGAGGTGTGGCCGCCGCCCATCTTCGCCGCCACGATGGCGACCCCGGGCGCGGTGATGTCGGGCTTCACGGCGTTGTCGCTCGGGCGCGGACCCCGGCTGGAGAACGGGGCCAGCTCGTCCTCGGAGTCGACGGCGCCCACGGCCAGCGCGGCGTTCGCGATGGCGGGTGCGCCGACGGTGCCGGTGCCGAACTCGCCGTCGTTGCCCGCGGCGACGACGAAGAGCGTGCCGGTGCTCGCCGACAGGTCGTTGATGACCGCGATCGCAGGGTCCGTCTCGTCCGCCGCGCCACCGAGGCTCAGGTTGACCACCTTGGCGTGCACGGTGTTGACCGCCCAGTCGATGCCGGCCAGCAGCGCGGAGGTCGGGCAGGTCCCGGTGCTGTCGCACACCTTGCCCACGGCGAGCGAGGCGTCCGGGGCGACACCCCGGTACGTGCCGTCGATCCCGGCGATCGTGGAGGCCACGTGCGTGCCGTGCCCGTTGTCGTCCTCCGCGCTGTCACCGCCCAGGAAGTTCGCCGAGACGGTCACGCGGCCGGCCAGGTCCGGATGGTCGGAGTCGTAGCCGCTGTCGAGGACCGCGACCGTGACGCCCTTGCCGGTGTAGCCGTCGGCCCACGCCTGCGGGGCGTTGATCTGCGGGACGCTCTTGTCGAGCGCGGTGTGCATGCGCCCGTCGAGCCAGAGCTTGGTCGCACCGCCCGCGAGCGAGTGGCCGGCCCCCTTGGTCAGACGCTTCCAGGTGGTGGCCGCGTCAGCGCCGTCCTCCGGGCCGAGCGCGGTCAGGCCGAGCCGGGCGATGGCCCGCCCGGGCCGCGCCGCACCGCCGACGGCGTCCCGGGCCCTGCTCGCGGCGGTCTTGCCCCTGCCGTGCTGGACGATCACGCCCAGGGCGCCTCGGGCGGTGGTCCCCTTCACCCCGTAGCCCGCGTCCAGCAGGGCGCCGATGTCGAAGAGGCGGGGGTCGACGCGCCCGGCGGCGAGCAGTGGCTCGGCGTCCTCCGGTACGACGCTGAGGTCGCCGTCGCCCACCGAACTGGTGGTGAAGGACACCCCCTCACGGCCGGCGGCCGGGGTGACCGTCGCCGACCGGAGATCGTCGCCTGCGCGCTCGACGGTCACCGAGTCGCCGGTGGGCAACGGAACGCTGAGCGTGGTGACGGCGGCCGCGGGGGCGGCGGTGACCGGTGTGGCCGGCCCCGCCGCCCGCGCGGCACCGATGGGTATGAGCGCCGCCACCAGACCGGCGGCGGTCGCTATGGATCTGACCTGCACGGAGAGAACCCCCAAGGATCACGAAGAGCGAGAACGCCCTGATCCTGGCAGCGCCGACAGCCTCAACGGCTTCCCCGGCATGGCGACTTGACGACGCGTCGTAGTCCCGCCACGGAACCGTTCACCCGTGGAGCGACACGGCCCCCGGGCTGCCGTGCGCGAAGCGCTGCCCCATGACGATCTCGTCGGCGACCACCGACCAGACCGACTCCTCGTCCGCGAAGGGCAGGGAATCCACGGCATCCGTCGTCCGCCGGATGTGGTCCACCGCGCGCTCCAGGCGCTCGAAGCCGGCCTCCTCCTCGGTCCCGTCCCCGCCGAAGGCGAACGTGTCCAGCAGTCGCTGGAGCCGCACGGTGACGTGTATGAGGGACGAGACGTCCGTGTGCAGCGCCCGCACGGTCTCCTCGTCCGGGTCGACGGCGAAGACCGTCCCGGTGTCCGGGTCGAGCGCGAGGTGTGCGTTGAGCAGCCACCCGATCACCGGCCACTCGCCCGCGTCCTCGTCGGCGTCGGCCACCTCCCGTACGCGGGGGAGGAGTCCCGACTCCGGATCGGGATCCCGGAGCGAGAGCGTGCCGGTGGGCGCGCCCACGGTCTGCAGGAGGCGGGCGCCCTCGGTGCCGGCGGCACGGAGCGGAAACGCGGCGGCGGGCAGGGTGGCCAACCGGTCCCCGCCGAAGAGGGCGTCGAGTTCGGTACGGGTGACGGTGAACAGCACGGGTGAGAGCTCCGGAGTCGGCGGCGGGCGGGAGTACAGCATCGCCCACGACGCGTGACGCCGGAGCCCCGGGCCCGTGACGGCCCTTGGGATAGGTTGCCGACCATGGCTGAACCGAGCTTCCTGCCCTGGCCGCCCGCGCCGATACGCACCGCGCGGCTCGTGCTGCGCGAGTCCGAGAGCCGGGACCGCCCGGCGTTCGTGGAACTGTTCGCCTCACCGGAGGTGAACACCTACCTGGGCGGCGCCCGCCCGCGCGACGAGTGCGAGCGCGCCCTGCCGAAGACACCGGGAAGGCGCCCCGGACACTTCGTGATCGAGCTCGACGGCGCGATGATCGGCACCGTCGAGCTGAAACGGCGCGACCTGGACCGTCCGGACGCGGTCCGCCCCGACGCCGGGCAGGCCGAACTGGGCTACCTGCTGCTGCCGGAGGCCTGGGGCCGGGGTTACGCCGCCGAGGCGTGCACGGCGGTCCTCGACCGGTTCGCCGGGACGTGCCCCGGCGAACCGGTGGTGCTCTTCACGCAGACCGCCAACGTCCCCTCGATGCGCCTCGCCCGCAAGCTCGGCTTCACCGGGATCCACCGCTTCGAGGCGTGGGGCGCCGAGCAGTGGATGGGCGTACGGCCCCCGGCCGCGTAATCCCTGAGGGCTGCGGGGCTGCGCGGCTGCCGTCAGGCGTCGAGCACGGCGGCGACCGCCTCGATCTCGACCAGTTGGTCCTTGTAACCCAGCACGGTGACGCCCATCAGCGTGCTGGGCACGTCATGGTCGCCGAAGGTGTCCCTGACGACCTGCCACGCCGCCACCAGATCCTCCTGACGGCTCGATGCCACGAGCACCCGGGTGCTGATGACGTCCTGGATCGACGCACCGGCGGCACGGAGGGCGACCTCCATGTTCGCGACGGCCTTGCGTGCCTGGCCGGCGTAGTCCCCGACCGCCGCCGTCGAACCGTCGTCGTTCAGCGGGCACGCCCCGGCGAGAAAGATCAGCCGGGACTCGGCGGGGGCCGTGGCCGCGTACGCGTACTCGGCGACGTCGGAGAGGGCGGCCGAACGGATCAGGGTGACGGCGCGGGGCATGGTGCGGGGGTCCAATCGGTAGAGAGCCGAACCCGGACATCCTGCCAACGATCCACGAGCCCGTCCCCTCCTTTTACGCCACCACGCCGACTGCCGCGGGCAGCCCCCTACTGAGCCTGGGCCCGAGCCGCCCAGCGCAGCCCGCCCAGCAGGTGCGCGCGGAACGCCGGGTCGGTGTACGCGGCCTCCGCGTGTCCGAGGGCCGTGTAGAACGCGCGGCCCGCGCCGGACTCCCGGCACCAGACCAAGGGGTGGTCGGCCCCCATGCCCCCGCCCTCGTAACCGGTCTCGTCGATCGTCACCAGGACCCGCACCCCGGGCAGGTGGCGCGGGTTGCTCCGGAAGTCGTACCACTCGTCGTTCCGGTCCCAGCGCCGCGGCAGGTGGCGCGTCGCCGGGTGGTCGGGGTCCTCGATCAGCACGGTGCCGGGCTGGAAGGCGGGATGCCCGGCGAAGCGCGCACCGAGTAGCTCCCCGTAGTACGGCCAGTCGTACTCGGTGCACGTGGCGGAGTGGACCCCCATGAAACCGCAGCCGCCGGAGACCCGGCGCCGGAGCGCGGCCCGCCCCTCCGGGGTGAGCACGTCCCCGCTGGTGGACAGGAAGACGACCGCACCGCGCCCCGCCAGGGACGCGTCCGTGAAGACCGAGGGGTCCTCGGAGCACTCCACCCCGAATCCGTGCTCCTCGCCGAGCTCACGCAGGGCCGCCCGCCCGGCGGGGATCGAGTCGTGGCGGTATTCCGTGGTGCGGGTGAAGACGAGAACGTCCGACAGGCGGCCGGGACGGGGCATGCTGCGACTCCGGGGTCCAGGTGGTGCGCGAGGGCGACGGTCACCAGTCTGCCCCGGAGGGCGGCCGCCCCACGCGTACGTACCGGTTGGGCAACCGTTCACAGCCCCGGGCCCTCCCGGCCGGGGCGCCTACCTACACTCGCGGCATGAATCACCTCACGTGCACCCACTGCGGGACCGTCGGCCTGGAGGACGGCTTCATCGAGGACGCCGGAGACCACTCCCGCGGGTACGCCCGCTGGATCGAGGGCGCACTGGAACGCGGGGTCTTCGGCGGCGCCAAGCGCATGGGCCGGCCGCGCCGGCAGATCGAGGCATTCCGCTGCCCCAAGTGCGGCCACCTCGACCTCTTCGCCACCAACCACGTCTAGGGGCCGTCCGGCGGATCATGGCCGGGGTCGCGGCGTCTGGCACGGCACCTCGCAGCGTTACCGAAACGCCCGCATAGCTCCGCTATGAGGACGCTCCGGCGCCTTGCGATGCACCGCACCAGACGCCGCGCCCTACCCGACCCCGATCCGCCGGACAGCCCCTGGGCCCCGTCCGGCGGACGCCCGCCGTTTCGGATACGCCGACGATATGCGGCGGCTCGTAGCATGGCCGCATGCGTGTGCTGATCGTCGAGGATGAACCGTATATGGCGGAAGCCATCCGCGATGGTCTGCGCCTGGAGGCCATCGCGGCCGACCTCGCGGGCGACGGCGACACCGCGCTCGAACTGCTGGGAGTCAACAGCTACGACATCGCCGTCCTCGACCGGGACATCCCCGGGCCCTCCGGGGACGAGATCGCCAAGCGGATCGTCGCCTCCGGGAGCGGCATGCCGATCCTGATGCTCACCGCGGCCGACCGTCTCGACGACAAAGCGTCCGGCTTCGGGCTCGGCGCCGACGACTACCTCACCAAGCCGTTCGCCATGCGGGAGCTGGTCCTCAGGCTCCGGGCGCTCGACCGCCGACGCGCGCACAGCAGGCCGCCCGTGCGGGAGATGGCGGGCCTGCGCCTGGACCCGTTCCGCCGCGAGACCTACCGCGACGGCCGGTACGTCGCGCTGACCCGCAAGCAGTTCGCGGTGCTCGAAGTCCTCGTCGCAGCCGAAGGCGGGGTCGTCAGCGCCGAGGAACTGCTGCAACGGGCGTGGGACGAGAACGCGGACCCCTTCACCAACGCCGTGCGCATCACCGTCTCCGCGCTGCGCAAGCGGCTCGGCGAGCCGTGGATCATCGCCACTGTGCCGGGCGTCGGCTACCGCATCGACACCGCGCCGGAACCGGGCGGCGGGGCGACGGACCGTGGCTAGACGGCCCGGCCCGAGCATCCGCCTCAAGCTCACCCTCAGCTACACCGGGTTCGTCCTGCTGGCCGGCATCCTGATGCTCGCCACCGGGTGGCTGTTCCTGACGCGCGTACCACACATCGGGCTGGTCTTCGTGCCCGACTACCAACTCGCCGTCGCCCGCGACTTCGCCCCGCTGGCCGCCGTGACTCTGGCGTTCCTGCTCGTGTTCGGGCTCGGGGGCGGATGGATTCTCGCCGGCCGCATGCTCGCCCCGCTCAACAGCATCACCCAGGCCACCCGCACGGCCGCCGCGGGATCGCTGTCCCACCGCATCCAACTGCCCGGGCGCCAGGACGAGTTCCGCGAACTCGCGGACGCCTTCGACACGATGCTCGCCCAACTCGAAGCGCACGTCGGCGAACAGCAGAGATTCGCCGCCAACGCCTCCCACGAACTGCGCACCCCGCTCGCCGTCACGAAGGCCCTGCTCGACGTGGCCCGCGCCGACCCGGACCGCGCGGCCGACCCGCTCATCGACCGCCTCCACACCGTCAACACCCGGGCCATCGACCTCACCGAGGCGCTGCTCCTGCTCAGCCGGGCGGACCGGCAGACCTTCACACGCGAGGACGTCGACCTCTCCCTCGTGGCGGAGGAGGCCGCCGAAACGCTCCTGCCACTCGCCGAAAGACACGGTGTCACCCTGGAGACCGACGGCGACATCGCCCCCGCCACCGGATCACCGGCCCTCCTGCTCCAGCTCACCACCAACCTCGTGCACAACGCGATCGTCCACAACCGGCCCGAACGCGGCAGCGTCCGGGTCACCACCGAGGTCCGCCCGGACACCGTGCTGCTCACCGTCGAGAACACCGGCGAGCCCGTGCCCCCGGACCTCGTCCCCCGCCTCACCGAACCGTTCCAGCGCGGCACCGAACGCGTCCACACCGACCACCCCGGCGCCGGGCTCGGACTGGCCATCGTCCGCTCCATCACGCGCGCCCACGACGGCACGCTCACCCTCACCGCGCGCCCCGACGGGGGACTCCGCGTCACGGTCGAACTGCCCGCCGCGTCCCCGCCGGGCCCCTGACCGCACATATCGCCCGCGTATCGAAATACGCATACGCCCTCGCAACCGCCCCGCGTATTGAGTGGGGGGCATGGATCAGAACTCCGCACTGCCCACCTCGCCCCGCCGCGTCCGAAGAGCCGGACGCCTGCTCGTGCTCACCGCCCTCGGCGTCGTCGCGGCGGCCTCCGCCCCCTTCGTGCTGCGCATGTTCGTGGTGTCCGTGCCCATGGTCGTGCGCGGCGGCTGGTACGCGTGGTTCTGGACGTTCAACGGCGTGATGCTGGCCATGGTCGCCGCGCTGCCGCTGTCCGCGCTGATCGTGTGGTTCCTGACGCGCAGACGCCGGGCGGCGGGTGTCGAGCCGGCCCGGGCGCGGCGCGCCTCGCTGGCGGAGGTCGGCATGGTGCACGGGACAGTGCCCTGGGTGTGGCTCATCCTGATGCCGGGCGCACACGTCGGTGAGGTCCCCGGCCGCGTCAGTCTGGTCCCGCTGGTGGACCTGGTCACGATGGGGCCGCTCGGGCTGCTCGGCAATCTGCTGGTGTTCGCCGCGCTCGGCTTCTTCGCCCCGATGCGGTACGCCGCGCTGGCGTCGCTGCCACGCGTCCTGGCGCTGGGCGCCGCTCTGTCGGTCCTGCTGGAGACCCTGCAGTACGTGCTCCGGCTCGACAGGGTCTCCTCGGTGGACGACGTCCTGGTCAACGCGACCGGCGCCGTGCTGGCCGCCCTCGCGTCCACCCGGTGGTGGCTGCCGCGCGAGGGGGCCGCGAAGTGACCGGCCGCTCGGATGCGATACGCAGCCACCGGGCCTCGGGCGGGCGGCGCCCCAGGGCAGCCGTCACGGCGGTGCTGCTGGCCCTCGCCGCGGCCGCGGTCCTCCTGCTCACCGGCCGCGGACTTCCCGGCACGTCTGGCCCGGCCGGGACGCCGGCCACCGTCGCCGGGAAACCGGAACCCCGTGGAGCGGACCCCACCCCGGAGGCGACCGCCGACGGTTCCGCCTCCGTACCGGAGTCCGGACCCGGCACCTTCACCGTCGCGAGGGCCGACGCGCACCGCGGCGGGGCGGGGCGGCCGTACCGGGTGGAGGTCGAGGACGGCACGGGTGTCGACCCGGACGAGGCCGCCGGGCAGATCGCCGCGATCCTCGACGACGAACGCGGCTGGGCGCGCGGGGCCGGTGTCACCTTCCGGCAGGTCGCCGACGAGAGCGCCACGCTGGTCATCCGCATCGCCACCCCGGACACGGCCGACGCCATCTGCGCCACCGGCGGCCTGGACACCGAGGGCGAACTCAACTGCAGGGTCGGGCGGACGGTGGCCGTCAACCTCAAGCGTTGGCAGCTCGGTTCCCCCGAGTTCGCCGGACCGCCCGAGGAGTACCGGGCACTGATCATCAACCACGAGGTCGGCCACTGGCTGGGCTACGACCACCGCGAATGCCCTGGTCCAGGCCGGCCCGCCCCGGTGATGATGCAGCAGATCAAGGGCCTCCACGGCTGCGTCTCGAACGCCTGGCCGTACGCGGCCGATGGCAGCTTCCTCGACGGCCCCAAAGTGCCCTGAGCCGGGGCGGGTTCACGCATAGGCGGCCAGGAAGGCCCTGATGCCGCCGTCCGCGAAACGGTCCAGGTCGGCGTCGGTGTACTGGGCACTGCCGTGGAACATGGCCTGGTTCACCGGGATCCACAGCAGCAGCCCGGAGAAGTGGTGGGCGGCCAGCAGCGGGTCCGGGGTCTTGAGGAGTCCCTGATCGGTGAGGCGGCGGAAGGTGTCCGCCAGCGTGGCCAGGACCCGCTCGAACCCCTGCTCGTACCAGGCCGCGCCGAGCTCCGGGAAGGCGTCGGCGTTGGCGATGATCAGGCGCCGCAACTGGATCACCTGGGGCCGGGTGAGAGCCGTGAGGAACTGCCGGGCGAGCCGGGTCAGGTTCTCGCCGAGGGTCTGCGGGTCGTCGGGGATGTCGGCCACCAGGTTGACCAGGGCGTCGATGCGGTCCGTGGTGGCCAGCACGATTTCGGCGAACAGCTTCTCCTTGTCCGCGAAGTGCTTGTAGACGGTCTGCTTGGAGACCGCGGCCAGCTTCGCGATGTCGTCCATGCTCGTGCCCGCGTATCCCTTGTTCAGGAACACATCGGTCGCGGCGTCCAGGATCGCCTGGTGCTTCCGCGCTGACCGGCTGTCCATCTTCGGCTCCCTCTCCACGTCCGCGTCTGCCTGCCAGAAGAGTACTGGACTGATCAGTACTCCTGTGAGTACTGTACCGTCCAGTTCCAGGCCGCGGCGCGCTGCGGTCCGGGAACAAACCATGTCAACCATGCATCGCTGGGGGTATTTCGCATGAGCAGGATCGTGGACAAGGTCGTCTCCGCCGACGGCACGGCCATCGCGTTCGAGAAGCAGGGCACGGGCCCGGCGGTGGTGCTCGTCGGCGGCGCCCTGATGACCCGCGGCGCCTCCGCGGAACTCGCCGCGCTGCTCGCCGGTGAGTTCACGGTGATCACGTACGACCGCAGGGGCCGGGGCGACAGCGGGGACGGCCCCGCGTACGAGGTGCGCCGCGAGATCGAGGACATCGACGCGCTCATCGCGGGCCCGGGCGGTGGCTCCGCGATGCTCTTCGGAATGTCCTCGGGCGCCGTGCTCGCCCTGGAGGCGACGGCCCGGGGGAGCGCCGTCTCCCGTCTCGCGCTGTATGAGCCGCCGTTCATCACGGACGACAGCCGGGCGCCGCTGCCCGCCGACTACGTGGCGCACCTGACGGAGTTGTCCGGCCGCGGGGCGTACGGGGACGCCGTCGCGTACTTCATGACGGCGGCGGTCGGCGTGCCCGGCGAGGCGGTCGCGGGCATGCGGCAGGCACCGTTCTGGGCGGACATGGAAGCTGTCGCCCACACCCTTTCGTACGACGGCCGGATCATGGGCGACACCATGTCCGGCCGGCCGCTGCCGGTCGAGCGCTGGGCCTCGGTGACCGTGCCGGTGCTCGTCGGCAGTGGAGACGTGGGCGATCCGCACATGCTGGCCGGTGCCCGCGAACTCGCTTCGGCGGGCGACAACTTCACCCTCCGGGTCTTTCCTGGGGAGGAGCACGACATCGCCGCGCGGAGCCTGGCGCCGGTCCTCGCCGCCTTCTTCGGCGGCCGGCAGGCGTAGCACCCGGAACGAATACGTCCACCCGCACCCCAAGGAGGCACCGCATGACCGCACAGGTAAAGGGACCCGCCAGCTACTTCCCCTCCATCGAGAAGAAGTACGGCCGCCCGATCGAGGAGTGGAAGGACCTGATCCGCGCATCCGGTCTGACCAAGCACATGGAGCTCGTCGCCTGGCTCAAGACCGGGCACGGCCTCGGCCACGGCCACGCCAACGCCCTGGTCGCCCACACGCTGGCGCAGCGGGGCGAGTGAGTGCGACCGGCCCGGCGGTGGGTGACGTTCACACCGGGTCGGGCGCGCCGTCCCGGGCGGTCTCCTCGGCCGGGGCGGCCGCACGCAGCGCCGCTTCGACGCGACGGTTGTTCGTCATGGACGCGGTGACGGCCGTCATCGTCAGGAGCAGCGCGGCGGCGGCGTAGAGCGGGGTGCGGATGCCGTACGCGGTCGCCAGCCAGCCGCCGAGGAACGCCCCCATGGGCGCGGCGCACATCGCGAGCATCCGGGAGGTGGACGCGGCCCGTCCCATCAAGTGTCCCGGAACGATCGCCTGCCGGAGTGAGGGCGCCAGCACCATCGTGGCGCCCATGGCCGCCCCGCAGACGGCGAGCGCGAGCCCCGCCACGTACGGGTTCGAGGCGGAGGCCAGCCCCAATATCGCCAGGCCCTCGATGGCGGCCGTGCAGGTCAGGGCGGTGCCGGTGCCGAGGCCCCGGCCCAGTCGCGAGGCGATGGCCGCGCCGAGCAGGCCGCCGGTCGCCTCCGCGGTGAGCAGCAGACCGAAGCCGTACGTGCCGATGCCGAGGCGGTCGTGGGCGAAGAGCGCGAGGACCGTCTCCACGGCGAGGAAGGCGATGTTCCCGACCGCCGGGCGCAGCGCCAGCCCGAGCAGCAACCGGTCGCGGAAGACGTAGGACGCGCCGGCCCGGGCCTGCTTGAGCAGCGAATCGCGGGCCTCCGGCACGGGCCGGGGCATGGCCGGCAGCGTACGTACGAGCAGTGCGGAGAGTGCGAAGGACACCGCGTCGGCGACCAGCGGGACCGCCCGCCCCAGTGCCAGCAGCGCGCTGCCCGCGGGCGGCCCGGCGAACCCGGACATCGCTGTCTGGGCGCCGCGCAAGCGGGAGTTGGCGCGCTCCAGCTGCGCGGGGTCGCGGCTGAGCAGGTCCGGCAGGTAGGCCGTGGCGGCGGTGTCGAAGAAGAGCCCACCCAGGCCGAGCAGGAACGCGACGGCGGCCAGCAACGGAATGCTCAGCAGGTCGAGCCCGGCCGCCACCGCCGGTATCGCGAGCAGCACCGCACGCAACGTGTCCGCCACCCACATGGTGCGCCGTCGGTCCCAGCGGTCCACCAGCGCACCGCCGAGGACCCCGAAGAGCAGCCACGGCAGCGTGCCCGAGGCCGTGACGACGGCGAGGGCCATCGGGTCGCGCGTCAGCGTCAGCGCGATGAGCGGCAGCGCGGCGTGTGTGACGCCGTCACCGAGCGAGGAGACCGTCTGGGCGGTCCACAGCCGTCCGAATCCGGCCGGCAACTTCGTCTGAATGAACTTCACTTGGTGTCCCCTTCGGTCTGCCGCACGGGCGCGGGCCGAAACAGTGCGAAGACGAGCGAGGTGTCCGGCAGGGAGGGGTCGGAGAGCTCCCGGTACTCGTCCGCCAGCGCCTGCAACCGCGCCCCCAGCTCGGCGAACTGCTCGTCGGTGAGGCGGAGATGCGCCATCCGTACGTGCCGTTCGCCGCCCGCCGGTGACGCCTCCAGGTCCGCCACCGCGTGCCGCATCAGCACATCCGGCCCGCCGTCGCCGGGGTCGGGCAGCTCGATCGACCGCGCGGCCATCGCGTAGTACCGCTCCATGACGCCCCGCACTTTGCGCGTCCGTACCACCTTCACCAGGCCGGCCCGCTCCAGGAGCCGCACGTGATAGCTGGAACTCCCCTTCGCGAGGCCGACCCGCTCGGCGATCTGCGTGATCGTCGCGGGTTCGAAGCGCAGCACGGCCATGATCCGGTGGCGCGTCAGGTTGGAGACCGCGCGCAGCTGTTCGTCGGTGGTCACATGAAACGTCTCGGGGACGTCGTCGGTTGGCATGCGCACAATGGTCAACGTTTCTTGACCATTGCGCAAGAGGTTTCCCCGGCCGGACGCGAAAAAGGCCCCGGGCGGCGGAAATCCGCACCCCCCGGGGCCTGTTGGACGAGGGCTACTCGCTCACCGCCTCCTCGGGCCGCCAGCGCAGCAGGTCGCCGGGCTGGCAGTCGAGCACTTCGCAGAGAGCGGCGAGCGTCGTGAAGCGCACGGCCTTGGCGCGGCCGTTCTTGAGCACCGCGAGATTGGCGGGTGTGATCCCCACCCGGTCCGCGAGCTCGCCCACGGACATCTTCCGTCGGGCCAGCATGACGTCGATGTCGACGGTGATCGGCATCAGATCACCTCGTTCAACTCGGCCCGCATCCGCGCGGCCTGGGCGAGCAGCGCCCGTAGTACGAGCACGATGAGCGCGACCCCCAGAATGCCCACGCCCACCCCGGCCATGATGACGGTGACCCCCGGGTCGTCCCGCTGTCCCGGCGCGTTGACGGCCGTGACGACGAACCACACGAGGGCGGCCGAGGAGATTGCGCCGATCACGCCGTCCACGTAACGGAAGGCGGCGGGGGAGAACACCGTGTCGCGCCGAGCCATTGCCACGAGCCGCCAGACGCAGACGGTGACCACCTGGACCGAGATCATCCCCAGGATCGTGAGCACCCGCAACGGCGTCAGCGGCATCGACCCGTCCTCCGGATCGTTCCCGCTGATCAGTGCCCACGCCATGCCCGCCTGTACGAACAGGGTGCCGGCGCACACCATCACGAGCATGGCGCGCAGAGCGCCCACGGTCAGTCGTCCCATGATTCACCTTCCATCGAGCAACGATGGAAAGCTATCGTAAAACGATAGGCGTGACAAGGTGTGGCACCTGGAGAGGGTCCCGTCTCAACGGAAGGCGCCGGCGTGCTCGGCGGCCCACTGCCGGAACGGTCTGGCGGGCTCGCCGGTGACGTGCCGGACGGTGTCGCGCACGGCCAGCAGTTCCTCGTTGGCGTCTCCGCCCATGACGTCGAGCACCGCGTCCGCGTCCTCCTCGCCGACGACACCGGCCATCCACCGGCGGGCCTCCTGCCGCCCGATCTCCGTGAACGGCACCGTGCGCCCGATCGCCGCCGCCACGGCCTCCACCTGCTGCCGGGCCGGCATCGGCTCCGGACCGGTCAAGGCGTACGCCCGCCCTCGGTGGCCGGGCTCGGTAAGCGCCACCCGGGCCACCGACGCGATGTCCGAGGGATGGATCGTGGGCAGCCCCGCATCCGCGAACGGGGCGCGGACCGCTTCCCCCGCGCGGATCGAGGAGGCCCACAGCAGCGCGTTCGACGCGAACTGGGTCGGCCGCAGGATGGTCCACGCCATGCCGCTGTCCTTGAGCAGCCGTTCGACCGCCAGGTTCTCGGCGGCGGGGCCGAGGTGCGGATGGGTCAGCACCGTGATGGAGGACACCAGCACCACGTGCTCCACGCCTGCCCGCCGCGCCGCCGCGATGATGTCCGCGTCCGGCCCCACGCGCGACGGCAGGAACAGCGACCGCACACCCTTCAGGGCGGACTCCAGGGACTCCGGCACCGAGAGATCGCCCTCGGCGACTTCGATCCCGGCGGGGAACGCGGCCCGCGAGGCGTCACGGGTCAGAGCCCTCAGGGGCCCCGCCCCCTGCGCGTGCAGCTCACGCAGTAAGGCGCTTCCGATGTTTCCGGTGGCTCCGGTCACGAGGATCATGGTGTGCTCCCGTCGTCAGGTGATGAACTGGGGAACACGCTAGAAACTCAAGCGCACTTCAGGTCAAGGGTGCCCTCGCGCCACTCCGCCGGTCAGCAGGTGGCCGCCTCCTCGACCGTGGCCCGTACGTACAGGACCGCGTCGAGGCCCGTGATCCGCAGCAGGCGCTGGAGGTGGGGCCCGGGGCCGGCCACACGCAGGGCGACCGTCCGATGGGTGAGGATCAGCAGGTTCAGCAGCGACGAATCCGCGAAGGTGATTCCGGAGGCGTCCAGAACCACCTTCGGCTGCGTCCAGGCCGCTCTGGTCAGTGCCTCTTCCAGTCGCGCGATCGACTGCGCGTCGCACGAGCCATGAGCCGCGACGACCCATGCGCCGTGCTGTGCGTACTGCGTCACCTCGGCCTGGGGCGGGCCCGCCGAGGGTGCACCGCTTGCCCCGGCCCCGCTCATGCGCGCTGCCGGGACGGCATTGCCGTAGGACACCCCGAGCCTCCTGTGACTCTCACCATGTCAATGAATACACGAAAAGTATGTCATGTAGTTGAGGTCGGGCAAGGGGCCGCGCTTAGATGGAGGCATGTCTGGAGTACCCGAATCCCACGCCGGATGGACGTTCATCACCAACCACGCACGCGTACTGGCGACCATCGCCGAGGGCCCGACCGTCCGGATCCGTGACATCGCCGCGCGCTGCCGGCTCACGGAGCGCGCGGTCCAGCGGATCATCGCGGACCTCGAACAGGACGGATACCTCTCCCATACGCGAGAGGGCCGCGCGAACACGTACCGCATCGAGCCGGACAAGGTGCTGCGCCACCCCGCGGAGGCCGGTCTGTCCGTGGCCTCGCTGCTCACCCTCCTCGTGCAGGACGAGACGGACCGCGGCAGGGAACCGGTGAAGGCGTCGTGAACGTCACGTACCGAGGGCGTGCGCGGACGGTAGAGGTGTGACGCTGCGTCACCTGCGCGGCGACCGGGTCGATTGCCATCGGGGGCGGCCCTGCGTGATAGTTGCCGCAAGGCAATGTTTGTCCGTCCAGTTGGAAGGTGGTGCGGCTCGCCGCAGGCGGGTCCCCCCTCATGGCTCCTCCCCAGGGAAATCCCGTTACGAAAACCGACGAACGCCCGGCATCCGGCGCCTGGTCCACGGCCCCGTACCCGGTGCTCGAGAGCGGTGCGAACGGGGTGCTGACCGGGCTGAACCCCGCGGCCTCCCGGCTCCTCCCGGACGCACGTCCGGGGGCCACCATGGCCGACGCGGTCCCGGCCTGGCTCGCACGGGCCGACCGGGAGCTGCGCGATCCGACGGCGGGCACGTCCGCCGGCCCTCACGCGGCAACGGCCCCGCCCGCGTCCGGGTGGATCGCCGGACGCAGCTACCAGGCACACGCCGGCCCCGGCGACAACGGTGACGCGGTGTGGTGGCTGGTGGACGACACCGACCGCCGGCTCGCCGAAGAGGCACTGGCCACCGAGCGCGAAAGGACCGCGTTCCTCGCGGAGGCGTCCAACGTCCTGCTGGCCTCGCTGAACACCGACCGGTGCGTCTCCGCGACGGCCCGGCTCGCCTCCCAGTACCTCGCCGAGGCGGCGGTCGTCGTCTCTCCCGCGAAGGGGGACAAGCTGCCCCTGGCCCACGCGGTCGCCGGCCGCGAGACCGTGCGCGCCCTCGTCGCGGCCGACCCGTCCGAGGTGCCCGGGCTGGACGAAGCGCTCCAGGGCTTCCCGCCCGTACCCTCGCGCTGGATCGACCCCGCGTCGCTTCCCGCGTGGGTGATCCCCGAGGGGTACACCGGCACGATCACCTCGGTCGCCGTCGCGCCCCTGCCCGGCCAGGGCGTTCCCGCGGGCGCCCTGGTGCTGCTGCGGAGCGGCGGCCAGTTCACCGAGGACGAGCAGGGCGTCGCGCGGATGTTCGCCGCGCGCGCCGGGGCCGCCCTGTCGGCCGCCCACCTGTACGCCGAGCAGAGCGCCATCACCCGCACCCTGATGCAGGACCTGCTGCCGCCCCGGCTGCACCGCGTGCACGGCGTCGAGTTCGCCGGCGGTTACCGCCCCGCCGCCGCCCGCGAGCGCGTCGGGGGAGACTTCTACGACGTCCACCCGGCTGGCGCCGAAGAGGAGGGCTCCTCGCTGGTGGTCCTGGGGGACGTGTGCGGCAAGGGGCTCGACGCGGCCGTGCTCACCGGCAAGATCCGCAACACCCTCCAGGCGCTCATCCCCATGGCGGACGACCACCAGCGAGTGCTGCGGCTCCTCAACGACGCGCTCCTCAACTCCCACCACACCCGCTTCGCCACCATGGTCCTGGCCTCGGTCCGGCGGACGGAGCACCTGGTGCGCCTGCGGCTCACGGCCGCCGGGCATCCCGTACCCCTGGTGGTGCGGGCGGACGGACGGGTCGAGGAGATCCGGACCCGGGGCACCCTGGTGGGAGCGCTGCCCGACATCGAGTCCCGCACCGCCGAAACCGTCCTGCGACCCGGCGAGACGTGCCTGCTCTACACCGACGGATTCACCGAGGCCCGGGGCGGCCCGCTCGGCGACGAGATGTTCGGGGAGGCCCGGCTGAAGCGGGCGCTGTCGGAATGCGCGGACATGCCCGGCGAGGCCGTGGTCGAGCGCATCCAGATGCTCGCCGCCGAGTGGGTGCGGGGCGGCGGCCACGACGACATGGCCGTCGTCGCGATCACCGCGCCCCGGACCACCCACCTCAGCGCGGTGGACGGGCACACCCGGGGCAGGTACACCGCATGACAACATGCCTGCCCGGACTCCGTGACCGCCTCCTCGCCGCAGCCGCCCTCGACCGTGACGAGTTCGCCGCGGCCGGACTCGTCACCGGCGCCCTCGACGACGGGATGCCCGTCGAAACGGTACTTCTGGACCTCATCGCGCCCGTACAGGCGCGGGTCGGCACCGAGTGGGCGGCCAACCGCCTCACCGTGGCCCAGGAGCACGCCGCCAGCGCCATAGTGGAGCGGGTGATCACCGCGCTCGCCCACCACCCGGCCGCCCGGGCCACGCCCCGGCACGGGAAGGTCACCGTCGCCTGCGTGGAGCGGGAATGGCACTCCCTGCCCGCCCGCCTGCTGGCCGAAGTCCTCACCCTGCGGGGCTGGCAGGTCGACTTCCTGGGGGCCCAGGTCCCCACCCCTCATCTCGTCGCCCACCTCCACGACACCGGCGCGGACGTCGTCGCCCTCTCGTCCTCCCTCCCCACCCGGCTGCCCTCCGCCCATGCGGCGATCACCGCCTGCCAGTCCGTAGGAGTGCCCGTCCTCGCAGGAGGGGCGGCCTTCGGGCCCGACGGCCGTTTCGCGCGCATGCTCGGCGCGAACGCCTGGGCCCCCGACGCCCGCACCGCTGCGGACCTGCTGGCCGCGGGGCTCGTCCCGCCGGCCCCGGCCGACGTACGGCAGCAGATCGACGACCTGCCGCATCTGGTCGACCAGGAGTACACCCTGGTCGCGCGGTCGCAGGGACAACTGGTCAAGCAGGTGCTGACGCGACTGGACGAGCTGGTCCCCGCCATGGCCACGTACACCGATGCGCAGCGCGAGCGCACCGCCGAGGACATCGCGCACATCGTGGAATTCCTGACCGTGGCCATCTACACCGACGACGACGAACTGTTCACCACCTTCATCACGTGGACCGCGGGCATCCTCACCGCCCGCCGCGTCCCCGCCCACTCCCTGCGGCCCGTCCTGGACATCCTGGCGGCCGAGCTCAAGGACTTCCCCCGGGCCGTCCGACCGCTGGAGCGGGCGAGGGCCGCACTGGCCGACGCCACCGCAGCACACCCCGGAGCACCCGCATGAGCGTCCCGTCCCTCAGCCTCACCGTCGAAACGGACGGCGGAACCACCCGGCTGCGCCTCGCGGGAGTGCTCGACTACGACACCAGCGACGCGTTCGGGACACGAGCCACGGCCTGCGTGGACGCCGACCCCGGACCGGCCGAATTGCGCCTGGACTGCTCCGGGCTCCGGCTCTGCGACTCGATGGGGCTCGCCACCCTGCTGATGGTCCACCGCCGCACCGCCGCGCGCGGCATCACCCTCGTTCTGGACGACCCGCCGCCAGCCATGGAGCGGATGCTCAGGATCACCGGAACACGGCACCTCTTCGCCCCGCGAACCGAGGAGTCGAGAGGTGCGGACGGACTGACCGAGACGACCGACTGACAGCCCTCCGGCCGCGCCCCGTCACGCCGGCGCGGGCAGCGCCATCACCACCGTGATCCGCTTGCCGCCCGGGTGGACGCCGACCGACACCCGGCTGGCGAGCATCCGCACCAGCGGCCAGCCGTAGCCACCGATCCTGGGTGCCTCCGCCCGCACCCGGGGCTCCGTCGCGGGCAGCTCCGCCGGGCTCTCGCTGCTGGCGTCTCCCACGGTGATGCGCAGCCCGTCCCCGGTGACCTCGGCCTCGAACGCGGTCAGCCGGCCGCCGTGCCGGAAGGCGTTGGTCACCAGTTCGGACGTCACCAGCAGCGTGTCGTCCACCACATGGGGCGGCCACGCGTCGAGCGCGGCCCCGAAGTGCCCGGCCAGCAGCTCGGTCACGATCGCCCGCGCCGCCGCCGCGTTCCCGGGAACGGCCGCCAGCAGCCCTTCCGCTTCCCCGCCCGCTTCTACCGCCACCGGCATACGCCCCCGATCCGGCGGACCGGCGCCCTCAGCACGTGAGCGCGGTTTCGACGTCGTCCGCGAACCGGAACGCGCCGACGGTGCCCGTGACCTCGAAGAGCCTGCGCACTCCGGACTGCAGCGGACCGGCCAGGACGAGCGGCACGCCCGCCTTCACATGCTCCCGCTGACCGCCCAGCAGCGAGTGGAGCGCCGCGGAGTCCGCGAACGTCACCGCGGACAGGTCGACGACCGTACGCACGCCCCCGTCCGCCACCGCCCCGGTCAGCGCCGCCGACAGCTCGCCGCTGCCCGACCACCCGTCCAGGTTGCCCCGGACCCGGATCAGTACCACGTCGTCGGCCCGCTTCTCGGAGCCGACCGACCGCTCGTCTTCCGCCATGAGCCGTATCTTCCTATGCCACGCCCCCGGACCGGTGCCCGGGGGTCGGGAGACGGTTCTCCGGGCGTGCGCCTCCACATGCGCCGGGCGCCGCCGGACCCGGTCAGCAGCGACCCCCCACGCTCGCTGGAGCAGGTGATTCCGGCTCGGGCGCGTTCCGAGCTCACGTGACATGGGCAATTTCCGACCAGCGGTACTCACCGTTGGAGGGACACCCCACATGACGAGCCACGCGACCGAAGCCGCACTCGAAAGCCTTCTGAACCGAGCACTTCAGGCCACCCGCACCGGCGACTGCTGGACGACCCGGACCGACGAGGCATGGTGCCGCGTCGCCCCCCGTTCCGCGACCCGGCGCGACCAGGGCTGGAAGCTCCACCTCTCGGCAACGGCCGCCTCCGCACCGACCGTCCTCGTCAGGGCCCTGGACGTCCTGCTGCCGGACACCTCGGCGTTCAAGTTCGCCCGGTCCCTCGACCAGGTGAGCACCCTCAACTCCCGCGCGACGCCCCGGGGCAGTTCCGGGAAGTTCCTCACCGTCTACCCGCGCTCCGACGCCGACGCGGTCCGCCTCGCACGCGAACTGCACACGGCGACGGCCGGACTCGCCGGCCCGCGCATCCTCTCCGACCAGCCCTACGCCCCGTACAGCCTGGTGCACTACCGCTACGGCGCCTTCACCGGGCGGCAACGGCTCTCGGACCAGGGCCTGTTGATCTGGTACATCGAGGACCCCGACGGCAACCCCGTGGAGGACGAGCGCAGCGGCCACTACGCACCGCCCCCGTGGGCCGTCTGTCCGTTCCCCGCCACGGTGCCCCTGCCGCCCCCGGCGGCGGAGGCGGCGAGCGACCCCGTCCTGCTCGGCGGCCGCTTCGCGGTACGGGAGGCCATCCGGCACACCAACAAGGGCGGCGTCTACCGCGGCACCGACGTCTCCACCGGCGCGCCCGTCGTCATCAAGGAGACCCGGCCCCATGTGGAGGCCGACGCCTCCGGGCGCGACGTCCGCGACTGGCTGCGTGCCGAGGCCCGGATGCTGGACAGGCTGAAGGGCACCGGGCTCGCCCCGGACGCCCTCGCCCTCTTCGAGCACGGCCGGCACCTGTTCCTGGCCCAGAGCGAGATCCCCGGCGTCAGCCTGCGCACCTGGGTCGCCGAGCGCTTCCGCGACCTCGGGGGCGAGGAGTACCGCCGTGAGGCACGGGCCCTGGTGGCCCGGCTCGTGGAGCTCGTCACGGCTGCCCACTCCCACGGCTGCGTCCTGCGCGACTTCACACCCGGCAACGTCATGGTCCGCCCCGACGGCGAACTGCGCCTCATCGACCTGGAACTCGCCGCCGACGAGACGGGCTCCTGCCTGCCCACCCGCGTGGGCACCCCCGGCTTCAGTGCCCCCGAGCGCCTGAGGGACGCGCCGGTGTCCGTGACGGCCGACTACTACAGCCTCGGCGCCACCGCGTGTTTCGTCCTCACCGGCAAGGTGCCCAACCTGCTGCCCGAGGAACCCGCCACCAGGACCGGCGAGGAACGGCTCGCCGCCTGGCTCGCCGCCTGCGGACCCGCCGAACCCCCGGGCGCCCTGGCCGAGATGATCACCGGGCTGATGCAGGACGAGCCCGCCGCCCGCTGGGACACGCGCCGGGCGCGCGAAGCCCTCCGCGCACCGGATACCGCCCGCCCCACGCGTACCGCACCGGCGGTACGGTCCGGGGACCTGGACCAAGCCGTGGACGGACTCGTCGACCACCTGCTCGACACCATGACCCCCGACGACGACCGGCGCCTCTGGCCCGTGTCCACCGCGGCCGGCGAGACCAACCCGTGCACCGTGCAACAGGGCGCAGCCGGACCCCTGGCCGTCCTGACGCGGTACTTCGAACTGACCGGGGACCCACGCCTGCCCGAAGTCCTCGCGGCGGCCGGCCACTGGATCGCGGACCGCACCCACCTGCCGACCACCCGCCCCGGCCTGCACTTCGGAGACCTCGGCACCGCCTGGGCGCTCTACGAAGCCGGCCGGGCCCTCGCCGACCGGGCGCTCATCGACCACGCGCTCACCCTCGCGCTGACCCCGCAGGAGTCCACGCTCCACCACGACATCACCCACGGCACCGCCGGGAGCGGCATGGCCGCCCTCCACCTCTGGCAGCGCACCGGAGACCCACGCTTCGCCGCCCTGGCCGAGGACGCGGCCGACCGGCTGGCGACCGCCGCGCGGCGCGGCCCGTCGGCGGTGAGCTGGCCAATCCCCGCCGAAGCCGTATCCGGCGAGGGCGGCAAGGAGTACCTGGGCTTCGCCCACGGCTCCGCTGGCATCGGCTGCTTCCTCCTGTGCGGCGCGGCAGCCTCCGGGCGCCAGGACCACCTGCGGCTGGCGGTGGAGGTCGGCGAACACCTCCTGCACAGCGCCGTACGGATCGGCGAGGCGGTCCAGTGGCCGGCCCAGGCCGGCGACGAACCCACCGCCCCGTACTGGTGCCACGGCTCGGCCGGCATCGGCACCTTCCTCGTACGGCTCTGGCAGGTCACCGGCGACGACCGGTTCGGCGACCTCGCCCGCCGCAGCGCCCCGGCCGTCACCGAACGTGCCTCCCGGGCCCCGCTGTCCCAGTGCCACGGGCTCGCGGGCAACGGCGACTTCCTGCTCGACCTGAGCGCCGCCACGGGGGAGCCCTCCCACCGCGCCATGGCCGAAGCGATGGGCCGCCTCGCCGTCACCGAAGGCGCCCGCCGCCAGCGGCACCTGGTCTTCCCCAACGAGTACGGAGACGTCTCGACCAGCTGGAGCGACGGATCGGCCGGAATCCTGGCCTTCATCCTCCGTCTCCGCCACCCGAGCTCCCGGCACTGGCTCGCCCAGCTGCCGGGCTGAGCGGCAGAGAACCTGCCGCCGAACCACAAGAAGAAGGAGAGAACCATGGAAAACCAGACCCAGGACCTCGAACTCCTCGCCCACCTCCACGCCCTCCCCGAGACCGACCCCGTCGGCGCCGAAGCGGGCTTCTCCGCCACCTGTGAGTGCGTCGGCCTGCTGACGGTCCTCAACACGGTCTGCATCGGCATCAGCTGCGCCTAGCACCGGCCCACCGTCCGGCCGGCGGCTGTCCCGGGACAGCCGCCCCCCCGGCCCCACCCGCGCCCCCCGGCTCACGACCCGGCCCGCCCC